>NC_011420.2:3837500-4137500 GCF_000016185.1 Rhodospirillum centenum SW
TGGACATCTATGCCTCGGGATACCGGGTGGCCGCGGCCCTCCAGCTCGCCCAGGGCGAACACGACGGGGCCCTGGCCGTTCTGGCCCGTGGCGAGCGGACGGCAGCGGAGCGGGGGCTCGCGCGGCTGGGCCGGCTGATCGCCTGCGAACGTGCCCGCATCCTGACCGCCATGGGGGAGACGGCCTGGGCACGCGACGCCCTGGCACCGCTTCAGGCGGAACTGCCGCTCATGCGCGCCTCACCGGCCGCCTGGCGGGAGCGCCACGCCTTCCTGACGGTCCAGGCCCGGCTGCTGCTGGCGGAGGGGCACCCGCACGCCGCACTGGAGGCCGCCGGCGAGGCCGCGGAGCGGGCGCGGGAGGCCGGCATGACGGTCCACCGGATACAGGCACTCGTCCTGAAGGCCGAAGCCGCCACCCGGCTGGCGGTGGAAAGCGGCGGACCGCACGACACCACCGCCGACCCGGTGGCGGAGCTGGCCCAGGCCCTCACCCTGGCGGCCCCGGAAGGGCTGCGGCAGGTCTTCCTGGAGCACGGCGAACGGCTGGCGCCGCTGCTGCGCGACTGCCTGCGCCGAAGCCGGGAGATCGGGCTGGACAGTCTGGCCCGCGCCTTCGCCGAGGAGCTGGAACGCACCCTGGCGCGGCCCCGCGACGAGGCCGACACGCTGAGCCCGCGCGAGCGCGCCGTGGTCATCGAGCTGTGCCGCGGCGCCTCCAACAAGGAGATCGCCCGGGCGCTGGCCATGACCGAGAACACGGTCAAGTTCCACCTGAAGAACATCTTCGGGAAGCTGGGCGTGGACCGGCGGGCCGCCGCCATCATCACCGCCCGACGCCTGCTCGGCCTGTCCTGACCGTTCCCCCTTTCCGGCCCCGACCGAAGGCACCTGTCGGAGAACGCCGGTGTCCCGGCGCCGCGGGCAGCGGCCGGGAGCGGCCGGCCCTGGCCGCCACCTACCCGGACGGGTAGGTGCGGGTCGGGGCCACCCTGACCCGGCCCACCCGAATACGGCCCGAATCCACCCGCCGGCCTTTTTGACAAGTCGGTGACGGTCCCGAAGACTTCGAAGCGGGGTCGCCAAGAATCGCGGCCACGGTTCCAGGTAATCCGGCCCCCGCGGCCGGCGGGAGGGCAGATGCGCATCGGCGTCGATGTCGGCGGAACCAATACGGATGCAGTCCTCATGGACGGGCGCCGGGTGGTCGCCACCTACAAGTCACCCACGACGGCCGATGTCGGCAGCGGCATCGTCGCCGCCATCCGCGCGGTGCTGGACGCTTCCGGCCTGGGACCGGAGAGCATCAAGGCGGTGATGATCGGGACGACCCATTTCACCAACGCCTTCGTCGAGCGCAAGCGGCTGCTGCCGGTGGGGATCATCCGGATCGCCCTGCCGGCGGGCAAGGGCCTGCCGCCCCTGATGGACTGGCCCGAGGACCTGAAGGCCGGCGTCGGCGGCGATGTCGCCCTGGTCGGCGGCGGCCGGGAGTTCGACGGCCGCCCGATCGCGCCCCTGGACGAGGCGGCGGTGGCCGAAGCCGCCCGCCGCTTCCGGGCGAAGGGACTGACGGCGGTCGCCATCAGTTCGATCTTCGCCCCGGTCAACCCGGACATGGAGGAGCGCGCCGCCGCCATCGTGCGCGAGCTGCATCCCGACGCGCTCATCACCCTGTCCGGCAGCATCGGCCGGATCGGCATGCTGGAGCGCGAGAACGCCACCATCATGAATGCCAGCCTGGCCGAGATGGCGCGGCATGTGGTGGCGTCCTTCCATGCCGCCCTGGCCGAGCTGAAGCTGGACTGCCCGTTCTTCGTCAGCCAGAACGATGGCACCCTGATGAATGCGGAGACGGTGGCGCGCTTCCCCGTCCTCACCTTCGCGTCGGGTCCCACCAACAGCATGCGCGGCGCCGCCTACCTGTCGGGCCTGACGGACGCGCTGGTCATCGACATCGGCGGCACGACCAGCGATGTCGGCATGCTGGTCAAGGGCTTCCCCCGCGAATCCTCGGTCGCCGTGGACATCGGCGGCGTCCGCACGAACTTCCGGATGCCGGACATCCTCTCCATCGGGCTGGGCGGCGGCAGTCGCGTCCGGCCTGTGGAGGGGCCGGCGGAGAACCCGGGGGAGGTCAGCGTCCGGGTCGGGCCGGACAGCGTCGGCTACCGTCTGCCGCAGGAGGCCCGCGTCTTCGGCGGCGAGGTCCTGACCACTTCCGACATCGCGGTCGCGGCCGGCCTTGCCAGCATGGGCGATCCGTCCCGCCTCGCCGGTCTGGACCGCGGGCTGGTCGCGTCGGCCCTGGCCGAAATCCGGCGCCTGCTGTCCGGCGCCATCGACCGCATGAAGACCAGCGCCACCGACCTGCCGGTCGTGCTGGTGGGCGGCGGCGCCATCCTGGTGGACGGGACGCTGCCCGGGGCGGCGCGGATCGTGCGGCCGGAGAACGGCGGCGTCGCCAATGCCATCGGCGCCGCCATCGCGCAGATCGGCGGCGAGGTCGATCGGGTCTACTCCTACCAGGAGCTGGGCCGCGAGGCGGCCATCGCCAAGGCCAAGGAAGAGGCAGCGGCCATCGCCGTCCGCGCCGGAGCCGACCCCGGCAGCATCGACATCCGCGACCTGGAGGAGGTGCCGCTGGCCTACCTGCCGGGCGGGGCCGTGCGCATCCGCGCCAAGGCCGTCGGCGACATGGCCGGAATCTGAAGGAAGGGCTGAGCCATGACCATCGACCTGAGCATCCCCGCCCTTCACGACATCGCCCGTGGCGCCGCCTTCCTGGGCACCGGCGGCGGCGGCGATCCCTATATCGGGCGGCTGCTGGCGCAGCATGCGCTGGCGAAATACGGGGCGCCGCCCGTGGTGGCGCTCCAGGACCTGCCGGACGACGCCAACCTCTACACCATCGCCATCATGGGCGCGCCCACGGTGATGGTGGAGAAGCTGGTCGGCGGCGACGAGGTCGGGCTGGCCGTGAAGGCGCTGGAGCAGCACACCGGCCGGCCGGCCACCGCCATCCTGCCGGTGGAGATGGGGGGCATCAATTCGCTGCTGCCGGTCAAGCTGGCGGCAGAGCGGGGCCTGCCCGTCGTGGATGCCGACGGGATGGGCCGCGCCTTCCCCGAACTCCAGATGGTCACCTTCAACGTGATGGGCATCCCGGCGACGCCCATGGCGCTGGCCAACGAACACGGCGAGTACAACGTCATCAGCGCCCGCGACGCCAAGTCGGCCGAGGACATGGCCCGGCTGATGGTGATCCACATGGGCGGCGGCGTGGCGTTGTCCTGCTATCCCATGAGCGGGGCGGAGGCGAAGCGGGCCGCCATCCCCGGCACGCTGTCGCTGGCGCTGGGCATCGGGCAGGCCATCGCCGCCGGGCGGCGCGCCGGCGACCCGTTCGAGGCGCTGCTGGGCTATCTGCGCGGCACGGACTACTACCGGCACTGCGCGGTGCTGTTCGACGGCAAGATCGTGGACCTGGTGCGGGAGACGACCCGCGGCTTCTCCATCGGCCGGTGCAGCATCGCCGCCGACGGCGCCGCCACGGCGGACATGGAGATCCTCTTCCAGAACGAGAACCTCGTGGCGCGACGCGGCGGCCGGACGGTCGCCATCGTGCCCGATCTCGTCACCATGCTCGACCGTGAGACGGCGGAGCCGATCACGACCGAGTCGCTGAAGTACGGGCAGCGGGTCCGGGTGATCGGGGCGAGCGTGCCCCCGATCATGCGCTCGCCCGCCGCCCTGGCCTGCTTCGGACCCCGCAGCTTCGGGATCGAAGAGGATTTCCAACCAATAGAAGACCTCATCTGAGGCGAAGCGGAGGCTCCATTGCGCACGTCGATCCAGCTCACGTCCCGCCTGCTCACGACGACCACCCTGACGGCACTTCTCGCCGGGCTGACAGCGGTCCCCGCCGCGGCCCAGTCCGGCCTCGCCATCGAGGAGATCGTCGTCACCGCCCAGAAGCGTGAGGAGCGGTTGCAGGACGTGCCCGTCTCGGTGACCGCCTTCTCCGCCGACGCGATCGAGGATGCGGGCGTGCGCACGCCGCAGGACTTCATCGCACTGACGCCGAACATCGGGATCGTGCAGAGCTTCACGGTCGGCAACAGCTTCGTCACGGTCCGCGGCATCTCCCAGATCAACAACAGCGATCCGTCGGTCGCTGTCGTGGTGGACGGGGTGCCGCAGGCGAACCAGAAGCAGCTCACCCAGCAGCTCTTCGACATCGAGCGGATCGAGGTGCTGAAGGGACCGCAGGGCGCCCTCTACGGCCGCAACTCCATCGGCGGCGCCATCAACATCATCACCCGGCAGCCCGGCAACGACTTCGAGGGATACACCGAGGCGGGCTATGCCGAGGGCAACACCCGCACCCTGTCGGCCGCGGCCGGCGGGGCGATCGTCGCCGACAGGCTGTTCTTCCGCGCCGCCGGCTCCTATGCCGACAGCGACGGCCAGATCACGAACGGGTTCCTGGACGAGAAGGCCGACTTCTACGAGGACAGGACGGGCCGCGCCCAGTTGCGCTGGATCGCCAGCGACAGCGTCACGGTCGATCTGCGCGGATCGATCTCCGACACCGAGGGCGGCGCCGTCCTCTACAGCCAGTTCCCGACCCTGGGCTTCTCCAACAACGAGAACGTCAAGCCGGACGAGAACCTGCTGGGCCGCAGCGAGCGCGACATGGGCGATCTCAGCCTGAAGCTCGACTGGGACTTCGGCGCGGCAACGCTGACCTCGATCAGCGCCTACAGCAAGGTCAAGGAGAACTACCGCGGCGACCTGGACTTCTCCCGGGTGCAGTCGATCGGCCAGGGTCAGGACCTGGAGGTCGAGATGTGGAGCCAGGAACTGCGCCTGACCTCGCCCGACGACCAGCCGCTGCGCTGGATCGGCGGCGCCTACATCCTGCAGACGGACCGCGACCTGCGCACCACGGTCTTCCTGGACACCAACAGCACGCTCGCCGGCCTGCAACCGCTGTTCATCTTCGGCGACGAATCCAACGACAACCTCGCCTACGCCTTCTTCGGCCAGGCCTCCTATGACGTGACCGACCGCTTCGAACTGTCCGGCGCGCTGCGCTACGACAGCGACGAGCGCGAGCAGACCGACCTGCTGCGCAACAACGCGGTGCGCTCCAAGACTTTCAGCGAGTGGCAGCCGAAGGTGACGGCGAAGTACGAATGGACGCCGTCGCTGATGACCTACGCCACCTTCTCGACCGGGTTCCGCTCCGGCGGCTACAACGCGCCCACCGTCAACCCCAGCATCTTCCAGAAGGAAGTCAGCACGAACTACGAGGTGGGCTTCAAGTCCCAGCTCATGGACAACCGCCTGATCCTGAACGGTTCCGCCTTCTACACGAAGCTGGACGACGCACAGATCTTCCGGGTCGATCTGACGGCCGGCGCCCAGATCATCGACAATGTGAAGGAAGCCGAGCTGACGGGCTTCGAGCTTGAGTTCCAGGCCCGCCTCGCCGAAGGCTGGGACGCGTTCGGCGGCGTCGGCGTGACCGACAGCGAGATCAAGGATTTCGACGGAACCCGCGCCTACCGCGGCAACCAGCTTCCGAACAACACCAAGGCGAAGATCAACGGCGGAACGCAGTACAGCTTCCCCATCACCGACGCGCTGTCCGGCCTGCTGCGCGCCGACGTCGAATACCGCGGCAAGCAGTACTTCCATGCCGACAACATCGACTACCGCGATCCGGTGACCCTGGTGAACCTGCGCGCCGGGCTGGAGACCGAGCGCTGGTCGCTGACGGCCTATGTGAAGAACCTGACCAACAAGCAGTTCTTCACGGAATACGCCGACGGCTTCTGGTCGGGCTCGGCCACCGGCCAGGATCTGGGCCAGCTCTCCCCGCCGCGGCAGTTCGGCGTGACCGGCCGCGTCCGGTTCTGAGGCTGCGCCGGACCCCGGACGAGCGCACCCGTCCCGGCGGCTGTCATGGCCGCCGGGTCCCCTTTCCGCTTCCGCAAGGACCCATGATGCGCGTCGCAACCGATGTCGGCGGGACCTTCACCGATCTGGTGCTGTGCCGGGAGGACGCCCATGGCGCCATCACCGGCGTCTCCACGGTGAAGGTCGACACCACGCCCCCGGACTTCGAGCGGGGGGTGCTGGATGCCCTGCGCACGGCCGACGTGGCGATGGACGGTCTGGGCCTGTTCGTCCACGGCACGACGGTGGTCATCAACGCCCTGACCGAGCGCAAGGGCGTCGTCACCGGGCTGATCACGACGGAGGGCTTCCGCGACGTGCTGGAGATCGGGCGGTCGAACCGGCCCGACCTGTTCAACTTCGCCTTCCGCAAGCCGGTGCCGTTCGTGCCGCGGCACCTGCGCCGGGAAGTCCCCGAGCGGCTGGACGTGAAGGGCCGGGTCGTGCGGGAGCCGGACCTGTCCGGCCTGCCCGCCATCCTGGACGACTTCCGGGCCGCGGGCGTGGAGGCCGTCGCGGTCTGCCTGCTGCACGCCTACCGCAACCCGGCGCACGAAGCCGCCGTGGCGGCGGAGATCGCGCGGCTGTGGCCGGAGGTGACCGTCACCGCCTCGCATGCCGTGACGCGGGAATGGCGCGAGTACGAGCGGACCAGCACGGCCGTGCTGTCCGCCTATGTGAAGCCCGCCGCCGGCCGCTACCTGGACAGGCTGCGGCAGCGCCTGGAGGCCGACGGCTTCCGCGGCCGCGCCTACGTGATGCAGTCGAACGGCGGCATCGCCACCCTGGCCGCGGCCCGCGCCAATCCCATCGCCATGGTGGAATCCGGCCCGGTCGGCGGCATGCTGGCCGCGGCGGCGCTGGGCCGCCTGATCGGGGAGCCCGACGTCATCGCGCTGGACATCGGCGGCACGACGGCGAAATGCACCCTGATCCAGGGCGGCGAGCCGCGCATCACCACCGATTACTGGATCGAGCAGACGCCCCGGACCCCCGGCTACGCCATCAAGACGCCGGTCATCGACATCGTGGAGATCGGCAACGGCGGCGGCAGCATCGCCTGGGTCGATGCCGGCGGTGCGCTGCATGTCGGGCCGAAGAGCGCCGGCTCCACCCCCGGCCCCGTCGCCTATGGCCGCGGCGGCACGGAGCCGACGACGACCGACGCCAACCTGCTGACCGGGCGGATCAATCCGGACCGCTTCGCCGGCGGGGCCATCGTCCCCGACCTGCCGGCCGTGGAGGCCGCCTTCGCCCGCGTGGGGTCCGCCTTCGGTGCCGATGCGGTCGCCACGGCCCGCGGCGTCATCCGCATCGCCAACGCCAACATGGTGAACGCGCTGAAGCTGGTCTCGCTGAACCGCGGCCACGACCCGCGCGACTTCGCCCTGGTCGCCTTCGGCGGCGGCGGCGCCATGCACGCGGCCCAGCTTGCGGCCGAGCTTGCCATTCCCCGCGTCGTGATCCCGGTCCATGCCGCCGTCTTCTCGGCCCTGGGCATGCTGATGTCTGACCTGCGGCGGGACTATATCCGCACCCGCATCCTGCGCCTGGACACCGCCCCGCCCGCCGAGTTGGCGAGCCTGTTCGACGAGCTGGCGGCGGAAGCCGGCGCGGATTTCGGGGAGGACGGCTTCGCCCCGGAGACGGTGCTGCTGACCCGTCATGTCGATGCCCGCTATCTGGGCCAGGAGCATACGGTCAAGGTGCCGGTGCCCGCGGGCCCGCTGGACGCGGTCGCCATCGCCGATCTGGTCGAGGCGTTCCATGCCGCGCACCGCCGGGCCTACACCTTCGCGCTGGACGCGCCGGTGGAGATCGTGAACGCGCATCTGGTCGGCGTCGGCCAGATCGCCAAGCTGGACCTGCCGCCCCGCCCCGTCACCGGCCGCACGGTGGAGACGGCCCGCACCGGCGCCCGCCGGGTCGATTACGACGTGGACGGCATCCACGACGCCGCCGTCTACGACCGCGACGCGCTGGAGCCGGGCATGACCCTGGACGGCCCGGCGCTGGTGGAGGAAGGCGCCACCGTCGCCGTCGTGCCCCCCGGCTGGACCGTGCGGGTGGACACCTTCGGCAATCTCATCCTCGACCGCCGGACCGGCGGCACCCCGGAAAGGTGACCCCATGCAGCCCGCGGACAGCTTCACCCGTGAGGTGATCAAGAACGCCCTCGTCGCCATCGGCGACGAGATGTTCACGGCGCTCAAGCGCACCAGCATGAGCCCGATCATCTACGAGACGCTCGACTATGCCATCGGCATCACCGACGCCGCCGGCCGCCTGATCGCCCAGGGCAACGGCGTGCCGCTGTTCATCGGCACCCTGGACGCCGCCGTGCGCTCCGTGCAGGAGAAGTTCGCCGGCCCCGGCCGCATCAGTCCCGGCGACGTCTTCATCACCAACGATCCCTATGGCGGCGGCGGCACGCACCTGTCCGACGTGACGCTGGTGCGTCCCATCTTCCACGAGGGCACGCTGCTGGCCTGGGCCGCCAACAAGGCACACTGGACGGAGGTGGGCGGCAAGGACGCCGGCAGCTTCAGCCCGAACACGACGGAGATCTACCAGGAGGGGCTGCAGTTCCCCGCCGTCCGCCTGTTCGACCAGGGCCGCATCAACGAGGCGCTGGTGGACATGATCCGCGCCAATGTGCGCCTGCCGGACATGACCCTGGGCGACATGTGGGCCGGGGCCGCCGCGCTTCAGCTTGGCGAGCGCCGCTTCCTGGATCTGGTGGACAAGTACGGCACGGCCGGGGTGGCCGATGCGGTGGAGCATCTGCTGGACCATGGCGAGGCGATGATCCGGCAGGAACTGGCGCGGCTGCCCAAGGGCACCTTCACGGCGGAGGACATGATCGACGACGACGGGCTGGGCAACGGCCCCTTCCCGGTCCGCGTCGCCATCACCATCACCGACAGCGAGTTCATCGCCGACTTCACGGGCAGCGCCGCCCAGGCGCCGGGTCCCATCAACAACACCCGCGCCGGCCTGCTGTCGGCCGTGCGCGCCGTGTTCAAGGCCCTGACCAACCCGGCGATCCCGGCGACCGAGGGCGTCTTCCGGCCGCTGAAGGTGATCTGCCCCGACGGCACCGTGATGACGGCCAGCCGCCCGGCCCCCGTCTCCATCTACTACGAGACGATGATCTCCGCCGCCGACGTGATGTGGAAGGCGCTCGCCCCGCACATGCCCGACCGGCTTCCGGCGGGGCATTACGGATCGGTCTGCGCGACGGTGATCGCCGGCCGGCATCCCGACAGCGGCGACTTCTTCCTGCTGGTCGAGCCGCTCGCCGGCGGCTGGGGGGCCGCCTGCGACGGCGACGGCCAGCAGGGCCAGTTCTGCGTCGGCAACGGGGAGACCTACAACATCCCGGTGGAGGTGACGGAGGCCCGCTACGGCGTGCGCGTCGAGCGCTTCGGCTTCCATACGGAGGATGGCGGCGCCGGCCGCTTCCGCGGCGGCAAGGGGTTGCAGCTCGAATACCGGGTGCTGGGCGACGGCGCCTTCATGTCCACCACCTTCGGCCGTTACCGGCATCGGCCCTGGGCCATGCAGGGCGGCCAGGAGGGCTCGCCCAACTTCGCCGAGGTGGTGCGGGCCGACGGCGAGGTCGTCCGTTTCAGCAAGACCGCGCGCCTGCCGCTGGCCCGGGGCGATCTGGTGCGGCTGGTCACCGGCACCGGCGGCGGCTGGGGCGATCCGCGGGAACGGGACCCGGCGCGCATCGCGGCAGACCTGCGCGACGGCTATCTGACGCCCGCCCAGGCGGCGCGGGACTACGGCTACGACAGCGGACACTGAGGGGGGACGGCCATGCGGACCTTCACCATCGCCGACCCGGAGGACGGGCGGCTGACGCGGGAACTGGGGGTGCTGGACCTGCCCGGCGGCGGCCGGCTGCGCATCGGCACCGCCCTGCTGCCGGCCGGTGCGCGGATTCCCGATGCGGGCGCCTCGCTGCACGCGGGGCATGAGCTGTCCGTCATCCTGTCCGGCCGGGCGGAAACGGAAAGCGGCGGGGAAGCCGCCGTCATCGGGGGTGGCATGGTCAGCGTCATCCCGGCGGGGGAACCGCATGTCGCCGTCGTGCGGGAGGAGATGCGGCTTGTCTATTTCATGCTGGAACCGGCAAGCTGAGCCGCCATGGAACACCGGGCGGACATCGTCGTCATCGGGGCCGGGATCGCCGGGCTGTCTGTCGCGGCCTTTCTGGCGCCGCGGCGGCGTGTCCTGGTGCTGGAGGCGGAGGCGCAGCCCGGCTATCACGCCTCCGGCCGCACCGCGGCCCTGTTCGCCGAAGCCTACGGCAACGCCCCCGTCCGGGCCCTGACCCGCGCCAGCCGGCCCTTCTTCGAGACACCGCCGGCGGGGTTCTGCGACCAGCCCCTGCTGCACCCGCGCGGCACCCTGTTCATCGCCACCCACGACCAGGCGGAGAGCCTGGCCGCCACCGCCGCGGAGATCGGGCCTGCCCTGCTCCCGCTCGACCCTGACCAGGCCGTGGCGCTGGTGCCCCGGCTGCGGCGGGAGCGGCTGCTGGGCGCGCTGCACGATCCGACCGCCGCCGACATCGACGCGCATGCCCTGATGCAGGGCTTCGTCCGCATGATCCGGGAGGCCGGGGGCACCGTCCTGACCGACCGTGCGGCCGATGCCATCGACCGCACGCCGGACGGCTGGCGCATCCGGGCGGGCGGGGAGACGGTCGCGGCCGACCTTCTGGTCGATGCCGCCGGCGCCTGGGGCGACCGCGTCGCCGCCCTGGCCGGCATCGCTCCCGTGGGGCTGGAGCCGAAACGACGCACCGCCTTCCTGTTCGATCCGCCGGCTGGGCCGGATACCGCCGGCTGGCCGATGGTGATGGACGTGGACGAGGGCTTCTACGTGAAACCGGAGAGCGGCCGCCTGCTCGGCTCCCCCGCGGACGAGAGCCCGTCGGAGCCCTGCGACGCCCAACCGGACGACTATGACATCGCCGTCGCCGCCGAGCGCATCCAGGAGGCGCTGGACCTGGAGTTCCGGACGCTGAAGGCGAAGTGGGCGGGGCTGCGCACCTTCGCGCCCGACCGCACGCCCGTCGCCGGCTTCGACCCGGCGGACGACCGCTTCTTCTGGCTGGTCGGGCAGGGTGGCTACGGGATGCAGACCGCCCCGGCCCTGGGACGGCTGGCGGCCGGGCTGATCCTGGACGGAAGCCTGCCGCAGGACTGCCGGGACGAGGGCGTCGCGGTCAAGGATCTCGCCCCCGGCCGCTTCGGGGGACGCTGATGGCCGGAACCGGGGAGAGGCCGATGCCACGGGACATGACGGGCAGGCCGAGGGTCGTCTGGGACAATCACGCCTGCATGCCACTACGCAGCGATGCCAGCTTCCTGCCACAGCTCCAGCGCCTGCGCGAGAGCGGCTTCACCATGGTCAGCCTGAATGTCGGGATGGATCAGACCCCGGCGACGGAGATCATGGAAACCGCGGCCTTCTTCCGCGACTGGATCGCGGCCCGCCCGGACGAGTACTGCCTGGCCGGCAGCACCGAGGACGTGGCGGACGCCGCCGCCACCGGCCGGCTGGGCGTCGCCTTCGACATCGAAGGCGCGGAGTCGCTCGCCGTCCGGCCGGAATTCGCGGAGATCTACCGTTCCTTGGGCGTGCGCTGGATCAGTCTGGTCTACAACCGGACCACGGGCATCGGCGGCGGCTGCCATGACGACGACCCCGGCTTGACCGCGGCCGGCGAGCGGGCCGTACAGGCCATCCAGGAAGCCGGCATGGTCGTCTGCCTGAGCCATACCGGCTGGCGCACCGCGCGCGACGTGCTGGAGCGCGCCGACCGGCCGGTGATCTTCTCCCACTCCAACCCGCACGCGCTGAAGGCGCACGGTCGCAACATCGGCGACGATCTGATCCGCGCCTGCGCCGCCACGGGCGGGGTGGTCGGCATCAATGGCGTGGACCTGTTCCTGGGCGGGGAGCCGACGCCGGAGCGGATCGCCGCCCATGTCGCCTATGTCGCCGATCTGGTGGGGCCGCAGCATGTCGGCCTGGGGCTGGACTATGTGTTCGACCAGGAAGAGCTGCGCGACTGGCTGAACCGGCACCGGGACCGCTGGTCGCCCGAGCTGGGCTACCGGCCGGACATCGCCGTCGCGCCGCCCGAAAGCCTGAACGGCATCGTCGAGGCGCTGGCGCGGCAGGGCTTCGCGGCCCCCGAACTGGACATGATCCTGGGCGGCAACTGGCTGCGCGTGGCCCGGCGCTGCTGGAACGCCTGAGCCGGTCCGGCGCTCGGTATCGGCCCCGTGACCTTTTCCGCGACCTGCTGTCCCTGACCCGGCGGGGGGCGTTGCCGTGCTGGATCGCCCGGCGGCATCCGTGTATCGATGGCGCCGTTCCAGGTGCCCGGTTGCCTCCGGGAGAATCGGGAAGGCAGTGGAAGTCTGCCACGCGCCCAGCGCTGTGAAGGGGACCTTCCGGACGGATGCCACTGGCCCCGCGGGCCGGGAAGGTGTCCGGAAGGGGTGAGCCTGAGTCAGAAGACCGGCCTGGAACGTCCTGGGAAGCCGCCATGGACGGGCGGCGACCCGTGCTTGCCCATGCAGGGGAAACCATGGAAGCCAATCCGTATCAGGCCGACGCAGAGTTCACCGCCGCCGAGCGCGACAGCGTCTACAAGTGCATCTTCAAGCGGCGCGACGTGCGGGGCCAGTTCCTGCCCGATCCGATCCCGGACGAGGTGCTGGGGCGCATCCTGAAGGCGGCCCACCACGCGCCGTCCGTCGGCTTCATGCAGCCCTGGGACTTCATCGTCGTGCGCGACCCGATGGTGAAGCGCAAGGTGCGCGACGCCTTCCAGACCGCGAATACCGAAGCGGCCGACATGTTCGAGGGCGACCGGCAGGAGACCTACCGACGGCTGAAGCTGGAGGGCATCGTCGAGGCGCCGGTGGGCATCTGCGTCACCTGCGACCGCGAGCGCACCGGCCCGGTGGTTGTCGGCCGCACGCACCAGCGCGAGATGGACCTCTACAGCGCCGTCTGCGCCGTGCAGAACCTCTGGCTGGCCGCGCGGGCGGAAAATGTCGGCGTGGGCTGGGTCAGCATTCTGCGCCATGCCGACCTGCGCGAGGCGTTGGGCATCCCGGCCTCGATCCAGACCATCGCCTATCTCTGCGTCGGCTATGTCTCGCACTTCTTCCAGAACCCGGAACTGGAAGCGGCCGGCTGGCTGCCGCGCACGCCCCTGCGCGACGTGGTCTGGTTCGACCGCTGGCACGGCCGCACGGGCGAGGAAACGCTCCTGCAGCAGCTCGGGTAACGCCGGGCCTTCCGGAACGGACAGGGGTGGCGGAAAGGCCATCCCTGTTCCTGCGGCGGCGCCACGGACGTCGCATCGGTCAGGGCGACAGCGGATCGATCCACGGGTTGATGAGCACGACCCCGCATCCGGTGAAATCCGCCGTATTGCGCGTGACCACGATCCCGCTGCGCGCCCGGGCAATCGCGGCGATCTGGGCATCGAAGTGGCTGATCGGCCGGCCGGCCGACTGGCGTTCCGCCGCGATCACCGCATAGGCGGAAGCGGCGGCGCTGTCAAAGGGCAGAATGCGGCCCTGGAAGTCCTCGGTGAGGATAGCGTCGATGGCATGAGCTATCCCATCCTTCCGGCGCCCCGCCGGCATGATCGCAGCCCCCCTCCGCAGTTCTGCTTCGGTGATGGCCGTAAGATAAACGTCTGTCCCGTCCTGGGCAGCGAGCCACCGTTCGACGGCTGGCTCCGGAACACGGCGCAGCACTTCAGAAAGAACATTCGTATCGAGGATGAGCATCCCGCCGCTCAGATGAACGCGGGGGGCTCGCGCATCGCCCCGCGTGGCGCAATCTCCAGGTCGATACCGCCGAGAGCCCTGACGCGGGCACGGATGGACGCGGCAAGGTCGCGCGGCGCTGCCTGCGAGGCCACCGCCTGCCGGAGGATCTGCTGTGCTTCCTCCTCCATGGAACGGCCGTTCTCAGCCGCCCTGGTCCGCAGACGCTGTTCGAGCGTGGCGTCGAGATTGCGGATGGTGATGCTTGCCATGGGCGTGCTCCCCAGGACGATGTCCGCTCATCATAGGCACCGGATGCGACCGCGGACAATGGAAAGGCCTGGTCGAGCAGGCCTCACCGCAACGGTCCACGCGAACGCAGCCTACAGAAACAGGAAGCCCAGGGAGATGACGACGCCCGAGAGCAGCAGGATGACAAGGCAGTAGCCCATCACGTCCTTGGCCCGCAGCCCGGCGATGGCGAGCGCCGGCAGGGCCCAGAAGGGCTGGATCATGTTCGTCCAGGCATCGCCCCAGGCGACCGCCATGGCCGTGCGCGGCACGTCCGCCTGAAGCTCCAGGGCGGCGGGCAGCATCACCTGGGACTGCACCGCCCACTGGCCGCCGCCCGACGGGATCAGGATGTTCAGCAGTCCCGCACTCCAGAAGGTGAAGAGCGGCAGGGTCTGGGCCGTCGAGATGGAGACGAACCAGGCCGAGAGGTCGCGCGCCAGCCCCGACCCCACCATCATGCCCATGATCCCGGCATAGAAGGGGAACTGGATGATGATGCCGGCAGCACCCTTCACCGCTTCCTCCAGGCTGCGCAGGAAGCGGTGGGGCGTGCCGTGCAGAAGAATCCCCAGCATCAGGAATCCGAAATTGACGATGTTGAGGTTCAGGCCGCCCTGGCGCCAGACATGAACGGCGAGATAGGCGAGACCGAGTCCCCCGATCGCCAGCGCCAGCAGCCGGCTGTGCTCCAGATGTTCGGCCGGCCGCTCCACCACCTCCCCGGTTGAAGGCGTCGGATCGGCAAGCCTGTCAGGATCCACGAAGACCGGCCGTGCGCCATGCCCCAGCATCAGCCGGTTGGCGAGGGGGATCAGCACGAACAGGGCCAGGACGATGGTCAGGTTGAACCCGGCGAAGATCGTCTCGCTGGTCGGCACGACGCCGATCAGCTTTTCCGTGAAATGGCCGGGCGTGGCGATGACCAGGGGCACCGACCCCGAAAGGCCGCCATGCCAGACGATGAAGCCGCTGTAGGCCGACGCGATCAGCAGAGGGTAATCGACCTGCACCCGGCGCGCGAGCTGCCGGGCGAACAGGGCGCCGATCACCAGCCCGAACCCCCAGTTCACCCAGCTTGCGACCAGAGAGACGACCGTGACCAGCAGGATCGCCTGTCCCGGGGTCCGCGCCAGCCTGGCAAGCGCCCCGAGCAGGCGGGCGAAGACCGGCGTGCTGGCCAGCACGAAGCCGGTGACCAGAACCAGGACCATCTGCATGCTGAATTCCAGCAACTGCCAGAAGCCCTTGCCCCAATGCTCCACCATCGCCTGCGGGGACTGGCCCTCGAAGAGCATGCCCGAGACGAACACCAGGAGCGTCAGCAGCAGCACCAGCACATAGGGATCGGGAAGGAAGCGTTCTGTCAGGCGGGTCGAGGCCAGCGTCAACGATCGGAACATGCTTTCTCCTCAGTGATGGCCAGCGGCGACGGGAAACTCCCTTCGTATCCATCCTTCTACCAGCACTGACGCCAGGTTCTACCCGTAATGACGCCCGGTCGGACGCTTCGTTCCCGCCTTTGCGGCGATGGGAAACCGGATGTCCACCGATACCCCGTTTGCACCACGTCCCCGATCTGGTCATATCGGTGCTTCCGTTCCGCTGCCCGGACAGACCGATGCGCCGTCCCCTGCCCCTGCTGCTTCTTCTCTGCCTGCTGACAGCGGGGTGCGCGGCGCTGCCGGAGCGGGGGCCGGCGCAGCCGTCCGCCATGGACATGGAGTCGGTGTTCAGCGCGGCCCGGACGGATTCGGCGCATCTCACCCGGTTCCTCACGGCCATGCCGAAAGGGGCCGACCTGCACACCCACCTGAGCGGTGCCGTCTATGCCGAGAGCTTCGTCGCCTGGGCGCAGCAGGACGGGCTGTGCTTCGACCGCACGGCCCGCGCCATCCTGCCGCCGCCCTGCCGCCCGGACGACGGGGTGCCGGCGGTGGCGGATCACGCGAAGGCGCCCGGCGGCCAGGGCGAGATGCTGAACGCGCTGTCGATCCGCGGCACCGGCACCGGCATGGTGGACGGGCGCGACCAGTTCTTCGCCACCTTCGGCCGGTTCGGTGCCGTCTCCGCCGTCCGCACGGGCGACATGCTGGCGGAGGTGGCCCGCATCGCGGCGGATGAGCGCATCCTGCATCTGGAGGAGATGCTGTCGCTGCGCTCGGCCGACCTGCGTGCCCTGGCCGCCACCCTGCGCTGGTCCGACGATCTGGACGCCCAGCTCGCCGCCGTGCGCGGCGCGGCCCTGGACGCGGCGGTCGCGGCGGCCCGGGCCGATCTGGACCGGCACGAGGCACGCAAGCGGACGGTGCTGGGCTGCGGCCCGGACGGAACTGGGCCGGCCGCCTGTGCCGTCGGCATCCGCTACATCCTCCAGGCCAACCGGAGCGGCACCCCGGCCGAGGTCTTCGTCCAGGCGGTGTTCGCCGCGACCCTGACGGGGGCCGATGCCCGCGTGGTCGGGCTCAACCTCGTGGCGCCGGAGGACGGGCCGTCCGCCCTGCGCGATTTCGACGCGCAGATGCGGGTGCTGGGCTTCGTCACGGACCGTTTCCCGCACCTGAACCTCGCCCTGCACGCGGGCGAGCTGACCCCGGTGCTGGCGCCGCCGGGCGACTTGCGGGACCACATCACGAAATCCGTCGCCGTGGCCGGGGCGACCCGGATCGGCCATGGTGCCGCCATCGCCTATGAGACGGACGCCGCCGCGACCATGGACCGGATGGCGCGGGAGCGCATCCCGGTCGAAGTGCTGCTGACCAGCAACGAGCAGATCCTGCACCTGGACCGCGATAGCCACCCGTTCCGGCTCTACCGCGCCCACGGCGTTCCGCTCGTGCTCGCCACCGACGACCAGGGCGTTTCCCGCTCGACGCTCGCGCTGGAGTACGTGAAGGCCGTGCGCTGGTTCGGGCTGGACTACGCGGCGGTGAAGCGGCTGTCGCGGGACAGCCTGCGCTACAGCTTCCTGCCCGGTGACGATCTCTGGGCCGATGCGGAGACGACCCGGATCGTTCCCGCCTGCGCTGCCGACGGCCCTGGCGCGCCCTCCCCCGCCCCGGCCTGCGCCGGCTTCCTGGCCGGCAGCGAGAAGGCCCGGGTCCAGTGGCGGCTGGAGGCGGCGCTCGCCGCGTTCGAGGCGGCGGAGCTGGCCCGTCACCGGTAGAGCATCTCTCCGACGCGGAGTGCTGCAGGGGCCGGCGGGTCTGTCTTCCCTGACCGGGATCGACAGACCCGGCGGACAGCCTATGCCGGAAGCATCAACATCGGATCCGTCTTTTCTGGGACCTGACGCCGGATTGGCTATACCTGAAGAGAAAATACACTCACAGAATTTACATCAATTCTGGCAAATAACACTTTATATCGAGTTTCGTGTTGCTGTATTTCAACACGCCTCTGTTTTTATGTGATTTCTTCTTTCGAGACATTTCGCATCCTGAGTTCCCGATGCTAGCTCGCAGGAATGGCCTGCCCGGCATCGCCTGCGCTGACGGGGGGCGGCAACCGCCACCCGGCGCGGCCGGGCGGCCCGCGACAACGAACGGCAGGCCGCAACGGCCGCCGGAACAGGGAACAGGGAATGAGCAGACTGACAGGAAACCATCGGACGCGCCGGGCGCCCGGAACGCTCCGCGCCGTCATGCTGGCCGGGGCTGCGCTGGGCACGCTGGCAGCCGCGCTTCCGGCCACGGCGCAGACCCCGCAGGGTCAGGTCGAGGAGATCATCGTCACCGGCTCGCGCATCCGCCAGGGCAACCTGACCAGCACGAGCCCGGTGACGGTCATCGGCAGCGAGGAGTTCGCCTTCCAGGGCACGACGCGGGTCGAGGATCTGGTCAACAATCTGCCCCAGGCCTTCGCCGACCAGGGCGGCAACGTCTCCAACGGGTCCACCGGCACGGCGACGGTGGACCTGCGCAACCTGGGTCCCACCCGCACCCTGGTGCTGGTGGACGGCAAGCGGCTGCCCGCCGGCACGCCGGGCGGCACGGACGCCAGTTCCGCCCCCGACCTGAACCAGATTCCGGCATCCCTGGTGGAACGGGTCGAGGTGGTGACGGGCGGCGCCTCCGCGGTCTACGGCTCCGACGCGGTCGCCGGTGTCGTCAACTTCATCATGCAGGACGATTTCGAGGGCGCCCGGGTGGACGCCCAGTACAGCTTCTTCCAGCACAAGAACGACAACCGTCTGGCCGATGTCGTCCGTGCCGCCAACTACGAGCTGCCCAAGGACGATGTCACGGACGGCTTCACCCGGGACATCACCGGCGTGCTGGGCATGAACTCGGCCAACGGCAAGGGCAACATCACGATCTACGCCGGCTACCGCGAGATCGATCCCGTCGTTCAGTCCAAGCGCGACTACAGCTCCTGCGCCCTGGGCAGCAATGACGACGGGTCGGGCTATGTCTGCGCCGGGTCCGCCACCAGCTATCCCGGCTACTTCGTCGTCGGCGACGACCAGGAACTGACGCTCGATCAGGCCACCGGCGGCTTCCGCCCGTTCAACCTGTCGACCGACCTCTACAATTTCGGGCCACTGAACTATTACCAGCGTCCGGACGAGCGCTATACGGCCGGCGCCTTCGGCCGGTACGAGTTCAACGAGGCGGTCGAGGTCTATTCCACCTTCATGTTCCATGACGACAGGACGGTGGCGCAGATCGCGCCCAGCGGCCTGTTCGTCGGCAGTTTCACGACGCCGTGTTCCAACCCCTTCCTGTCGCCGCAGCAGGCGGCGACGCTCTGCACCGCGCAGGGGCTCGGCCCGGACGACACCGCCGAACTGCTGATCGGCCGCCGCAATGTCGAGGGCGGCGGCCGCCAGGACGATCTGCGCCACACCTCCTACCGCTTCGTCGGCGGCTTCCGCGGCGATTTCATGGAGGGGTGGAGCTATGATGCCTCCTACCAGTACGGCACGGTGGTGTTCGCCGAGAACTACCGGAACGACTTCTCCATCGCCCGCAGCCAGCGGGCCCTGGATGTCGTGACCGATCCGGCAACCGGGCAGCCCGCCTGCCGCTCCTTCGTGGACGGCACGGACCCGGCCTGCCGGCCCTACAACGTCTTCCAGATCGGCGGCGTCACGCAGGAGGCCCTGGACTATCTCCAGACCCCCGGCTTCCAGGAAGGCGAAACGGTGCAGGAGGTGCTGACCGCCTCGGTCTCCGGCGATCTGGGCCAGTACGGGGTCCGCAGTCCGCTGGCGACGGACGGCATCGCCATCGCCCTGGGGGCGGAGTACCGGCGCGAGGAGCTGGAGCTGCGCACCGATGCCGCCTTCACCACCGGCGATCTGGCCGGCCAGGGCGGCCCCACGATCAGCGTGGACGGCGCCTTCGACGTGCGGGAGCTGTTCGGGGAGCTGCGCCTCCCGCTGGTCCAGGACAAGCCTTTCGTGCAGCAGCTCAGCCTGGACCTGGGCTACCGCTGGTCCGACTACAGCACCTCGGGCACGACCAACACCTACAAGGTGGCGGGCGACTGGTCGCTGACCGCCGACGTCCGCCTGCGCGCCAGCTACAACCGGGCCGTCCGGGCGCCCAACGTGCGGGAGCTGTTCGCGGCACAGGGCGTCGGTCTGTTCGACCTGTCCGCGGACCCCTGCTCCGGCGCCACGCCGACCTTCTCCCTGGAGCAGTGCGCGAACACCGGGGTCACCCCGGAACAGTACGGCCGCATCCTCAACAACCCGGCCGGGCAGTTCAACCAGCTTGCCGGCGGCAACACGGATCTCGACCCGGAGAAGTCGGACACCATCGCGCTGGGGGCGGTCTTCACGCCCGGCTTCCTGGCGAACTTCAGCGTCGCCCTGGACTATTTCCGCATCAAGCTGGAAGACCAGATCGGCACGGTGCCGCCGACGCTGGCGCTGGACCAGTGCGGCCGCACGGGCGATCCCTATTTCTGCGGTTTCATCCAGCGCGGCGCGGGCGGCAGCCTGTGGACGGACCCCCAGGGCTATATCGAGGCGTTCAACCTGAACCTCGGCACGCTGGAGACCTCAGGCATCGATCTCGAAGTGGCCTACCGGATGGATCTGGCCGACCTGGGCCTGCCCGACCGGGGCGGGCTGTCCTTCAGCTTCATCGGGACCTGGCTCGACAAGTTCGAGAGCAGGCCGGTGCCGGTGCTGGACGTGGAGTACGACTGCGCCGGCTATTACGGCCCGACCTGCGAGGTGCCCCTGCCGGAATGGCGCCACAAGGCGCGCGTCACCTGGTCGGCGCCGTTCGGGCTGGACGTGTCGCTGAGCTGGCGGCACATCGCCAAGGTCAACCTGGACCTGTCCTCGGACGATCCGGACCTGAACGGCAGCTTCGCCGCCATCGACGAGACGCTGGACAGCCAGGACTACTTCGATCTGGCGGCCAACTGGGAGTTCTATGAGGGTTTCACCCTCAACGCCGGCGTCAACAACCTGTTCGACAACGACCCGCCGGTCAGCTCCGAGGTCGGCACCGGCTTCGGCAACGGCAACACCTATCCCCAGGTCTACGACGCCCTGGGGCGCTATGTCTTCGTCGGCCTGACGGCGCAGTTCTGACGCCGCAGCCCGGTATCGACTGACGCGCAGCACCGGGAGCGGGACGCCCACCGTCCCCGCTCCCGGCCCGTCGCGGGTTTTCCGACGCAGTTCTCCGACGGGAGTGACCATGCACCCTGCCCGGATCGCGGCCGCCACCCTCCTCCCCCTGCTGGCTTCCGCGGGGGCCGCGGCGGACACGCTGGAGAGTGTCATGGCCTGCCGCGGGATCACGGCCGCCACCGCGCGGCTCGCCTGCTTCGACGCCGCCACCGCATCCACAGCACCCCCCGCCCCCGGGACTCCGCCCGCCCTGGGATCGGAGCAGCTCTCCCTGACGCCGCCGGAAGGCGCGCCCGACCGGCTGCGCGCGGTCATCACCGGGCTGCGCCAGGACCGCGACGGGCGCTGGCTGTTCACGCTGGACAACGGGCAGGTCTGGCTGCAGCGGGAGGACGATCCGCTGCGCATCGGCATCGGCGAGACGGTGACCGTCAGGCCGGGGGCGTTCGGGTCCTACAGCATGGTGCCGGACAGCCGCCCGACCCGGATCAAGGTGCGACGGGTGCAGTAGCGCCCTGCCCGTCTCCGGTCCAGAAATCCAGGGTCACCGAGAAGCGGGCTCCCCCACCCGGAACGCGGCCGGCCTCCAGCCGGTGTCCGAGCGCATCGCAGAGCCGGCGGCTGATGGCGAGCCCCAGCCCCTGCCCGCTCTCCGGGCCGGTGCCGTGCCGGTAGTCGGCCACCAGATGCGGCAGGCTGGCGGGATCGATGCCGGGGCCGGTGTCCAGGACGTCGATGCGCAGGCGGCCCACCCGCCGGCGGCAGCCGAGCAGCACGCGGCCCGCCGGCGTGAACCGGACCGCGTTGGACAGCAGGTTGTCCAGGATGCGCTCCAGCAGTCTGGGGTCCGATCGCACCACGGCGCGGACGGGAACGACAGCGAGAACCAGCCCCTTGGCGGCCGCGGCAAGGCGGTGCCGCTCCGCCACCCGGAGCAGCAGGGGACCCAGAGCCACCGCCGCCACGTCCATCCGCCCCGTGCTGGCCCGGCCGAGGTCGAGAAAGGTGGCGCAGAGGTCCCGCGCCGACGCCAGCGCCGCCTGCATCCCGTCCAGCGGCTCCCGGAAGCGCGGATCGTCACCGGCCCGCAGATCAAGCACGCCGGTCAGCAGGGTCAGGGCGTTCAGCGGCTGTTGCAGATCGTGCGCGGAGGCCGCCAGCAGCCATTCCCGGAAACGGAGATCGGCGAGCGGGACCGCGGGCGCCGCCTGGACCTCCCGCTCCACGGCAATGTAGCCGCGGCTTCCGTCGGGATGCGTCAGCGGGGCGGCGATGATCTCGCAGAGATAGGGCTCGCCACCCCGGCGGTAGTTGAGCACCGTCGCCCGGGCCGGCCGACCGGCGCGCAGCGTGTCCTTGAAGCCGGCGAAGGCCCGCGGGTCGGTTCCAGGACCCTTCAGAATGACGGGTGTGCGCCCGACGGCATCGTCGGCGCCGAAACCAGTCAGGCGGGAGAAGGCGGGATTGACGTAGAGGATCGTCGGACCCGGCGGGTCCAGCATCGCATCGGTGACCACGACCGCCTCGTCCAGTGCCTCCCACAGGGGCTGGACGAGGGCCGGGGGCAGCGGTGACGGGGCAGTCAACTCGGGGGTCACGGTTCGGGCCTCCGGGAAAGATCGGCCAGCCTCGCCAACGGCAGGCCGGTCGGCAAGACCAAGGTGCGTACAATGAAATCTCCGCACCCGGGCCGATGAAACAAACACACCCTCCAACCACAGGGAAGCCGGAATGTCCGGCAATGAAAAGACGATACTCTTTGACCCGGGGGCTGTCCCACGGACAAAATCGGGACCGCATCCGTGCGGACGGGTGTATCTGACCTCTTCAGGATCTTCAACGATCCCTCGGGGCTTCTTCGGGCATCCCGCCTGCGCCCCCCGCAGGGCGTCTCGCCCGGCCGGCCGTGAATTGATCCACGACAAGGCGGTCGAATTTTGATGGCCATAGGCTATCGCCCTGATTTAACTGGACTCCCCCCTCTTCACCGCAGCGCAGGTCCCCCCCGATGCGCATCGCCCCCCTTCTCGCCATCCTGTCGGTCGCCGCCCTTGCGGGCGGCGGCTACACATACTGGAGCAGCAACCAGTCGTCCCGTGTACCGGACGGCTTCGCCAGTTCGAACGGCCGTATCGAGGTCGAGCGTATCGACATCACGGCCAAATATGCCGGTCGCGTGGCCGAAATGCTGGTCCGCGAAGGCGACGACGTGTCCAAGGGCGCCGTCGTCGCCCGGCTGGACGACAACGAGACCCGCGCCCGCCTGCTCGCCGCCCGCGCCTCCGTGCGCCGGGCCGAGGAGGCCGTCGTCAAGGCCCAGGCGGAACAGAGGATCCGCGAGGCCGAATTCGACCTGTCCAAGGTGGAACTCCGCCGGGCGGTGGAACTGGAGCGACGCTCCGCCGGTCCGGTGATGGACGTGGACCGGCGCAAGGCCGCGAACGCGGTGGCCGAGGCTACGGTGAAGGGCGCCCAGGCCGCCGTCGCCGACGCCGAGGCCGCCAAGCAGGCGGCGGAGGCCGAGGTGGCACAGATCGAGGCCGTGCTGGCGGAACTGACCCTGGCCGCCCCCGTTGCCGGTCGCGTCGAATACAAGCTGGTGCAGCTTGGCGAGGTGGTGCCGGCCGGTGGCCGGCTGGCGACGCTCCTGGACCTCACGGACGTGTTCATGACCGTCTTCCTGCCGACCCGGCAGGCCGGTCAGCTCGCCCTCGGGTCGGAGGCACGGATCGTTCTGGACGCGCTGCCCGATTACGTCTTCCCCGCCACGGTCACCTTCGTCGCCGCGGAAGCGCAGTTCACCCCGAAATCCGTCGAAACGGCGGAGGAGCGGGAGAAGCTGATGTACCGGGTCAAGCTGTCCGGCGATCCGGCCCTGCTGGCGACCTTCCGCCGTCATGTCCGGGCCGGACTGACGGGGCAGGCCTATGTCCGCCTTGATCCGACCGTCGCCTGGCCGGAGACCCTGGCGCCGAGGCTGCCCGATGCCACCAACTGAACCGGCGGTCGTCGTCACCGGGGTCGGGCACCGTTACGGTGCCACGGCTGCCCTGATCGACGTCTCCCTGACCGTTCCCGCCGGCGGCACCGTCGCGGTGATCGGTCCCGACGGGGTGGGAAAATCCACCCTTCTCGGCCTGATCGCCGGCGTGAAGAAGCTGCAGACCGGCAGCGTGCAGGTGCTGGGCGGCGACATGGCCTCGTCCGCGCACCGCAACAGCGCCGCCCCCCGTATCGCCTACATGCCGCAGGGCCTGGGCCGGAACCTCTACCCCACGCTGTCGGTGGCGGAGAACATCGACTTCTTCGGCCGGCTGTTCGGCCTGTCGGCCGAAGAGCGGCGCCAGCGCGTGGGCCGGCTGCTGCAGGCGACAGGCCTGCATCCCTTCCCCGACCGGCCGGCCGGCAAGCTGTCGGGCGGCATGAAGCAGAAGCTTTCGCTCTGCTGCTCGCTGGTCCACGATCCGGACCTGCTGATCCTGGACGAACCGACGACAGGCGTCGATCCGCTGTCGCGCCGCCAGTTCTGGTCCCTGATCGCCTCCATCCGCGCCGACCGGCCGGGCATGACGGTGATCGTCGCCACCGCCTACATGGAAGAGGCGGCGCTGTTCGACCGGCTGGTCGCCATGGATGCCGGTCGCATCCTGGCAGCCGGCACGACGGCGGAGGTCCTGGCCGGGGTCGGGGCTGCGACACCGGAAGAGGCTTACCGCGCCCTGCTGGATCCTGCGGGCGGGAGCCATGCGGCCCTGGTCATGCCGCCCCGGCGGGAGGTCGATGGCCCCCCCGCCATCGAGGCCGAGAACCTGACCTGCCGTTTCGGCAGCTTCACGGCGGTGGACCACGTCAGCTTCAGCATCGGCCGGGGCGAGATCTTCGGCTTCCTGGGCTCGAACGGCTGCGGCAAGACCACCACCATGAAGATGCTGGCCGGGCTGCTGCCGGCCAGTTCCGGATCGGCCGCGCTGCTGGGCCGCCCGGTCACGGCGGGCGGCATCGAGACACGGCTGCGCGTCGGCTACATGTCGCAGGCCTTCTCCCTCTACGAGGAGCTGTCGGTCCGCGACAACCTGTTGCTGCATGCCCGGCTGTACCGTATCCCGGAAGCCGAGGTGGCCACCCGGATCGAGCGGGCACTGGACGGGTTCGGCCTGCGCGACGCGGCCGACACGGAACCCGCATCGCTGCCGCTGGGCATCCGTCAGCGGTTGCAGCTCGCCGCCGCCTGCCTGCACGACCCCGAGGTCCTGATCCTGGACGAACCGACCTCGGGCGTGGACCCCGCCGCCCGCGACATGTTCTGGCAGCTTCTGGGCGGTCTGTCGCGCGACCGGGCGGTGACGATCTTCGTCTCCACCCACTTCATGAACGAGGCGGAGCGTTGTGACCGCATCTCGCTGATGCATGCCGGTCGGGTGCTGGCGGTCGGCACGCCGGCGGAACTCGCCCGCGGCCATGCCGGCCTTGAGGATGCCTTCATCGCCCAGCTCGAAGCGGCCGGTGGCGGCGATCCCGGCACGGCGCCGCCCGCCGCCGACGCCCCCCGCACCGCTGGCGCGGACACGGAGTCGGACTCCGGAGCAGGCCGGAGACGGGCGGAGGCCAACCCGGAGTCGTTCATCGTCTCGGCCGGACGCGTCTGGGCCTTCGCCCGGCGCGAGATGGTCGAGGTGCTGCGCGACCGCATCCGCCTGGCCTTCGCGCTGCTGGGTCCGCTGCTGCTGCTGGTCACCCTGGGCTATGGCATCAGCTTTGACGTGGAGGACCTGTCCTACGCCGTCTTCGACCGCGACCAGAGCCTGGAAAGCAGGCGACTGGTGGAAGAGTTCGCCGGCTCGCGCTACTTCTCCGAACGGTCACCGATCCTGACCGATGCGGAGATCGACCGCCGCCTGCGCTCGGGCGAGCTGAAGCTGGTCATCTCGATCCCGCCCGGGTTCGGGCGCGACCTGCTGAGCGGGCACGGTCCGGAGCTGGCGGTCTTCCTGGACGGGGCGATGCCGTTCCGGGCCGAGACGGCGCGGGGCTATGTCCAGGGCATCGCGCTGCAGTATGCCAACCGCCTGCTGACCACCGAGGCGTCCGTTCCGGTGCAGAGCGCCCCGACGCCGAAGGTCGAACCCCGCTTCCGCTACAACCAGGACTTCCGCAGCGCCGCCGCCATCCTGCCCGGCTGCATCATGGTTCTGATGATTCTGATCCCGTCCATGCTGACGGCCGTCGGCGTCGTGCGGGAGCGGGAGATCGGGTCGATCAGCAACCTCTACGCCTCGCCCGCCAGCGTGGGCGAGTTCCTGCTGGGCAAGCAGATGCCCTATATCGTGATCGGCTTCACCAGTTTCCTCTCGCTGGTCCTGCTGGCGGATCTGCTGTTCGACGTCCCGGTGCGGGGCTCGCTGCCGGCGCTGCTGCTGGGAGGGCTGCTCTATGTCGGGGCAGCGACGGGGCTGGGGCTGGTCGTCTCCACCTTCGCCCGGACCCAGGTCGCGGCCATGGCGGCCGCCGCGATCCTGACCACGGTCCCGTCCATCAACTTCTCGGGCTTCCTCTATCCCGCCGCCACCGTCGAAGGGGCAGGGCACTGGATCGGCCTGGGATTCCCGGCCCTCTGGTTCCAGAACGTCAGCCTGGGGACCTTCGCCAAGATCCGGCCGTTCGAGGCGTTCTACCTGGACTTCTTCGTGCTGTTCGGATTCTGCGCGGGCTTCCTGATCGTGGCCAGCCTGATGCTGGCGAAGCAGGAGCGCTGAACCATGCAGCAATGGCTGAAGAACGTCTTCCGCCTGGGCGCCAAGGAACTGGCCAGCTTCATGGCCGACAAGGTGCTGCTGGGCCTGATCATCTACTGCTTCACTCTCTCCATCTACGAGGTGGCGACGGGCGTGAAGACAGGGGTGGAGAACGCCACCGTCGCCATCGTGGACGGCGATCATTCCATCCTGTCGAGCCGCATCGCCCAGGGTCTGCTGCCGCCGGAGTTCGGCCGCACGGTCCTGATGGACCGCTCACAGGTGGACGCGGCGATGGATTCGGGGGAGATCACCTTCTCCCTGGATCTGCCGCCACGGCTGGAGGCCGACCTGCTGCGCCGGCATGAACCGATCGTGCAGCTCAACATCGACGCCACCGCCATGACCCAGGCGGGTCTTGGGTCCGTTTACGTGCAGTCGATCATCCAGCGGGAAACGGCGGCTCTGCTGACGCCGGCGCTGGAGACGCCGTTCCCCATCACACTGGTCACCCGGGCGCTGTTCAACCCGAACCTCGAATCGATGTGGTTCCAGTCGGTGATGGAGGTGATCCGGAGCGTGACGATCCTGTCCATCCTGCTGGTGGGGGCCGCGGTGATCCGCGAGCGCGAGCACGGCACCATCGAACACCTTCTGGTGATGCCGGTGACCGCCAGCGAGATCGCGGCGGCGAAGATCTGGGCCAACGGACTGATCATCCTGCTCGCGGTGGGACTGTCGCTCCTGCTGGTGGTCCAGACGCTGCTGGATGTGCCCATCCAAGGCTCCATCCTGCTGTTCCTGGGCGGTACGGCCATCTATCTGTTCGCCACCACCTCACTGGGCATCCTGCTGGCGACGCTCACCCGGTCGATGCCCCAGTTCGGCCTGCTGGCGATCCCCGTGTTCCTGATTCTCGATCTGCTGTCCGGCTCGACCACCCCCGTGGAAAGCATGCCGGATGGCCTTCAGACCGTTCTCCAGGCCTCGCCTGCTGTCCACTTCGTGAAGCTGGCGCAGGCGATCCTCTTCCGTGGTGCCGGAATCGAGACCGTGTGGCCGCAGATGCTGCTGCTCGCGGGGCTCGGCCTTGTCTTCCTGCTGGTCGCCCTGTCCCAGTTCCGCGCCATGCTGGCGCGCAGCCAGTAGCGTTCGCCAAGGGCGCGGCGGGCGCCCTTCAGCTGCGGCGGGCGGCCCGCTCGATGTCCGCGGGGTCCCAGATGGCCCCGCGGCGGCGGCGGGGCCTGCGACCCTGTCGCCGGGCGCCGTCCCCCGGGGCGGCGCCCGCGCCGTTGTCCGTGTCCACGGACAGGCCGGCCGGTTCGCTCTCCTGATCCAGGAAGGCAGCGTCCACACTCCGCCCCTCTGCGAGCGCCTTCGCCAACCCGACCATGGCATGGCGCACACCGGCCGGGATACGGCGGCTTGCCGAGAGAAGATTCAGGCTTTCGCGGTCCAGGGCCGCATCCCGGCTCCCCACCTGCGTCGCTCCCAGACCTTCGAGAAGATCGGCGGGGGTAGTGTCCAGCGCATTGGCGAGCTTGATAAGAGTTGGCACAGCCACCCGATTGGATCCGCGCTCATACTTCTGGACCTGCTGGAAGGTCAGACCCACCCTTCGGCCCAATTCCTGTTGCGTCATGCCCAAGAGACCACGACGCGCCCGGACCCGCTCCCCTAGGGCGGCGGAAACGGCAGCGTCTTCTTCGCTCTGCCGCGGCCCGCGCCGCCCGCGGTTTCCCTTTTCCACCATGGTCTCACCACTGGCTGGATATTGCCCGGCGAGTATATAACGCGAAAAGCGCGCGAAGAAAACACGCGTGTATTCGGACCGGAATTCGCCGGCTGCGCGAATCCGGAAGGGCTCGGCCCTGTCAGCCCCCACGGACAGCCGCCCGGCACCGACGGGCTACTCCCCCTTGAATCCGGCGCATGGATACCCGCGTCCGCGGGGACGAATCCCGTCCTGCTCCGTTGATCCTTGCAGGCAGAGCAGAAAAGGCATCCGCCGGCTCCCGGGTCGGACGGATCGGACGGGAGGATGAAGCATGCCAGTCGGAAGACGGCCGCGGCGGGAACCGTCCGCCCCCACCCCTGGGAAGAGGTCCCGCCGCACGGGAGGCCGCCGATGACGGCAACCACGCCCGGCAGCCTGACCGGGGCCGAGGACCGGAACCGGATCGGGGGCGAGACCGTCGGCCGCCTGGAACAGCGCCGCCGCCGCGCGGCCCTGCTGTTCCTGCTGCCGACCGTCGTGGCACTGCTGCTGGTCGCGGGCTGGCCGCTGCTGCGCACGGTCTATCTGGGCTTCACCGATGCCCGACTGGGCAGCACCGAAGAGGCGGCGTTCATCGGCTTCGCCAACTTCGGCTACCTGCTGACCGATCCGGGCTGGTGGCAGGCCACCTGGGTCACGCTGAAATTCGCCTCCGCCTCCGTGGTGCTGGAGACGCTGCTGGGCATGGTCATCGCCCTGGTGCTGAACGCGCACCTGCCGGGCCGCGGCCTGATGCGGGCCGCCGTCCTGGTGCCCTGGGCCATCCCGACCGTCATCAGCGCGCAGATGTGGGGCTGGATGTACCACGACCTCTACGGCGTGGTGAACACGCTGCTGGTCGGGATCGGCATCCTCGACGCCCCGGTGGCCTGGATGGCCGATCCCGACACGGCGCTCTGGGCCATGGTGGCGGTTGACGTCTGGAAGACCACGCCCTTCATGGCGCTGCTGATCCTGGCGGCCTTGCAGACCCTGCCGACCGAGATCTACGAGGCCGCGCGGGTGGACGGGGTGCATCCGGTGCGGGTCTTCTTCCGGGTGACGCTGCCGCTGATCCGGCCGGCCCTGATGGTCGCCATCATCTTCCGGGCGCTGGACGCCCTGCGCATGTTCGATCTGGCCTATGTGCTGGCCGGCGGCAATCCGGCCACGGCGACGCTGTCCGTCTATGCCCGGCAGAACCTCGTGGACTTCCAGGACGTGGGCTACGGCTCGGCGGCATCCACCCTGCTGGTGCTGCTGATCCTGCTGATCACCATCATCCTGCTGACGGTCGGCCGCGTGCGGCTGGCCGCCGACACCCGCTGAGGGGGACCGGCATGCGTGTGAAACGGCAGATCGGACAGGCTCTCTTCTACGTCCTCGTGGCGGTCCTGCTCCTCTACACCCTGTTCCCGTTCTACTGGGCGATCGTCTCCTCCCTGCGCAGCGGGCAGGCGCTGTTCAGCACGGACCTGATCCCCACCGACCCGGTCTGGGAGAACTACGCCGCCGTCTTCCGGGAGCAGCCCTTCGCCCGCAACATCCTGAATTCGGTGATCGTTGCCGTTTCGGTCGTGGCCCTGTCGCTGCTGCTGTCCTTGACGGCTGCCTATTCGCTGGGCCGGGTGCGCTTCCGGGGCCGTGGCTTCCTGCTGATGGTGGTGCTGGCCGTCAGCATGTTCCCCCAGGTCGCCGTGCTGTCGGGGCTGTTCGAACTGGTCCGGATCCTGGGCCTCTACAACTCCCTGACCAGCCTGATCCTGTCGTATCTGATCTTCACCCTGCCCTTCACGGTCTGGGTGCTGGCGACCTTCATGCGGGAGCTGCCCAAGGAACTTGAGGAGGCCGCCCTGGTGGATGGCGCCAGTCCCTGGGTCATCCTGACCCGCGTGTTCCTGCCCCTGATGTGGCCGGCCATGGTGACCACGGGGCTGCTGGCCTTCATCGCCGCCTGGAACGAGTTCCTGTTCGCCCTGACCTTCACCTTGTCGAACGAGATGCGGACCGTCCCCGTGGCGATCGCGCTGATCACCGGGGCCAGCCAGTACGAGCTGCCCTGGGGACGGGTGATGGCCGCGAGCGTCATCGTCACCGTGCCCCTGATCGTGCTGGTGCTGATCTTCCAGCGCCGGATCGTCGCCGGCCTGACCGCCGGCGCCGTGAAGGGCTGATCCCCCGGTCCGGCGGCCCGGAAAACGAGCAAGGAAACGAACAAGAGGGAGGAAACCATGGCTGCGGTCGAACTCCGCGACGTGGAGAAGCGGTTCGGCAGGGTCCAGGTGATCCGCGGCGTCGATCTGTCGATCGAGAGCGGCGAGTTCATCGTCTTCGTCGGCCCGTCGGGCTGCGGCAAGTCCACCCTGCTGCGTCTGGTGGCGGGGCTGGAGGAACCGACCGGCGGCGAGGTCATGATCGGGGGCGAGGTCGTGAACGACCGGCCACCCTCGGACCGGGGCATCGCCATGGTGTTCCAGTCCTATGCGCTCTATCCGCACATGACGGCCTACGAGAACCTGGCCTTCGGGCTGAAGCTGGCGCGGGCCGGCAAGGGGGAGACCGACGCGGCGGTGAAGGAGGCGGCGCGCCTGCTCCAGATCGAGCCGCTGCTCGACCGCAAGCCGCGGGAGCTGTCGGGCGGCCAGCGCCAGCGCGTCGCCATCGGCCGGGCGCTGGTGCGCCATCCCAAGGTGTTCCTGTTCGACGAGCCGCTGTCGAACCTGGACGCCGCGCTGCGGGTACAGACCCGGCTGGAGATCGCCCGGCTGCACAAGGAGCTGAAGGCGACGATGATCTATGTGACGCACGATCAGGTCGAGGCGATGACCCTGGCCGACCGCATCGTCGTGCTGAATGCCGGCCGGGTCGAGCAGGTCGGCTCGCCGCTGGAGCTTTATGAGCATCCGGCCAACCGTTTCGTCGCCGGCTTCATCGGCTCGCCGTCCATGAACTTCCTGAAGGTCGCTCTGGCCGGGCTACAGCCCGACGGCATCGCCGTCACCCTGCCCGGCGGGGCCACGGCGGTCATTCCCGTGATCCCGGAAGGAATGGAGACTCCCGGCGCCGACCTGACCCTGGGCGTCCGGCCCGAGCATCTGGCGCTGGGGGAACCGGAGTCCGACGTGCCGTCGGCCAGCATCCCGGGCCGCGCCATGCTGGTGGAGCAGCTCGGCGAAAGCGGCATCGTCCATGTCCGTCTTGCCGACGGAAGCACGCTTGCCGTGCGCCAGCCGGGCACGGTCATGATCGGGCTGGACAGCCCGGTGCAGGTGGTGCTGCCCTTGCACCGGCTGCACCTGTTCGATGCCGACGGAGCCGCCTTCCGCCGCCAGCGTGAGCCGGCACCGCATCAGGCGGAAGCGGCGCCGGGGTCCACCGCCAGTTCCGCCGCCTGACCACCCCTGTCCGCGGGTTCCCGGACGACGCACGACAGACCGGCCGGAGCCGAGGACACCACGCGCATGGACAGCCTGACACCGCTCGAGACCGCCGCGACGGTGCCGGGATCGGACGAAGCCGCGGAGATGGTCCGCAGGGCCGGACGCGCCCGCTGGGCCGTCTTCCTGGTCTTCTTCGTCAACGGCTTCGTCTTCGCCAACTGGGTTCCGCGCGTCGCGGAAATACGGACGGCCCTGGGCGCCTCGGAAGGGCAGATGGGGCTGGCGTTGCTGGGGATCGCCGCCGGCGCCGTGGTCGCCATGCCGGCGGCGGGCTGGGCCGCCGGGCGCTGGGGGACACGGCCGATCTGCCTGGGAGCAGCCGCGCTGCTGGGGCTGGTACTGCCGCTCGCCGGGCTGGCCTCCGACCTGCCGGCCCTGGCGGCGGCGCTGGTCCTGTTCGGCGCGGTCAGCGGCACGCTGGACGTCGCCATGAACGTACAGGGGGCGGAGGTGGAGCGCCGCCTGGGCCGGCCGGTCTTCGCCAGCTTCCACGGCGGCTTCAGCCTGGGCGGGCTGGCCGGGGCCGGGACGGCCGCACTCCTGGCCGGGTCGGGTGCGGACCCGGCGACGCAGTTCCTGCTGATCGGCCCGATTGCCAGCCTCGTGGGCGTGCTGGCCGCCGGGCAGATGCTGCGGCGCGCCGCGGCCGGCGGCCATGCCGGCTTCCACCTCGCGGCCCTGCGCGGGCTGGGCGGGCTGTCGGCCATCGCCCTGATCTGTCTGCTGGCGGAAGGGGCGGTGGCAGACTGGAGTGCCATCCTGCTGGCAGACTGGCGTGCTGCCGGGCCGGAGGCGGCGGGAGCGGCCTTCGCTCTCTTCTCCGCCACCATGGCCGCGGGCCGGCTGACGGGCGACCGGCTGATCGCCCGGGCCGGGGCGCGGGCGGTGCTGACGGGCGGCGGGATGCTGGCCGCCGGCGGCCTGGCGCTGGCGGTCGCCGTGCCGTCCGCGACGGCAACGGTGCTGGGCTTCGGCATCGTCGGCGCCGGCCTGTCCTGTATCTTCCCGCTGACGCTGCTGCTGGCCGCCCGGGCGGCCGGCGCCTCCGCCGGGCTGGCCATCGCCGCGGTCTCGACCGTGGGCTACGGCGCCTTTCTGGGCGGCCCGCCGAGCCTGGGCTTTCTGGCGGAGGCGGTCACCCTGCCCTGGGCCCTGGCGGCCGTGGCGGCGCTGCTGGCCCTCGTGCCCCTGCTGGGCACCCGCCTGCCCCCGCACGCAACAACCTGAGTCGCCGGCCGTTCCATGACGGCGGGCAGGCGGAGTCCGGCCCGGCGCAAAACACGAACCGTCACGGGAGGAAACGGACCATGGGACTGAAGAGCCTGATCCTGGCCGCCGCCGCGACCGCGGCGCTGGCCGCGGCGAAGACGGCAATGGCGGCGACCGTCACCATCTCCTGCGGGGCGCTGGGGGCGGAGCTGCAACTCTGCCAGCAGGGTGCCGAGGCCTGGGCCCAGAAGACCGGCAACCAGGTCAAGGTCGTCTCCACGCCCAGTTCCGCCACCGAGCGGCTGGCCCTTTACCAGCAGATGCTGGCGGCACGGTCGGGCGACATCGACGTCTACCAGATCGACGTGATCTGGCCCGGCCTGCTGTCGCAGCATTTCGAGGATCTGTCCGGCGCCGTGGACAAGGCGACGCTGGCGAAGCACTTCCCCAGCATCGTCGAGAACAACACCGTGGACGGCCGGCTGGTCGGCATGCCCTGGTTCACCGATGTGGGCCTGCTCTACTACCGCACGGACCTGCTGGAGAAGTACGACAGGCCGGTGCCGACCACCTGGGCGGAGATGGAGGAGTCGGCCCGGGTGATCGTCGAGGGCGAACGCAAGGAGGGCGATCAGCGGCTCCAGGGTTTCGTCTTCCAGGGCAAGGCCTATGAGGGCCTGACCTGCAACGCGCTGGAGTGGATCGACAGCCACGGTGGCGGCAGCATCGTCGCCGGCGACGGGGAGATCACGGTCGCCAACCCGCAGGCGGTCGAGGCCATCGGGAAGGCCGCCGGCTGGATCGGCACGATCACCCCGCAGGGCTCCCTGAACTACGGCGAGGAGGAGGCCCGCGGCGTGTTCCAGTCGGGCGACGCCGTGTTCATGCGCAACTGGCCCTATGCCTGGTCGCTGGCGCAGGGCCCGGACAGTCCCGTCAAGGACAAGGTCGGTGTCGCCGCCCTGCCCAAGGGCGGCGATCAGGGCAAGCATTCCGGCACGCTGGGCGGCTGGCAGCTCGCCGTCTCGACCTATTCGGCGAACAAGGAGGCGGCGATGGACCTCGTGCGCTATCTGGCGGGCGAGGAGGAGCAGAAGCGTCGCGCCATGGAGGGGTCGTTCCTGCCGACCATCCAGTCCCTCTACCAGGATGAGGAGACGCTGAAGGCGGTGCCGATCATGCGCGAACTGGTCGATTCGTTGAAGAACGCCGTGGCACGGCCGGCGACCGTGACCGGGGACCGCTACAACCAGGTCTCCACCGAGTTCTTCACGGCCGTCCATTCCGTCCTGACCGGCCAGCGTCAGGCGGACGTGGCGATGCAGGACCTGCAACGCCGGCTGGACCGTCTGAGCAGGGGCGGGCGCTGGTAGATCGCGCCGCTGCGGACCCTGTGGGCCGGGTCCGCAGCCCCGGGACCGAAGGCCGCTCCGCGAGAAAGGAGATGCCGGGTCCGCCCGGATTGGCTATCTAGACCGGCAGAGAATCACCTTCGCATCGGTTTGGAGCCAAGGATGGGTTTGCTTGCCAAGTACCCGGGCCGGGCCTGGGCGGCCGCGCCGGCCGTCCTGGTCGCGGCCTTCGCCGGGACGGCGACGGCGCAGAGCCTGGACGCCTGCCGTCAGATGCAGGACCCGCAGGCGCGTCTCGCCTGCTATGACCGGCTGGGTCCGGCGACGGCGCTGCCGCCGGCCGAAAGCCCCCGCGTCGGCGGCATCCGCCCCACGGCACCGTCGGGAACCTATGCCGTGCCGCCGGCCGTTGCGTCACCGGAACAGAAGTTCGGTGCCGAGAACGTGCGGCAGCCGGCCGGCGTCGCCGCGCCGCGGCCGCAGGAGATCGAGGCGCTGACCGCCCAGGTGGCATCCGTGCGTCAGGCCGGCATGGGCCGCATCGCCGTGACCCTCTCCAACGGCCAGGTCTGGCGGCAGACGGAGACGGTCCGCCTGGATCTTTCCGCAGGCGATACGGTCACGATCGAGCGCGGGGCGCTGGGCAGCTACAACCTGCTGACCAGCCGCACCTCCCGCCTCTACAAGGTGGAACGCACGCAGTAACGGACGCTGGCGTAGCCGGAAGCGTCCCAGGGACAGTCTCGCACGACATCATGAAAAGGGCGGTCGGCCATGGAGCCGGCCGCCCTTTTTCGTGCCCGCCCTGCGCGGACCCGAAGAGCGGCCCCACTTCCGGCACAAAAGGAAGGGGCGGCGGCATCGCTGCCGCCGCCCCCGTGATCCGCGGGGTCGCCCCCTGGATCCGCCTTCTGGATCAGAAGGTGACCTTCACACCGGCGTAGAAGAACCGGCCGATCGCGTCGTAGGTACCGGACGCCGTCTCGGTGCCGGTCTCGTTGCCCGGCAGGTTCGAGAGGATCGGAGCCGGCTTCTTGTCGAAGACGTTGTCCGCACCGGCGTACAGCTCGAAGTTCTCCGTCGCCGCGTAGCGGACCTGGACGTCGTGGTAGAACCAGTTGCCGACGCCGACATTGCCCGGCCACTCCATGGACGCCAGGAACTGGTTGTCCAGGTAGGAGTTGCCGATCCAGGTCGAGGTCCAGGCCACCGACAGGTTGTCCAGACCGTAGATGAGGTTCAGAGCAGCCTTGTCACGCGGCGTCCCGATCTCACCGTTGAAGCTGTCCTTCGCCGCACCCTCCAGCGGAATCTCGTAGCCCTTGAAGACGTGCGTGTAGGACAGGCGGGAGTTGAGCTGACCGGCGAGGCCGAGATCCTCAAGGTCGAGGCGATGGTTCAGCGTGATATCCAGACCGCTGGTGGCCAGGCTGCCGGCGTTGGCCATCGGCTGATCGACCTCGTCGATGGCACCGGCGCTGTTGACGCCGAAGGCCTGATACCGGCGGATCAGCTTGCAGTATTCCTGATCGTTCGTTCGGTAGCACTGGTCGAGGATGAACTGGCGCGGAATGGCCGAAATCGCATCCTCGATCTTCACGTTGAAGTAATCGACCGTCATCGAGAAGGCGGACAGCGCTTCGATGGTCGGGGTGATCACCGCACCGATGGTCCAGGACTTGCCCTTTTCCTCGGAGAGGTTGGGGTTGCCCAGGTCGAAGCCGCTGACGCCCTGAACGTCCGACTGGGTGAGGGTCACCTTGCCGTTCGCCGCGATGTTGGACAGGACGCCCGGGTCACGGCGGCAGTTCTCGCCGATCACGCCACCGCCGGTCGCACCGATACCCACGCAGGGATCGATCAGGCCGGTCGGGTAGTTCTGGCTCGGCGGCGAATACAGCTCGCTGATGTTCGGGGCGCGGACCGACTGGGCGCGGATCACGCGGAAGCGGATGTCGTCGATCGGCTGCCACTCGCCGCCGATGTTCCAGCTCGTCGTCGTGCCGATGGTGGAGTAGTCGGAGAAGCGGACCGCGCCACGCAGGTTGAGCTGCTTGGCAAACGGCAGGTCGGCCAGGATCGGCACGTTCGTCTCGGCGTAGCCCTCGAACACGTCGAAGTCGCCGCGGGTGGCCGGGATGGCGTTACCGGCGTTCAGGCCCGACTGCTGCAGGGCATCGAACTCGGAGCGGCTCCGCTCGGCCCGGTACTCGGTGCCGAGGGCCACGCCCAGCGCACCGGCCGGCAGATCGACGACGTCGCCGGTGACGTTCAGGCCGGCGATGGTCTGCTGCGTGAAGGTGGAGAGCATGCCCGGTGCGGCGATGTACTTGGCCGCCTCGGGGCTGATGGAACCGAAGCCGAACAGGTTGATCGGATGGCACCCCTGGGCGCGGGCATCGGCGTCGCGGCAGATCAGCTCGGTGCGGTTGCCGTTGCTGTTGATGTCGTTGACGTCAACGACAGCGTCCAGCGCCTGGCGGACGCTCTGCACGTTGACCTGGCCGTTGGAGACCTGGCTCTCGCTGGTCTTGCCGTAGCCGAGGTAGGTCTCGTAGCGCCAGCCCTCGACCATCGGGATGTCGCCGTCGGCACCGACCAGGAAGCGGTAGGTGTCGCGGTCGGCGGTGTTGCCGCGGTTGCCGACTTCGCGCAGGCGGCGCGTGAACACCAGATCCTTCAGGCCGTCGCCGTTGGTGTCGGTCGCCGCGTCGTAGAGCGCGGTCGGCACCAGCGGATTGCGCGACCCGTCGGCGTTCTGGATGTTCCAGACGGTGGCCGGGAAGATGTCGTCCGACGCCAGACCGAACGGCTCCATCTCCGTCTTCGTCTGGGTGCCGGCGTAGGTGCCTTCCATGAAGAAGCGGAGGTTGTCGTTCACCTCATAGTCGCCCTGGGTGGCGAAGAGGTAACGCTCCGTCGGAATGGCGATGGTGCGGTAGTCGGACCGGTTGAAACCGTCGGCCGCGCGGGTCTCGGTGCCGTTGGTCGAGAACCCGGAGATCAGGTTGTTGTTCTTGTCGTAGGTGAAGTTGCGCCCGCCGGCGGTGAAACGGCCCTGCGGCGCGTAGCTGGAGTAGTAGGGGCGGGACACGGTGAAGGCGTGGCTCGGGTCGCCGTCCAGGGCGCCCAGCGAGCTCTGGTCCACCGCGGCGAAATCGCGGTTGCGCGAGAACACCGCACCCTGGTTGCTGTAGCCCAGGAAGCCGACGATGTTGCCGCGGTTGTCGTCGAAGTTGCCGCCCATCATCAGGCTGACGTCCTTCTCGATGCCATCCCCTTCCTCGGAGATGCCATAGCGGGCGTCGGCTTCGATGCCTTCGAAGTCCTGCTTGTAGATGATGTTCACGACACCGGCGACGGCGTCGGAGCCGTAGACGGCCGAAGCGCCGCCCGTCAGCACCTCGACGCGGTCGATGAACTGGGTCGGGATGGTGTTCAGGTCGACGGCGGCGCTGCCCGGAATGCCGGAGACGAAGCGGCGGCCGTTGACCAGGACCAGGGTGCGGTCGACGCCCAGATTGCGCAGGTTGATCGTGGCGGCGCCGGCGCTGGCGGTCTGGAAGTTCGAGTTCGTGCGCGAGATCGACGGGGCGCCGAAGGTCGGGTTCTTCAGGAGCACGTCCTGGAGGGTGGCCGACGCGGCGATGTCGATGTCCTCACCGCCGACGACCTGGAGCGGCGAGGGGGAATTCAGGTTGCTGCTGGCGATGCGGGAACCGGTGATGACGATTTCTTCGACCTGGCCCTGCTGGGCGGCGGCCGGCATGGCGGTAATGAGGACGCCGATCGCAGCGCCGGCCATCAGGCCGCGCCTGATCGCAGTTTCTCTGAGGTCCATGAGTGCCATTTCCCTTCGTTCTCTGGAGCAAACCAACGGGCGGCGGAACGGGCCGCGCTGCCATGACGGTGGGCGCACCGTTCGACCAGCCTCCGCGCACCACCGGGGGCAGATGGCTAGCAAGCGTGGGGAAAGGCTCCAACCTTCGGAGTGTCGCGGCTTCACTATTTCGTAACATGTGTGGCACGAAGGGCTCAGTTTTTCGGCAATGCAGACGAGTTATTACCTTATCGAGATGCATAATTGCCTCGTTGTTGCTTGATATCAAATGTATGTATCGAAAAGATATTCTGCTTCGTGGGTCCATTTACGCCAGCCACCCGGGCCCGGTTCGCTTCATCGTGGCAGGCCGGGGCCAGAATACCTGGACCGCCAGCGACTCCTGTCCGACCGGAGACCGGCGCAAGGCCTGCTGTTTCGCGCTTGCGAAAAATTCCACACCCCTTGTATTCTTTTGGATATAGCGGTCCGGGAGATGCAGGCGGTCGTGGCCGCACAGCCGGACCGGCAGGAAAGCCGGGGCACGGGGTGGCGCGATGGAAGGGCCGGGCAGGACCGCAACGACGCTGAGGGCCGGGGAAGTGGCCGTGGACGCCCCGGCGGCAACGGATGCCACGCTCTATTTCATCGGCCGCATCCACACCCCCTGGAGCCGTCCGGAGCAGTGTCCCCGGCAGGGTCGGGACGACGGCCCCGTCTGCCGCATCGAGGTGTTCGAGCCCTGGGTCGCCGCCCTGGATGGCCTGGAACGGTACGGGGAAATCGAGGTGCTGTACTGGCTGGACCGCTCGGCGCGCACCCTGGTCCGCCAGAGCCCGCGCGACGACGGCCAGACCCGCGGCACCTTCGCCCTGCGTTCGCCGCTGCGCCCCAACCCGATCGGCACGCAGATCGTGACGCTGCTGCGGATCGAGGGGCCGGTCCTGCATGTGCGCGGTCTGGACTGCGTGGACGGGACGCCCCTGCTGGACCTGAAGCCCGACCGCCGGATCTTCACCCCCCTCGCCCCGCCCACGCCCGGTGACGCGCCCGGTGGCGGGGTCCCGCCCCGTTCCTGACCGCCGGCCGGGGCCGACGGACCGGCCCCGGCGCCCCCTGCCTGCTGGAGACGCCGCCATGCCGATGCCTGTCCGTCGCCGCCTTGCGCTTCTGCTCGCCTCCACCGTGCTGACGGCCACCGTTCTGACGGCCGCCACGCCCGCGGGCGCGCAGGACCGTCAGCCGCAGGACAGGAACCGGGGGGCGGCGACCTTCGAACTGGGCGAGATCGTCATCGTCGGCCGGCGCACCGACCGTCTCGCCATCGGCAGCACCAGCCTGTCCGACGCCGCCATCTACCGCTTCAACCGGCCGACCCTGGACGAGGCGGCGAGTCTCGTGCCCGGTGTCACCGCGTCCAACTCCGGCGGCTCGCGCAACGAGCGCCTGATCTCCGTGCGCGGCTTCGACCGCTTCCAGGTGCCGCTGTCGATCGACGGCATCCGGGTCTACCTGCCGGCGGACAACCGTCTGGACTTCGGGCGCTTCCTGACGGCGGACGTGGCCGAGGTGCAGATCGCCAAGGGCTACGCCTCGGTGCTGGACGGGCCGGGCGGGATGGGCGGCGCCATCAACCTGGTGACGCGCCGGCCGACCGAGGAGATCGAGCTGGAGGCGAGCGCCACCGTCTCGCTGGACCGCGAGGCCGACTTCGCCGGCAAGACCCTGTTCGGGCTGGCCGGCACCCGGCAGCAGGGCTGGTACGCCCAGCTCTCCGCCGCCCGGAACGACCGCGACCACGACACCCTGCCCGAGGATTTCGCGCCGACCGCTACGGAGGATGGTGGTCGGCGCAACCGTTCGGAGACGGAGGACTGGCGGGTCAACGCCAAGGTCGGGCTGACCCCGAACGATACCGATGAGTACAGCCTGAGCTACACCCGCCAGGAGGGATCGAAGAACGCGCCGCTGCACGTCACCGACCCCGCTTCGGTCCAGCGCTACTGGCGCTGGCCCTACTGGGACCTGGACAGCCTGTACTTCCTCTCCACCACCCGGATCGGTGCCGGAACGACCCTGAAGACACGGGCCTATTACAACGGGTTCGACAACCTGCTGCAGGCGTTCGACGATGCCGCCCAGACGCGGCAGACGCAGGCGCGCGCGTTCGACAGCCATTATGACGACGAGGCCTACGGCGGATCGCTGGAGCTGACGGTGCCGGTTGCCGAGCGCGACACCCTGGCCGCCGCCGTCCACTACCGCCGCGACCGGCACGGCGAATGGCAGACCAGCTTCAGCCCGTCGCGCTTCACCGAACCGGAACAGGTTTCGACGGAAGAGACCTGGTCGGCCGCGCTGGAGAACCGCCTTTCCCTGACCCCGACCCTGCTGCTGACGGCGGGCCTCAGTTACGACTGGCGCGACCTGAAACGGGCGGAGGACTGGGCCGGCGGGGCGACCGGCAGCCCCGTGATCTATCCGACCCGCGACAGCGACGCCTGGAACTGGCAGGCCGCGCTGTCGCAGTCGCTGGGCGACGACGCCGAACTCCATGCCCGCCTGTCGTCGCGCACCCGCTTTCCCACCCTGTTCGAACGCTTCAGCTCCCGCTTCGGGGGTGCCACCTCGAACCCCGACCTGAAGCCCGAGCGGGCGACCAACATCGACCTCGGCGGTTCCTGGACGGCGGGAATGCTCTCCGTCGAGGCAGCGGTCTTCTACAACGACGTGGACGACTACATCGTCGCCGTTCCTTTCCTCTACAACGGCCAGTCCGTCACCCAGAGCCGCAATGTCGGCTCGGGCGAGTTCTACGGGGCGGAGCTGTCGCTGGCGGTGGAACTGACACAGACGCTGACACTGGGCGGCAATTATGCGCTGGTGAAACGCGATATCGACGATCCGACCAGCGCCGCCCTGAAGCCGACCGGAGTGCCGGCGCACACCGCCTTCCTCTATGCCGACTGGACGCCGCTGCCCGATCTCCGGCTGACGCCGACGGTCGAGGTGGCGGGCGAGCGCTGGACGGCAACGACCGACGGGCGGCTCTATTACCGCACCGGCGCCCATACCCTGGTCGGGCTGCGCGCCGACTACAGCCTGACCGACGCGGTGGAGGTCGGCGCCGGCGTGCGCAACCTGTTCGACCGCAGCTACCAGCTCACGGACGGTTTCCCGGAGGCCGGCCGCTCCTTCTATCTCAGTGCCCGGGCGCGGCTGTGACCGCCGGTTCCCCCGCCGTCCCCCCGGTCCCCCTCCCCTCCCCCGCCCGATCCGGAGGCTCCGCGATGCGCCGCTTGCTCCTGCGCTGCGCCCTGATCCTGCTCGTCGGCATCGGGCCGGCCGCCGGCACGGCATCCGCGGCCGGAACCCGGAGCTTCCAGGACGATACCGGCCGGACGGTGCCGGTGCCCGACCGGGTGGAGCGGGTCTTCGGCGCCGGCGGGCCCGCGGCGATCCTGCTCTACACCCTGGCGCCGGAGCGGATGCTGGGCTGGCCGCGGGAGAATGCCGGGGAGGTGAAGGCGTTCCTGGCCGAGCCCTATGCCGCCCTGCCGGCCACGGGCCAGTTGACCGGCCGGGCGGCCACCGCCAGCCCGGAGGCGGTGGTGGCGCTGGCCCCGGACCTGATCCTCGATTCCGGCTCGACCGGCGCCACCTATGCCGATCTGGCGGAACGGGTGCAGCGCCAGACCGGCATCCCCTATGTCGTCCTGACGGGGGACTTCGCGGCGACGCCGGCCACCTACCGCCGGCTGGGCGCCCTGCTGGGTCTGGAAGCGCGCGCCGGGGATCTGGCCGCTTGGGCCGAGGGCATGATCGCGGAGATCGACCGCCGGCTGGCTTCCCTGCCACCGGAGCGCCGGGTGCGCGTCTATTACGGCCGCGGACCCGACGGGCTGGAGACGGGGCTCGCGGGGTCGATCAACACGGAAGTGCTGGAACGGGTGGGGGCGGTGAACGTGGCCGTCTCCGCCGGGGCCGGCGGGCTGGCCCAGGTGTCGCTGGAGCAGGTGCTGGCCTGGGCCCCGGACGCCATCGTCACCACGGACGCAGCCTTCTACGATCTGGCCCGGCACGACCCGCGCTGGGCCGGGCTGCGGGCGGTGCGGGAAGGCCGGGTGCATCTGGCACCCCGCCTGCCCTTTCCCTGGGTGGATTTCCCGCCGGGGGTGAACCGGCTGATCGGGGCGCGCTGGCTGGTCTCCGTGCTCTACCCCGACCTCTTCCCGGAAGACATCCGGCCGGTCGTCCGCGACTTCTTCGAGCGCTTCTACCACCGCAGCCTGAGCGATGCCGAACTGGCCGGGCTGCTGACCCCGCCCGGCGGTGACGGGGCGGGGCGGTGACGGCCGAGACCCGGCCGGCGGTGTCCCTGCCCTGGCGGCGCTGGCTGCCCGCCGTCGCCGTGTGCGGTGCCGTGCTGCTGGCCTTCGCCGTCGGCCAGTATCCGGTGGGGCCGGGAGAGCTTCTCGCCTCGCTCCGGGCGCGGGTGACCGGCGGGGAGAGCGGCCTCTCCCCTACCGTGGAGACGGTGATCTGGCAGATCCGCCTGCCGCGGGTGGTGGCGGCCCTGGCCGTGGGGGCCGCCCTGGCCGCCGCCGGCGGGGCCTACCAGTCCCTGTTCCGCAATCCCCTGGTCAGCCCGGACCTGCTGGGCGTGTCCGCCGGGGCCAGCCTGGGCGCCATCCTGGGCATCGTGCTGGCGCAACCGCTGCTGGTCATCCAGGGGCTGGCCTTCGCCGGCGGGCTGGGCGCCGTGGCGCTGGTCTATCTGATCGGGTCCGCGCTGCGCGGGCACGATCCCGTGCTGCAACTGGTGCTGACGGGGATCGCCGTCGGGGCCATGCTGAGCGCCGCCATCAGCCTGCTGAAGGTGATGGCCGATCCCTACGACCAGCTTCCGGCCATCACCTACTGGCTGCTTGGCAGCCTGGCAGCAGTCGGGCCTGATGACATGCTGGCATTGCTGCCTGCCTGCCTGCTGGGACTGCTGCCGCTGTGGCTGTTCCGCTGGCGGATGAACCTGCTGACCCTGGGGGAGGAGGAAGCGAAGGCGCTGGGCCTGGAGACGCGGCGGCTGCGCCTGCTGTTCATCGCCGGGGCGACGCTGATGACGGCCGCCAGCGTCGCCGTCGCCGGACTGGTCGGCTGGGTCGGGCTGCTGGTGCCGCATGTGGCCCGGATGCTGGTGGGGCCGGACTTCCGCCGGCTGCTGCCGGCCTCGCTGCTGCTGGGGGCGGGCTTCCTGCTGGTGCTGGACACGCTGGCCCGTACCGTGGCGGCAGTGGAGGTGCCGCTGGGCATCCTGACCGCCTGCCTGGGGGCGCCCTTCTTCCTCTGGCTGATGGCGGTGGGGCGGCGGGGCTGGACATGATCCTGCTGGAGACCCGCGCCCTGGCCTTCGGCTATCCGGGCCGCACCGTCGGCGCCGGGGTCGAGCTGTCGCTGGCGGCGGGGGAGGTGCTCTGCCTGCTGGGTCCCAACGGCAGCGGCAAGACCACCCTGTTCAAGACCCTGCTGGGCCTGCTGCCGGCCCGGTCCGGGCGGGTGCTGCTGCACGGCGACGACATCACCCGGCTGCCGCGCGCAGAGATCGCCCGCCGCGTGGCCCTGGTGCCGCAGACAGCGGCCACCTACTTCCCCTTTACGGTGACGGAGCTGGTCCTGATGGGCCGGGCACCGCATATCGGCCCGTTCCGCACGCCCGGCCCGGCCGATCATGCTGCGGCGGCAGAGGCCATCGGCATGATGGGCATCGGCCATCTGGCCGGACGGCCCTGCACCCGTCTGTCGGGCGGCGAGCGGCAACTGGCGCTGATCGCGCGGGCGCTGGCGCAGGGAGCGCCGCTGCTGGTGCTGGACGAGCCCACCTCCAGCCTGGATTTCGGCAACCAGGTCCGGGTGCTGGAACGCATCCGCGCCCTGAAGGCGGAGGGGCGCGCCATCATCCTGTCCACCCACGATCCGGCCCAGGCCCACGCCCTGGCCGACCGCGTGGCCCTGCTGGACGGCGGGCGGATCGCGGCACTGGGGCCGCCGGAGACGGTCGCCACCGCGGCGGCGCTGGAGCGGCTCTACGGTGTCGGTGTCACGGTGGAACGGCTCGCCGGGTCCGGAGCCACCGCCGTGCTGCCGCGCTACTGACAGCGCCGGCCGGACCGTCGGAGAGTCCCGACAGTGCGGGTTTTCTGCCGCATCATTGCCAAAAATCGCCACCACGCCGTAAATCGCTCTTCCCCTTCCGATACGCATCCCCGATAAGAACGGTGACTGCATGGACGGAGGAAGATCGGATGGAAACGGCGGAACGGACGGCGCTGGGCGTGACCGATCCCCTGCGGCTGTTCCTGGAGCATTCGGAGGGCTGCGACGCCATCCAGCGCCGCATCATCGAGGTGCAGTCGCACCCCGACAAATCCAAGCACCTGCGCCTGATCCCGACGCCGGAGGCGGCGCGGCTGCTGCGCATCTCCGAAAGCCACCTGCGCGGCCTGATCCGGCAGGACGGCTGGCCCGAGGGCACGGTGGTGGGCGCGGGCAACCGCCGCGCCTTCACCCTGGCCGAGGTGAACGAGATCCGCCGCCGCCTGTTCGCCGCCACGGGCGATGCGCGCTACCGGGTCGGGCGCGACCGGGCGCGCGGGGAGAAGCTGGTCACCGTCACCGTCGCCAACTTCAAGGGCGGGGCGGCGAAGACGACCCATTCCGTGCATCTGGCGCAGTACCTTGCGCTGCAAGGCTACCGGGTGCTGCTGATCGACCTGGACAGCCAGGCCAGCGCCACCTCCATGTTCGGGCTGGTCCCGGACGAGGATTTCGACCGGCTGGACACGCTCTACCGCCTGTTCACCCTGGACGAGGGGAGCCGCACGGCGTCGTTGGCCGACCTCGCCCGCCCGACCTACTGGGACGGGCTGGACATCGTGCCGGCGAATCTGGGCCTCTATTCCACCGAGTTCGAGGTGCCGGTGCGGCAGATGCGCCAGCGCGAGCTGCGCTTCTGGCGGGTGCTGGCAGACGCCCTGCCGTCGATCGACGACCGCTACGACGTCGTCGTCTGCGACTGCCCGCCGTCGCTGTCCTACCTGTCCATCAACGCGGTCATGGCGGCGAACCTGCTGCTGGTGCCGATCCCGCCCTCCATGCTGGACTTCTCCTCCGCCGGGCGGTTCTTCCGCATGGTGCATGAAACGCTGGAGACGCTGGCCGCGGCCGAGGGCGGACGGGTCAAGCAGTTCGACGCGGTGCGCCTGCTGGTCACCAAATACCAGACCTCCGATGCCAACCAGACCCAGCTCGTGAAGTGGATGGGGGCGGTCTTCGCGGACACGCTGATGACCAACCGCATGGCCCTGACCACCGGCCTCGACAATGCCGGCAACATGAAGCAGAGCTACTACGAGCTGGAGGCGAGCGACGTGAACCGTCGCACCTATGAGCGCGGGCTGGACTATCTGAACAGCGTCAACGCCGAGATCGAGAGCGTCGTCCACGACATCTGGGGCCGCAGCGGCGGCGAGGGGGCACGATGAGCCGCAAGGACAGGATGGCCGCCCTGGACGCCGCCGTCGGGGACGTCGCCGGACGCCGGCGCGAGAGCGGGAGCGCGCGCTCCTTCATCCCCATCGTCGCCCAGATGGAAGAGGTGTTCGAGGGCAGTGCTGCCGAGCTGGAACGGCTGAAGGCGGCCGGTCAGGTGCTGCTGGACCTCGACCCCGGCACCCTGGTCGCCACCCGCTTCCGCGACCGGCACGGGGCCGCCTTCGCGGACACGGCCTTCGAGCAGCTCGTGCAGGACATCCTGGCCCGCGGCCAGCTCGTGCCCATCCTGGTACGCCGCACCAGCGCCGGGTTCGAGATCATCGCCGGCCACCGCCGCGTCGAAGCCTGCCGCCGGCTGGGCCGGCCGGTGCTGGCCCGCGAGCTGGCGGCCGATGACAGGGGCCTTGTCCTCGCCATGGTGCGCGAGAACGAGGTGCGGGCCGACATCTCCGCCTTCGAGCGTGCCCGGCAGATCGCCGCCGTGCTGGAGGCCGGGGTGATGGACCGGGCCGGGCTGATGGCGGCGCTGGGCTTCACCAAGGGGCACCTCTCCAACCTGCTGAAGCTGGCGGAGCTACCGGACGCCGTCGTCGCCGGGCTGGGCGATCCTCGCCCCCTGCGTATCGCCGACGGCGCCCGGCTGGCCCGGCTGCTGGCGGATCCGGCGGTGCGGGAGCGCGTGCTGGCGAAGGCGGCGGAACTGGCAGCCGGCTCCCTGCCCTTCGCCAGGCGGCTGGCCGAGCTGGTCACCGTGGCGGAGGGACGGGCCGAGCCGACCCCCGCCCCGCGGGGCGAGCGGGTGGTCCGCAGCCGCACGGGTCAGGTGCTGGCACGCCTGACGGAGCAGGACGGGCGCCCCCTGTTGCGGCTGGCTGCCGGCCTGCCACCCGATGCGGTGGACGCCATCTTCGCCGCCATCCCCGACGCCCTGCGCCGCAGCGGCCTGGACGTGGCAGACTGACGGCCAGGACCGACCGGGCGGCGCCGCTCAGTGCCCCGACGCGGCAGCGTCGGGGTGCGCAACGTCGGGGCGGGCAACGTCGGGGCGGGCAGAGGCGAGCGGGCCCGGGAGCCCATGGTTGACGGTACCCAGGACCTTCGTCACCAGCGCCATGAAGGGCTGCATCATCGGTCCCACGACGACGACGAAGGCCAGAGTTCCGACGCCCACCGGACCGCCGAGCGCCCAGCCGGAGGCGACGAAGAACACCTCCAGCGCCAGCTTCGCCTGCCAGAACTGCCAGCGCCAGCGCTCCACCATGGTGATGGCGACCAGATCCATGATCCGGATGCCGATGCCGGCAACGATGATCAGGGCCGAGCCGAAGGACGCCAGCAGCAGCCCCGTCGCCAGCATCGGGACGGCGGCCAGAACCGCCTGGGTCACCTGCTCAAGCTCCAGCCAGATCCAGAGATCGATCAGCGACCCGACCAGGAACATCGTCACGAAAGGTGACAGCGGCGGGCGACGGCGGTTCCAGAGACTCCAGAGGAGCAGGAAACCGATGGCGACCGCTCCCGACGCGATGCCGACCGTGACGCCGGTATGGCCGACGATGCCGAGAACCAGGACATCCAGCGGATCGACGCCGAGCCGGCTGTCGATGAACAGCTTGGCCCCCAGCGAGAACAGAAGGCAGCCGGAAAGGTAGAGGGCGAGGCGGCGGGGAAGGGGGGCGGAAACGGGACGGGTCATGGGATCTCCTGCGGTGTGATCTGACCGCCATCAATCCCCGCATCACATGAGGGAGCCATCAGCCGCTTTTCCGGTTCTTTCCGTCCTCGGCCTAGACCGGTCGGGTCCCCACCCCTCCGCCGGACAATCCCTCGGCCAGTCCGGGTCGGCGACAAGCAGCAGCGGCCCCCCTTTCGACGTGCGGAGGGAACTGCACCGCCACCAAGTGCGCTGAAGCCGCCCTGGGAATGGGCCGCCGCGCATGGTTTTTTCCAGAAAACCGCCGGCTTGCGATCCCGGCACCGGCCGCCTCAACCATCTCCGTCAGTGCGTCACGCTCTTCGAGAAGATCTGGATCACCACCACCCCGGCGACGATCAGGCCGATGCCCAGGATCGCGGCGGCATCGAGCATCTGCCTGAAGATGACGGCCCCGATCACCGCCGTCAGCACGATCCCGACCCCGGCCCAGACGGCATAGGCGATGCCCAGCGGCACTGCCTTCAGCGCCTGGGCCAGGAAGTAGAAGGAGCCGGCATAGAAGAGGACCATGAGCAGGATCGGTCCCGGCCGGGTGAACTGCTCCGATTTCTGGAGGAAGGTGGTGCCGGCGACCTCACACACGATGGCGAGGGCCAGCGCGCCATAGGCCATGAGAACGGGGGACATGAAAACCCTTATGTTCTGAACAGCGCGCCTTATCCTGGCGCAGCGCCAGCCTTCGGCGCAAGGCGGCGGATGGCGGCAGGGGCCGGCCCGCGGGGACGGTTTTTCCGGAAAAACCAGACAGCCCCGCTCCTCACGCGCGAACCGGGAGGGGTGCCGCCGGGAACCAAACCGGTCGATCTGTTCACAATGGGGGCGGTTGCCGCCGGGGCGAGCCCGGCCTGTCACTGCGCTCCGTCGACACTCAGCCCCGACACCACGCCCTGGGGCGCGCCCCTTGCGTCCATACGCCTTCAGACCGGCCAGTAGAGATCGAACGCGCTGCCGCCCAGCGCCGACGGGCGGCAGGTCACATCGCCGCCATGGGTGCGGGCGATGGCCCGGACCACCGCCAACCCCACCCCGCTGCCGTGGCCGTGGGTTTCGCCCCGCTGAAACGCCTCGAAGATCCGGGTTGCCAGGGCTTCAGGCACGCCGGGACCGCAATCCTCCACCAGCAGGTGGCAGCTTCCCTGACTGACCTGAACCTGAATGTGCAACGGCCCGGGAACAGCGTGACACAGGGCATTTTCCAGCAGCGCCAGCAATGCCTGACGCATCCGGACCGGATCGCACAGCACCGGCTGCGCGTCCACATGGCAGGAGACGATGAAGCCCGCTTCGCGCAGGCTGGGCTCGATGGCCCGCACCACCGCCGCCACCTCCGTCTCCAGGTCGGTCAGTTCGAGCCGCAGGTCCAGCCGCCCGTTTTCGACCAGCCCGAGCAGCCGAAGATCCTCGATCAACCGGCCGAGCCCCTCGACCTGGGTCAACAATGAGCGGAACAGGGCCGGGGCCGGTTCGAACACGCCGTCGTTCAGCCCTTGCAGGCGACCGCGCAGCACCGTCACCGGGGTGCGCAGTTCGTGGGCGATGGCCGCGTTCCAGAACCGGCGTTCGCGCTCCATGCGTTCCAGGCGTTCAGCCATGGCATTGAAGTCACGCACCAGTTGGGCTGCCTCGCCGTGCGGATGACCATCGCTGCCGGCGCGGACCGACAGGTTGCCCTGCGCCACCTGGCGCAGGCTTTCCGCCACCGCGTTGAGCGGCGTGACGATCGGCCTCGACAGTTTCAGTGCGAACAGAATGGCGGCCCCCAGCGCCACGGCAACGGTCAGGGCCATCCAGCCCCATTCCAGCGGCGTCGGAAGCCAATCGCTGGTGCTGTCGGGGCCTGGGAAGCTGTTCGGGGACAACAGGAACCACGCGGCGTAGAAGGCATAGGATCCCAGGAGCGTCAGCAAGGTGGTGCCCAGGGCCAGGGCAACCATGGACCGGATGATCCGGCGGCTCAGACTCCCGGCTTCCCTCAAGGCACGGTCCTCAAGACACGCTTCCCAGCCGGTAGCCGACCCCGCGCACGCTGGCCGGAATGCCCCCGAGCCCGACGGCTTCCAGTTTCTTGCGCAGCTTGCTGACGTGGCTGTCCACCGTGCGTTCCAGGGCCTCGCCCTCGGGCAGGCAGGCGACCAGCAATTCCTCACGCCCGAAGACCCGGTGCGGCGCCCGCATCAGATGGACCAGAAGCCTGAACTCGGTCAGAGTCAGCGGGAGGGGCAGGAAACGGCCGTCATTCTGCACGGCGATCTCGTGGCTTTCCAGGTCGGCCTGCAACCGCCCGAGCCGGATGAAGCGCCGGGTCGGCTGGTCGCCGCCGGGGCGGGCACGGCGCAGCACCGCCTGGATACGGGCGACCACTTCCGCCGGGTTGAACGGCTTGACCACGTAATCGTCGGCACCGATCCGCAATCCCATCAGCTTGTCGATGTCCTGATCCAGGGCGGTCAGCATGATGACCGGCGTGTTGCCGCGGCGGCGCACTTCCGACAGCACCTGCCAGCCGTCCACACAGGGCATCTGCACATCCAGCACGATCAGGTCCGGCTTGAGCGACAGGTGCAGGTCCAAGGTACGGCGGCCATCGGCTGCGTGCACGCCGCGCAGGCCACTCCGCTGCAGATAGGCGGACAGGATGTCGGCGATCTCCGGTTCATCCTCCGCGATCAACACCAGGGACTGTGGCTCGGCGATCGAGTGGGGCATGCCAGGTCCGCGCGGTTGGATTCCACCTCCACTCTATCTCCACAAAGGCTCGACGGAAACGCCATCCTGCCGGCCTAGGGTGCGCGCTCTTTTGCGTTCTCCACCCCAGAAGGGCCGATGATGGGTACCGAACGTCTGTTCCGCGGCAGCGTGCTGCTTGCCACGGTGGTGCTCGCGCTCGCCGGCTGCGACGCCGAGGCTCCCGAACCGCCACCGCCGCCCGCGCCGGTGGCGGTGATGACGCTGGTTCCGGCCCGGGTGGACCTGACCAAAGACCTGCCGGGGCGTGTCGCCGCCCTGCGCGTGGCGGAAATCCGTCCCCAGGTCAGCGGCATCGTCCAGCAGCGCCTGTTCGAAGAAGGCACGGAAATCCGGGCGGGCGCCCCGCTGTTCCAGATCAATCCCGCTCCGTTCAAGGCCGACGCCGCGATGGCGGCCGCCGCATTGCAACGCGCCGAAGCGGCCCTGGCCCAGGCGCAGGTGCAGACCCGACGCCTGCAGCCGCTGGCGCAGGCCGAGGCGATCAGCCGCCAGACCTATGACGACGCCGTATCACAGCGCGATCAGGCGGCGGCGGACGTCGCCCAGGCCCGCGCGACCCTGGCGCGCCGTCAGTTGGATCTGAAATTCGCCACGGTGGATGCGCCGATCTCGGGCCGCATCGACCAGGCCCTGGTCACCGAAGGTGCGCTGGTGTCACCCACCGACGCCAGCCCGATGGCCCGCATCCAGCAGGTCGATCAGGTCTATGTGGACGTGCGCCAGCCGGCCGCCTCGCTCGATGCGGTGCGCGATGCCCTGGCCTCGCGGCAGGCCGACCGCAATGCGGGTCTGCCGGTCACGGTGTTGCGCAGCGGCGGCGCTCCCTACGGGGCCAGCGGCCGGATTCTGTTTTCCGGCATCAGCGTCGATGCGGGAACGGGTGACGTGCTGTTGCGCGTGCTGGTGGACAACGCCCGGCGCGACCTGCTGCCCGGCATGTTCGTGCGCGCCCGGGTGCCGCGCGCCAGTTACGACGATGCCCTGATGGTGCCGCAGCAGGCGGTCGTCCGTATCGGCGGCAAGCCGCTGGTCTGGGTGATCGGCGAGGGTGACGCGGTGCACGCCCAGCCGGTGGACCTGGGAGAACTGATCGAGCGCCGCTATCGCATCCGCGCGGGTCTCAAGGCCGGACAGCGGATCGTGGTCGAAGGATCGGAGCGGCTGAGTGAAGGCGCCGTGGTCACGCCGCACGACTGGCAGCCGGCCGACATGGCCGCGCGCTGAGACGCCAGGAGCACCGCCCCATGCCGCATTTCTTCATCCACCGCCCGGTCTTCGCCTGGGTCGTCGCCCTGTTCATCATCCTGCTGGGCCTGATCGCCCTGCCGCAACTGCCCATCGCCCGCTATCCCTCGGTGGCGCCGCCCACGGTCAGCATCTACGCCAGCTATCCCGGCGCAGCACCCCAGACCATGAACGATTCCGTGCTGGGACTGATCGAGCGCGAACTGTCGGGCGTCAAGAACCTGCTGTATTTCGAATCCTCGGCCGACACCTCGGGCACGGCCCAGGTGACCGTCACCTTCAAGCCGGGTACGGACCCCGAGATGGCGCAGGTGGATGTGCAGAACCGCCTGAAAGCCATTGAACCACGGCTGCCGCAGGCGGTCCGGCAGAACGGGCTGACCGTGGAATCCGCCGACTCCGGCTTCCTGATGCTGGTCAGCCTGAGATCCGAGGATGGCCGGTTCGACGAGACGACACTCAGCGACTATCTGGCCCGCAACATCATCGAGGAACTGCGCCGCATCGACGGGGTGGGGCGCGTGCAGTTGTTCGGCGCCGAACAGGCCCTGCGCATCTGGGTGGACCCGTTGCGGCTGGTCTCCTTCGGCCTGACCATGGCCGACCTGTCGGCAGCCATCACCCAGCAGAACACCCAGATCGCGCCCGGTCGGGTCGGCGATGCGCCGACCATTCCGGGACAGCGGGTGAGCATTCCCCTGACGGTGCAGGGCCAGTTGCAGACGCCCGAGGAATTCGCCGCGATCGTACTGCACGCCAATGCCGACGGCTCCAAGGTGACGTTGGGCGATGTGGCGCGGGTGGAACTGGGGGCGCAGACCTACAGCTTCGCCAACCGCGAGAACGGACAGGCCGCCGCCGTCGCCGCCGTGCAGTTGTCGCCGGGCGCCAACGCCGTGCGCACGGCCGAAAGCGTGAAGACGCGCCTGGCCGAACTCAGCCGCGTCATGCCGGCGGGCGTGACCTATACGACCCCGTTCGACACCGCGCCCTTCGTCAGGATTTCCATCGAAAAGGTCATCCAGACCCTGGTTGAAGCCATGGTGCTGGTGTTCCTGGTCATGCTGCTGTTCCTGCAGAACATCCGCTATACCCTGATTCCGGCCATCGTTGCCCCGATCGCGTTGCTGGGGACGTTCGCCGTCATGCTGGTGGCCGGCTTCTCGATCAACGTGCTGACCATGTTCGGCATGGTCCTGGCCATCGGCATCATTGTCGACGACGCCATCGTGGTGGTGGAAAACGTCGAGCGCCTGATGGCGTCCGAGGGACTGTCGCCCAAGGACGCGACCGTGAAGGCGATGAAGGAAATCACCGGCGCGGTGATCGCCATCACCCTGGTGCTGACGGCGGTGTTCATCCCCATGGCGCTGGCCGGGAGCTCGGTCGGGGTGATCTATCGACAGTTCACCCTTTCCATGGCGGTTTCCATCCTGTTCTCGGCCTTCCTGGCGCTCAGCCTGACCCCGGCCCTGTGCGCCACCCTGCTGAAGCCCGTGGATCCCGGCCACCATGCCAGAGGCGGCTTCTTCGGCTGGTTCAACCGCCGGTTCGACCATCTCACCCGGTCCTATGAAACCCGCGTTGCCGCCCTGGTCCGTCGCACCGGCCGGATGATGGCCGCGTTCGCGGTCATCGTCGTGCTGCTGGGCCTGGGCTTCCTGGTACTGCCCTCGGCCTTCCTGCCCGAGGAGGACCAGGGCTATTTCATGACCTCGTTCCAGTTGCCGTCGGACGCCACCCAGGAACGCACGCTGGATCTGGTCAGCAGGTTCGAAGCCCATGCCGCCGCGCGGCCGGCGGTGGACTCGACCCTGTCGATCCTGGGTTTCGGCTTTTCCGGCTCGGGCGCCAATACCGCGCTCGCCTTCACCATGCTCAAGGACTGGGATCAGCGCGGCGGCGCCACCACAGCCGACGAAGCCCGGCGCGCGCAGCAGGCCATGGCCGACGCCACCGACGGCACGGTCATGAGCCTTCTGCCGCCAGCCATCGAGGAGATGGGGACCTCATCCGGTTTCAACCTGCGCCTTCAGGACCGCGCCGGCCATGGTGAGGCGGCACTGAAGGCCGCCGAGGCGAAATTGCTGGAACTGGCGGCCCAGAGCGCGGTCGTCTACGGCGTCTATTCCGACGGACTGCCCGACGGTGCCAGCGTCCGCCTGGATATTGACCGGCAGAAGGCCGAAGCTCTGGGGGTGCCGTTCACCACCATCAGCGACACCCTGGCCGCGGCCATGGGCTCGCTGTACGTCAACGATTTCCCCAATGCCGGGCGGATGCAGCAGGTGATCCTCCAGGCCGACGCCCCCGCCCGCATGCAGGTGGAGGACGTGCTGAGGCTGTACCTGCGCAATTCCAGCGGCGGCATGGTGCCGTTGTCCGAGGTGGTGACGCCGGTATGGGAAGACACGCCGCTGCAACTCGTCCGTTACCAGGGCTTCCCCTCCGCCCGCATTTCCGGCGGCCCGGCTCCCGGCGTGTCCAATGGCGAGGCCATGGCCGAGATGGAACGGCTCGCCACCCGGTTGCCCGCCGGATTTGCCTTGGAATGGACCGGCCAGTCGCTGGAGGAACGTCAGTCAGCAGCGCAGGCGCCGTTGTTGATGGCGCTGTCCATGCTGGTGGTCTTCCTGGTGCTGGCGGCGCTGTATGAAAGCTGGTCGATCCCGCTGTCGGTGATGCTGGCGGTGCCGCTGGGCCTGTTGGGCGCGGTGGCGGCGGTGATGCTGCGCGGCATGCCCAACGACATTTTCTTCAAGGTCGGCATGATCACGGTGATCGGCCTGTCGGCCAAGAACGCCATCCTGATCGTCGAGTTCGCCCGGCAACTGCATGCCGAGGGCAAGGAACTGCTGGACGCGGCGGTCACGGCGGCACGACTGCGGTTACGCCCGATCCTGATGACCTCGCTGGCGTTCGGCCTGGGCGTGGTGCCGCTGATGCTCGCCCAGGGGGCCAGCGCCGAGACCCAGAACGCCATCGGTACCGGCGTGTTCGGCGGCATCCTGTGCGCCACCGTGCTGGCGGTGTTCTTCGTACCCGCCTTCTTCGTCTTCGTCATGGGCGGCCAGAAAAAGCTGCACGGCTGGCTGCACGCTGGCCGTCGCGCCGCCCCGCAGCGTCAGGACTGATGTCATGCGTCTGACCATCTTTGCACTGTCGCTGGCGCTGTCCGCCTGTTCCCTGACACCCGATCCGGTCAAACCGGGCCTGCCGGTGCCGGATGCCTACCCGTCCCCGGTGACCGTTGCCGATGGCGAGCCTGCCGCCGATCTGGACTGGCGCGTCATGTTCGGCGATCCGCGCCTGCAACGGCTCATCGAGCTGGCCTTGCGGAACAACCGCGACCTGCGGCTGGCGGCCCTGAACGTCGAGGCGGTACAGGCGCAGTACACCATCCAGCGGGCCGCCCGACTGCCCGCGGTCAACGCCACGGGCGGCGTCACCCGCCAGCGGATCGCCGCCGACCCGCAGGCCGATCCCGCCACCGACGGGCGCATCCAGACTCAGCACACCCTGGACATCGGCGTCAGCGCCTTCGAGATCGACCTGTTCGGCCGGGTCCGGTCGCTGTCGGACGCTGCTTTCGCCCGCTATCTGGCCAGCGAGGAAGGGCGCCGGGCGGTCCAGATCGCACTGGTCGGCACGGTGGCCGACGCCTATTTCGCCGAGCGGCTCGCCGAGGAACAACTGGATCTGGCCCGTCGCACCCTGGATGACTGGCGGCAGTCCCTGGATCTGGCGCGCCGGCTCAAGGCCGCCGACCAGAACAGCGACCTCGACGTGGCCCAGGCGGAAGGCCAGGCCGCCACCGCCGAGGCCGATCTCGAAGAGCGCGCGCGGACACTGGCGCGCGCCACCAACGCCTTGATTCTGTTGGTGGGCGCGGAGCTGCCCGACGAGCTGCCGCCGCCATGGCCGCTGGACGGGCACGCGGTGCGGACCCGCCTGCCTGCCGGATTGCCTTCGGACCTGCTGACCCGCCGACCCGACATCCGTAAGGCGGAGCATGATCTGGTGGCCGCCAACGCCGACATCGGTGCGGCGCGCGCCGCCTTCTTCCCGCGGCTGTCGTTGACCACTTCGCTGGGATATGCCAGCCCGATCCTGGGCCGCCTGTTCGACGGCGAGCAGCGGGGCTGGAGCTTCACCCCCCAGATCACCCAGCCCCTGTTCATGGGCGGCCAGCTACGGGCCGAGTTGAGGTTGGCTGAGATCCGCAAGTCCGAAGCCATCGCCGAGTATGAGCGGGCCATCCAGACGGCGTTCCGGGAGGTTGCCGACGGTCTGGCCGGCAGTGCCACCTATGGCCGCCAGATCGAGGCCCAGAACCGCACCGTGGCCTCGGCCGAACGGCGTCTCGCCCTGTCCACCCTCCGGTATCGCGCCGGCCTGGAAGGGCGCCTGGAACTGCTGGACGCCCAACGCCAGCTTTACGCCGCGCGCCAGACCCGATTGGACCTGAAGCGCGATGAAATCGGCAACGCCATCAGCTTATACAAGGCCTTGGGCGGCGGCACAGCATCAGCCGCCGAATGAAGGCCCCCAGCCAGGATCGCGCTGCTGACGCTGGTCATTCTCTCTGAACCGCTACAGGCGAGGACTCTTCTCCAGTTCGGCCTTCAGCGCCGTGGCATAGGCGGCGCGGGCCGTCTGCGCGATGGCGAGGCGGGTCTTCAGTCGGGCGATCTCCTGATCGGCCGCCTGAAGGCCGGCAAGCTGGGTCCGCGCCTCTTCGGACAGGGTGGTCAGATCGTAAGGGTGACCGTCGATAGTGACGATGCTCGGCTTCGGGGTCATCGTGGCTTCCTCTGTCGTTGTCTTTCCGGCCAGCCTCTCCAGGAACCCGGTGATCCAGACCGTATCGAATGCGCAGTCCGACGCCCGATAGGACCGGCAGGCCTCTACCGCCGCCTGCCGGCCGCTGGCCGTGTCGCCGGGCTCCAGCCCATGGCGCCGCTGGAGGTCGGCCACGATCTCCGGCGGCGGTTCGGGCGCACTGCAGAGCCAGGCCTCGGCACTCCGGAAGCGGTCGCGGCAGAACAGTCCCACCATGTAGACCGTGGCGGACAGCAGCCCCGGGCGTTGCCCCGGGGCGGCACCGATCATCGGCAGCAGCGGGGCGAGCGAGGGCAGCGCCGTGTTCGCGTAGATCCGCAGTCCCCAGTAGGCTTCCGCGATCCGGGCGAAATGCGCGGCATCCTGCACCGCCGCCATCCCGGACTCCTCCATCGGCAGAATCTCGACCTTCGGCTTGGTGACCGTCACCGTGTCGTTGGCCACGTCCACATAAAGACCGTCGAGCTGGAGAGCCGTCTGGAAATACCGGTCCCGCAGGATGCCCCAGACGCAGCGGAGTTCCCCGCCGTCCCGGATGAAATCCGCCAGCGCACGGCTGGCCTCGCACCCGGAGGCGGCGATCCGGGCGCGGAGCTTTTCCAGGGCGCACAGCGTGATCTCCCGGCAGCAGCCGAGAGGATAGGGCTTTCCGGACGGGGAGGTGAGGTGGCCGGCGAGATCAGTATCCACCTCCGCCCGAACCCCCAGAAAGAAACTCTCCAGTATCGCCAGGCGGGGCAGCAGGAAGCGGGCCGTGCGGGCCGCTGCATCCGGCGTCACCGGGGCGGGTTCCTGGGTCAGAAGGGAAAGCGCCTGCACGGGATTCCTGGCCGCTGTGTTTCACGATGCTGCGGACCGGAGCGCCCCTGTCGGCCGCCACGGTCTTCTTCGCAGGGCGACGGTCAATACAGGATTTACGGACCCCGGAAAAGGGACCGGCGGACAGCCGAAGAATGTCCCCGCCCGGCCCAGCACCCGGGGGTGTTCCGGGTGGCAGAAGGGGCTGACAAAGGGGCTGACAATGCCGATCTGTTGGCGCACACCCGGTCGGAGCCCCTTCCGCCCATGTTCCCGACACGATGACCGCCCTGTCGCCGGCCCTTCTCTCCTCCCTGGCCCGCCCGCTGGAACAGGCGGTGGCGGCCGTCGCCCGGCTGGACGGGGCACTGATCGGCTGCCCGCTGCTGCCGGCCTGGCACTTCCGGGTCCGCATCGCCGCCGCGGTCACCCAGGCCGGACTGGACGGCATCCGGGTCGATCCGGCCCGACTGGGCGCCGCAGCCCTGGGCCTGCGGCCCGAGGCACCGGCGGCCCTCGGGGCCACCGGGCCGGCGGAGAGCAGCCGCGATGGCGGCGCCACGGCGCATGCGCTGCGCCTGCTGCACTGGTCGGCACCGGCGCGATCCGACAGCGCCGCAGGCGACGGGGAGACCGGAGCGGATGCGGACGGGCCGACAGGCGAGCGTATCGCAGCCGCCCTGGCCGGCCTGGACCGGGACGCGGGGGAGATGCCGACACTGATCGCCGCTGCCCTGGGACTGCGGCGCTGGATCGAGCGCGGCGGGGAGCGCCCTGCGCTCTGGGCCGCCCTGCCGCGCTTTCTCATGCGCCGCGGCCTGCTGCGGGCGGAGTGTCCGCTGCTGCTGGGGGCCGCGGCGCTGCGGGGGCGGAGCGCCTGGGAACAGCCGACCGGCCGCTGGGTGGCGACCTTCCTGGACGGTGTGTGCACCGAAGCGGGGCAGGCGCTCGGCCTGCTGCTGGATCTGGAACGCTGCTGGCACGCTGCGCGCAGCACGGCGGAGGCGCACAGCCGCAGCCATTCCCGCCTGCCCCAGGTCGTGGACCTGCTGGCCCTGGCGCCGGCCGTCAACCCGGAAGGCGTGGCGCGGGCACTCTCGGGCGGGCGCGATCCACGACGCTCTCCCCCGGCGGGGCCTGCCAGCACGCCCCCGCTGCCGAGCTGCTCCCCCCGCGGCGCCGGCAAGATGCTGGATAAACTGGAGGCGCTGGGGCTGGTCGTGGAGCTGTCCGGCCGCGGCACGCACAAGCTCTATGCCTTGACCGATCTGGCGCCGCTCCGGCAGCAATCGGCCCGGCCCCTTACGGCGAAGACCGCGACGAAGGGCAGGGCGGGCGGTCCCGCGGATCTGTCCTGGAGCCGCGCCCGGTTGGATCTGAGCGGGCTGGACACCCGCGGACTGGACGATGCCGCGGCGGAGGTGGACGCCGTGCTGCGCCGTCTGGCCGCCCGGCTGGACAAGCCCTGAGCAACGTCCCGCGCCGGCTTCAGCGGTCCAGCAGTGCCCGGTAGACGGCGACCGTCGCCGCAGCCACCGCCGCCGCCCCGAAGTCAGGATCGACGACGGCACGACTGGCCGCCGCCAGCGTCTCCAGCCGGGTCCTGTCAGCGGCAAGGGCGGCGACAGCCCCGGCCAGGGCGTCGGCATCAGCAGGTGGCACCAGGATCGCGTTGCGTCCGGCCTGCGCCACCTCCCGGCTGCCGGGAATGTCCGTGGCCAGCAGGGGCCGGCCGCATGCCGCCGCTTCCAGCAGGCACATGGGCACGCCCTCGCCGCCGCGTGACGCCAGCACGGCAAGATGCGCGCGGGCCCAGACGGTGCGGACATCGCCGACATGGCCCGCCCACTCGATGCCCGGCTCCCGCGCCCAGCTCTCCAGCGTGGCGGCGCTGATGGCGGCGTGGCTCTCCCGGTCCGGCTCTCCGGCCAGGATCAGGCGCACGTCCAGCCCGCGGGCGCGGACCCGCCGCACGGCCTCGACCAGCACGTCCACGCCCTTGATCGTCAGCATCCGGGAGACCTGCGCGAGGATGAACGGCGCCCCCTCCGGAGGCAGGGGAAGCGGAACGAAGCGGTCAAGCGGAACGCCGGAGCCGCGGATCAGGGTCGCCGGGACACGGCCCAGCCACGCCAGATCGTCCCGGTTCTGCACGATGACCTGCGTCCGTCGTCCCAGCCCGACCGCCCGCAGGAGGGCCCGTAGCAGGACCCCGGCCAGACGGCCGGCGCCGTCCTCCCGTTGCAGCAGCAGGCCGCGGCCGGCCAGGGTGGTGACGACCCCGGGCACGCCGGCCAGAACCGCCGCGATGCCCCCCAGAACGGCCGGCTTCACCGCAACGTGATGGACGACATCCGGCTTCAGCCGGGCATAGAGCCGGGCGATCGCCAGCACGTCGCGCAGGGCCGCCAGCGGATTCAGGCTGCGCCGGACCCAGGGCAGGGGATGCAGCTCGAAGCCCTCCGCCTCGATGGCGCTGCTGTGGCGGGCGACGCGGGTGGCGACGGCCACCCGGAACCCGGCGTCACGCGCGGCCCGGGCAGCCGGCAGGCGATGCGAACAGAAATACCAGTCCTCGGTCACCAGGAAGAGAAGCAGCGGCCGCTGCTCGGGCACGGTCCGGGCGCCCGCGTCGGCTGCCGGCATCGCTTCGGCCTCATCCAGCATGGAAATCCCCTTCCGCGGAACCGCCCGCTTCTACGCGCGAAGCGGTGGCTTGCCAAGCGCCTGCCCGTGGCGTCAGGCGGAAAGGGACGGGCACGCTGCCCTGCCGCAGTGCCTCCAGATCAGCCTGCCGGCATCATGGCGTGCCATGATGCTGGCATGTCAGCGCTCTGATTCCAGAGCCCCCGGCCCGTGCGCCGCCGCACTGGCAGCCCGGTACGCTGCTGGACACCCCGGCTCGGTATTCCATACTGTCCGCAGGCCGATACCGCTGCCAATGATGGTATCGGCCCGGCGATTCTGTCCTGCGCCCGCCCGGGCGTCCCTCCCAGCAGCGCCATGGCATGGACAAGAAGCTCCTCAAGCTGACACTGACATCCGGTTCGTCCAAGGTCTTCAATGTCCTGGAGATCACCCGGCAGTCCGCCGCGGCCGGCACGGAACCGGCACGGCTGTTTTCCGTGCGGCCGCTCAACTACGGGGTCTTCTTCAAGGAGCCCGCGCTGGACGGCAAGGCCGGCCGCCCGGGCGAGCCGGTCATCGACACGATGCTGTACTTCCCCTACGACGCCGACCGGATCCTGGAGGGCGGCGCCTCCGTCTCGCTGAACGACAGCCGCTTCGACGCCGTCATCCGGGAATTCGCCCACAGCTTCGGCACGACAGGCCACACGGACACCGGCACGGACAAGGCGATCCTGCGCGTGCTCAAGGAGTCGCCGTCGCTTGACCCCTTTCTGCTGAAGACGACTTTCCAACGCTATGACGTCACCGTCCCGGACGCCTATCTGCGCATCACCGACGACGAATGGCAGGCGATCCGGAACCATGTCCGGCGCAAGATCCTGCCGATGATCGAGTTCGGGCTGAGCAACAGGTCGGCGGCGACGGTCCGGCGGGTGGATGACTTCATCGAGCGCATCTGGGACGGCTCGGACATCTCCAGCCTGTTCCCGCTGCTGTCGGCCCTCTCGATCCCCCTCAGCGAGGGCAACGAGATCATCTTTGCCTGGAAGGGCGTCACCTTCTTCGAATTCCAGTATTTCCGCCGCTACGACGCGATCCGCGATCTGGCGGGCTGGCTCAAGGACCATTCCGGCCCGGCCGATTTCGTGGCTCAGAGCCTGCGCCTCCAGATCGAAGGCCAGTGCGATGTCGTAAAGGGGAATCTCCGTGACGCCTGGCGCGGGGTTTCCTCCATCGTTGGGGAATACAAGGAAAGCTACGACACGCTGTTCATCCAGAAAAAGTCCGCAGGCGATTTCCAGAAATTCCTGATGAACTGCCGACGCTATTATTTCGATATGGGATCGGCTTTCAATAAGATCGACCACTCCATCGAGATCTTCGACAGCTTCACCCGCGGGAATCCGAAAAAGCGCCTGCGCTCGGAGGAACTGGAGGAGCTGTTCTCCCTCCTGCATGACGTGCTGCGCTGACATCAGGCCAGCATGGTGCCGCAATGCCATGCTGGCATGCCGGCATGGCATTGCGGCCATGCCGTCCGGCGGCTCCGGCGAACCTCACCGCGGACGCAGCTCCTCGTACCGCTCCAGGAACGCCTGCATGGCCGCCGCCGGGGGCAGCGCCACGATGGGCATGGCACTGGGAGGGGGCAGATCCTTCCAGTTGACCCGATGGGGGGCGCAGAGGTCGCGCAGTTCCGTCGCCAAGGCCCGCTGATCGGCGATCTTGACCTCGCGCGGCTGCGGATAGCGCAGCCCGAAACGGGCGGCGACGGCCCGCTTCACCGGCGCGATCGCCGCCTCGATCATCTCCCGCCCGATACGGACTTTCCACGGGGTGGGCCAGTCGCCGGTGAACGCCTCTTCCGCATCGTGCAGCAGCGCCTCGTACTCGAAGCCCTGTGGGGCCAGCCGGCTCGCCAGCACACAATGCTGCGCCACGCTGTAGAAGTCGGTCGTATTGCCGACGAAGCGACACTGGAAGGCGAGGGGGCGGGCGATATCCTCGATGCTGAAGCGGCTCAGGTCCGGTTGCGCCAGATCGACCGTGCGCCCGGAGAAGGTCAGCATCACCGCCGTCGCCTCCGGCATCTCGAACAGATCGAACTGATCGGGGTTGGCAGGTCGGGAGCGGCTGGGTCGGCGGGCCATGAAAAGAGAGTCCGGGAGAACGGGACGGGGAGGGCAGGGTGCCGACATCTTCATACTCCCTCCTCCGGCCCCCGTCATGGTGCTGCGCGGCGTTTCGCCCGGAGACCCCGTTCATCCGGCTGTCGCAAAATTGCAACCGCCCGCGGGTTAGAGACTATTGACCCGCATCAATGCGGCGGCGCGTAATTGTCGCCGTACTCGCTGGTACGGTGCGCTTCTCGCTTCCCCCCTGATGGAGAGTTGCCCATGCCCCAGAAGTCCGACAGCCCCGACGTCCCGGACCTGATCGTCTCCGGCGCCACGGGCACCGATGTCGACATGCCGGCGGCCGGTCTGCCGGCCGCGCTCGACGCCAAGCAGGCAACCCGCCGCGCCAGTTCGGCCGCAGCGTCCGCCAAGGCGTCAACGCCGAAGCGCGGGGCCAGGAAGAAGTCCGCCGCGAATGACGAGATCATCGCGCCGATGGCCGATGCACTGACCAGCACCGCGTCCGCCGACCTGCTGGACGAGATCCGCACGGAGGCCTACCTGCTCTGGCTGCGCGACGGCCAGCCGAGCGGGCGTGACCTGGAGCACTGGCTCGAAGCCGAACGGATCGTCCGGCATCGCCTGTCGCTGCTGCCCCAGGCGGCGGAATAGAATAGAACAGCCAAACTGCGGGGACAGGCGGGAGGGATGACGGCGGCTCAGCCGCCGCCGATCCCTTCCGTGACAATCCCCGTGCCACGGCAGTCCGGGCAGGCCGCTCCCCCCTGCCTGCCCGTTCCCCGACAGACCGGGCACAGCGCCTCGCCGGTCCCTGCTGTTCCGGCCGGTGCTTCGCTGCCCGGCTTCATCGGCCGATCCTGACCCCGGGGCCTGCCCCCACGGGGCTGCTCTGTGCATGCCTGATCCGGGGGCATCTTCCCTCCGACCTGCCGGACAGGGCGCTCCTCATATCGATCCATGCAGGCCTCCGCACGAGAATGTGGCCAGGCCACCGCCTCCGGGCGGCCCTGCTGCCCCAACAGCCGGCAGCGGCACCTGCTGCATGGCCGGCGCGGAGCCCGGGAGTACCAGCTCCCGCGATGACCGGCGGAAGATTCTGACCGGCAAGAACTGCCGCCCGCCCGGACCCGCCGCCATCCGAACCGACGGAACACACGGGAATCCCTCGATTCCGCCTCTGGCACGCCGGTTGCTGATGGCAGGCAGACGCTGCTCAAGCATGGGAGACAGAAAATGAGCGTGTTCGGCGCGATGACGACTGCCGTCGGCGGTTTGACCGCTCAGAGCCGGTCGCTGGGCCACATTTCCGATAACATCGCCAACTCGCAGACCATCGGGTACAAGCGGGTGGAAACCAGCTTCCAGAACCTGATCACGCAGTCGAACTCGTCCGTCCACAGCCCGGGCGGCGTCAGGGCGCGCCCCAGCTACACGAACAACATCCAGGGCAACGTCTCCCAGACCCAGTTCGCCACGAACATGGCGATCTCCGGCAGCGGCTTCTTCCAGGTCAGCCGTGGCGAGGAAGTGTCCGGCACCGTGAATTTCCAGAGCCAGGCCTACTTCACCCGGGCAGGCGACTTCTCGCTCGACAAGAACGGCTATCTGCGCAACAGCGCCGGCTATTATCTGAACGGCTGGGGCCTGCGTTCCGGAACCAACGTCGTCGAACGGGGCACGCCGCAGCCGATCCGGGTGCAGCAGCTCATCGACAATCCGACGGCGACGACGAACATCAATCTCACGGCGAACCTGCCGCTGACGCCGAACCCCGAACAGCCGCTGCCGACGTCGGAGATCAACATCATCGACCGCAACGGCGAGACCCGCACTGTCAATCTCAACTGGCGAAAGCAGGGTGACAACAACTGGCGCCTGGATGTCGAGGCTCCCGGCAGCTCGCTACAGCCGGTAGGCGACCTGCTGTCCACCGGCAACCCCCAGTCCATCGGGCCTGAGGTCCAGATCATTCCGTCAACGACCCCTGTGCAGCAGGTCAGCACCGCGAGCTTCAGCGCCGCCACGCCGACCACCGGTACTGACTACAGCATCACGATCAACAACAAGACTTTCACCTACAAGGCACAGAGCTACGACACCAATGCCTCGGTGGCGGGCCAGTTGGTGAACCAGATCTATGCGGACGGCAGCTTCACCAATTACACATTTGCAATCGATCCCGCGACATCGGCAATCACCGTGACCGGGCCGACCGAGGGCACACAGTTCACCTTCAAGGCCAGCTATGATGCCGCCGCCGCGACACCGACCACGGCAGGCGTGCCGGGCGTCAAGCAGCAGGTGTTCCTTCCGTTGAGCGGCATCGCCGGCGATGTGGGCGACGAGTTCACGATCCCCTTCGGCGGCGGCACCGAATCGGTCAGCTACCTCACCGACGGCACCGAGCCCGACCTGAAGACCATCGCCACCAAACTGGCTTCGAAAATCAACTCGAACAACGACAGCCCCTACACCGCGACCGTCAGCGGTGCCGGGCTGATGCTGACCCGGAAAGACTTCACCGCCCCGGTTGCCGCCAACAACGGCATGGGCGCCTACACGACCACCGGCGGACAGACCCCGGCCCATGTGTCCGTGCAGTTCGGCGAAGGCGGCGTTCTGAAGAGCCTGACTTCGACCAATGTCGGCTCCGGTAACGCCCAGGTCTCTGCAACACAGGCAGAGGGCGACGATGCCTTTATCACCTTCACCGTGGACTATGGAAACGGCCCTCAGGAGATCAGGCTCAACATCGGCAAGTTCGGGTCGAGCGTGAACGGTCTGACACAGTTCGCCGGTGAGAACATCGAGACCTTCAACCTGACCCAGGACGGCTTCACCCGTGGCGCCTTCCGCGATCTGACGATCCTGGCATCGGGCGAAGTGGTGGCCAACTACGACAACGGCCGCAGCCGTGTCCTGGCGCAGATTCCGATCTTCCAGGTCTCCAATCCCAACGGGATGCAGAAGACCGACGGCAACGCCTACGTCGCCACGACCGACAGCGGCGCCGTGCGGGCCAGCGGGGCGGGCGAGAACGGGGCCGGCAACCTGGTGGTCAGCAGCATCGAGGGATCGAACGTCGACATCGCCGACGAGTTCACCAAGCTGATCGTCACCCAGCGGGCCTACAGCGCCAACACCCGCGTCGTCACCTCGGCCAACGACATGCTGGTCGAAGTGCTGAACCTGGGCCGCTGATCCGCGCCTGCAACAGCTGAGCGTCCGCCCCGCGGCCGGGCGCGCCTGAGAAGGCGCCCGGCCGCGCGCCGCTGTCAGGGACACTGGAGTCCTCGGGACGAGGGCCGCAGATTAGCCTGCCTGAAACTTTAAATTTACTTGCTGGACAAGTCGCCACCTCTCCGCTACTCTGACGCTGGAGGTAGACTTGCCATGATGGTCGGATCCGTAATCTCTGCCGTGCGGGCATCAGACCCGCTGCCGCCATCGGCGGCGCGGGCAGGGGCGGATTCTGCAGATACCACAGGCATTCCACCCGTCGAACCGGCGATTTACTTCAACCCGAAACTCCGTTTCGATTCCGATGCCAATGTCGTCGTGATCGAGTTCCGGGATCTGAAGAACGGCGAGCTTCAACGCAGCATTCCGACCCAGGCCCAGCTCGACGCCTATGAGCGCGCCGCCCGCATCACCCGGGACGAGGAACTGCGCAGCGCGGCCGAAAAACTGGCAGGCACAGCGGCAGGCAATCCGTCGCCAGCGCCATTGACGCGGACATCCCAGCGCACCGGCAGCACTCCGGAGACGGGGGGCTCTGGCACTCAACCGGCCGGTCAGCCCGGCCCCGCTTCCTCTCCAGTCTCGGCGCCCCGTGCCGCTGCCGGAACTGTCGGCAATGGAGGCGACGCCACCGCTGGTCCGGCAGGCTCCGCCCCGCCGGGATCGACCGAGGTCGATGCCTGACTGTGGCGCTGCCGGGTCGCATCAACGGGCGTCATCGGTGTCCGGATGGAGCGACCGATAGAGAAGGGCACGGCTTCTCTGATGCATTCTCTCTGAAACAGCTTCTGGAGAATGCAGCAGCGCAAGAGGCGTCGGGCTGTCCGGCTTTCACCTTTCCTGCCCTTGCTCGAGAATTCGGCGACACGCGCCTGTCCCGCTGTTCGCTTCCTTGAGGTGCCGGAACCGCCATCGGCGGCATCCGAACACCGGAGCGCCTCCTCAATCCGTCATCTCGCCGCCAGCCGGGATCTGCTCGGCAGAGGCCGGGCCGCGGCCGAGAACGATATCCTCGTAAGTGATGACATCGCGGGCGAGCTGGAGGGCGGGATAGTAGTCCTCCTCGTCGATGTGGCGGTTGAGTTCGTCCAGCTTCTCCCGGATCGCGGCGTTGCGGGTCGCGTCATGGAAATCCCGGACCAGATCCCGCTGCAGGGCCAGCATGGCCGGACGTTCATCCTCAGCGGCCAGATAGGTGTTCTGCACCGAGAAGTAGATGCGGCGGGCAGGACTGTCGGCCTCCTCCGGGCGCATGATCTGCCGGTCCCGCATGAACCGGGCATGGTTCATGAGAACCAGCGTCGCGGAGGTCTCGGCCTTGATCAGGGCACCGTTGACGACAAGGTGCTCGCCGGCCTTCAAGCGCAACTTCAGCGGCATTGACGAACAGACTCCCCTGATTCAATCGGTGGCCCGGCCCGGGCGGCACCCCTGCGGGTACCGGGCCGGCGGCGGAGCTTACACCAGCCCGGCCTGCTGGTGCATCCCCAAGGTCGCGGGTGCGAAGAAAGGGCGGCCGATCGACAGGTCTCCGGACACCCGGCAGTTCCTGCCGACCCGCCCCGGCACGGATTGCCGGTCCCCGGGTCAGCTGTCGCCAGAACCGCCGTCCGTCCCCAGGAATTCCGCAGCCTCTCTGCTGGCACATGCCTTGCTTGTTCCTGCCCGGAAAAAGAGGAACCAGCGGCATGTCCCTGAGCGTTGCCATATCTTCTGCGATCAGCGGCCTTCGGGCGACGCAGAACAATATCGCGACCGTGTCTCAGAACACGTCGAACATCCAGACGCCTGGGTACACCCGCAAGTTCGTCACCCAGGAGGCCCAGGTCCACACCCCCACCACCGGGGGCGTCCGGACCGGTCAGGTCCAGCGTACCTTCGACCAAGCGCTTTACCGTGAACTCTTGCAACGGGAAAGCCAGGCCGCGCATCTGGAAACCGTCTCCACCACTCTCTCCTCGATCGAGAAGCTCCAGGGAAGCCCGGAATCTCAGACATCCATCAGCGCCCGTCTGGCGGATCTGCGCGACGATTTCATCGGCCTGGCGGCGAAACCGGAATCGGTTGAACTCCAGGCCGATGTCGTCAACTCGGCCCAGATCTTCGCGGCATCCATGAACACCGTCGCCAACGCGATCATCGACAAGCGGTCGGAGACACAGGATGCGATCGTCAATACCATCGACACCGTCAACGGGCTTCTGACCGATATCGCACAGCTGGACCGGCAGATCTTCCAGACCCAGGGGACCCAGCAGGGGACAGCAGACCTGCAGGACCGCCGCGATCTCAAGATCCGTGACCTGGCGAAACTTGTGGACGTGGTCGCCCTGGAACGGGCCGACGGCACGATGCTGCTGATGACCCGCGGCGGCGCCACCCTGCTGGACCGCGTGCCGAACTACCTGTCCACATCCCCGTCGCGGATCGCCGCAAGCAGTTATTATGATCCGTCGGGTGCCGGTGGGATCGCCCCGATCCGGCTGGGCGATCCGAACACAGGGGTTGACATCACCCAGGACCTGCGTGGGGGGCAACTGGGCGGACTGCTGGAACTGCGCGACGATATCCTGCCGCGCATGCAGGCGGAGCTGGACGAGCTGGCCCACATGGTCGCCGTGCGCTTCAAGGGCAAGACGGCGCCCGACGATGGCGCCCCCGGGCTGACCCTGTTCACCGATACCGACGGCGTCTCCATTCCCGGCGACGTGTCGGGGTCGGTGGATTATGCCCCACCTATCCTCTATGTCGGCTTTGCCTCCCGCATCCGCGTGGGACAGGCCGTCATGGAAAATGCCGAACTGGTCCGCTACGGCGACGGTGGCGCCCCCAAGGTGCCGCCGGCCAGCGGCTCCTCGCCACCCGACCCGATCGCCGGCTCCACGATCTTCCTCAAGAATGTCGTGGACCATGTCTTCGGCACGACGACGCTGGGGGGCAGCAATCACATCGCCTTCAACACGCAAGGGCTGGGTGCCAACCCCCGGCGTAATCTGACCAGTTCAATTCCAGCCAACGTCTCCTTGATCGACTTCGCCCAGTCCGTCCTGGTCAAGCAGTCGAGCGAGGCCGGGTGGGCCAAGGCCCGTGCCACCGAGGCCACGGCCATGAAGGAAGAGCTGGATTTCCGCTACTCCGACAAGACCGGGGTCAATCTGGACGAGGAGGTCGTGATGCTGACCGTGCTGCAACGCAGCTACGCGGCCTCGTCCCGCGTCATCACCACCGTCGAGCAGATGTACGATTCCCTGTTCCGGATCGCCGGCTGAGGCTCAAGGAGATCGAACCATGTCCTCCATCGCCACGCTCACGCAGTACACGCGGATTCTGCGCGACACCGGGCTGGTGAAGCAGCAGGAGACGGACCTCCAGCGGCAGCTCTCCACCGGTTACAAGACCGACGTCTACAGCGGTCTTGGCATCGACGCGGCGCGGTCGGTGAACCTGCGCGAGACGGCCTCGCGCATCACCAGCTACCAGCGCAACATCGACCTCGTGCAGGCCAGGACGGAGGTGCTGGACACCGCCATGCAGCGCGTCGGCAGTCTCGTCACCTCGGTGATCTCCGACCTGAACAAGCTGGACGGAACGACGATCAGCGACCCGACCGTCGTGCGCGACAACGCCCGCCAGGCCCTGGACCAGATCTACTCGCTGCTGAACACCCAGGTGGAGGGACGCTATGTCTTCGCCGCCAGCGACGAGACGACCCCGCCGGTCAACGACCTGACCGGCCTCATCGACACCTATGACCGGTTCTACACGGCCTACCTGAACGCCCCGGCCGGCGCAGCCACGCGCCTGGACTTCGACGGGGACGGCACCACAATCGGCGACGCTGACGATGCCCTGGCCACCGGCCCGACGCCGGCGGACTCCCAGTTCGTGTTCAACGGGGTGGGGCCGGAGGGTGGCGCCTTCGTCTTCGACGTGACCGGCACGCCGCCCCCCGCTCCGGGTGACAGCTATTCGGTGACCCTGAACGGCACCACCTTCACGACCACGGTGGTCGGTGGCGGCATCGACACGACGGAGGAGATCGTCGCCGACCTGCGGGCGCAGATCCAGGCCGATCCGGCCTTCAGCTCCTACGTCGTGCTGGACGAGGATCTGGACGCCGCGGCGAACAGCCGCGCCATGCTGCGCATCCAGGTGCCGGAGGACTTCGCCACCGCCACGGCGTCCGGCGCCGGTCCCGGCGCCAACCTGACCCGGGTGCCCTCGGACATCGAGCAGCTCAATCTGGCCATGCAGCGTGTCGTCCGCGACCCGGCGCTCGCCTACGACCCCGGCATGGACGGGGTGGGGACGCTCTATTCGTCGACCCTGCGCTACGCCAATGCGCCCATGGTGGCGCGGGTGGACGATAATCTGGACGTGACCTACGGGGTGCGCGCCGACGCCAGCTACTTCCGGAACATCATCCAGGGGCTGGCCATGGTCGCCAACCTGGAGCGGCCCGACGACCCCGAAATCCGGTCCCGCTATTACGATGCCCTGCACAGCGCCCGCGACATGCTCCAGACCGGCAGCAAGGACCTGAACACCGCCGTCGCCTCGGTCGGCGCAGTGCGCCGCAACCTCGACCAGCTCGAGGTGAAGCACAAGGCCGTGCTCGGCATCGTCAACACCAATGTCGGCGAGATCGAGGAAGCCGACATCGCAACGGTGGCCACGCGGCTGAACCTGGCTGAAACCCAGCTCCAGGCCGGCTATCGCACCATTGCGTCGCTCAACAAGACCTCGATCCTGGACTACCTGACCTGACTCCGGTGGGGGCGGCCCTATCCTTAGAGGTAGTAAACACCTCGTTTTCCCTTGCCCTTCCGGGGAATCCATGCAATCTTTCCCGTGCCGCAAATGCGGCCATTAGATCAGGAGAAAAACCGTGGCCAATTCTATCGTCACCAATTCCGGCGCGCAGGCTGCCATCCGGTCGCTGTTCACCATCGACCGTGACCTCAAGACCACCCAGGGCCGCATCGAGTCCGGCCTGAAGGTCAACAAGGCGTCTGACGATCCCGCCGTGTTCTCGATCGCCCAGGGCATCCGCGGCAACGTCTCCGGCCTGAAGGCCGTGCAGGAAGGCCTCGCCTTCGGTTCCGCCGTTCTGGGCACCGCCAGCAAGGCGGCGTCGAAAATCTCGGATGAGCTGAACGAGCTCAAGAAGACCATCACGCAGGGCCAGCAGCAGGGCCTCGACAAGGACGCTCTCAACACCCAGGTCGAGCGCGCCCTGTCGCTGATCGACACCTATGCCTCCTCCTCGACCTACATGGGCGTCAACCTCATGAAGAGCGAGACGGGCGGCGACATCGTCGATACCGAGCTGACCTTCCTGACGGACATCTCCGGCCGCTCGATCAGCATCTCCAACCAGCAGTTCACCTCCAAGGATCTCGGCCTTTCCAGCCTTGACATTGATGCCGGCGGCGTCCGCTTCAATCTGGAAGGCGTCACCCTCACCTCCGCGTCGCGGATCGAGGTCGGTGGCAAGACCTTCGAGTTCACGAACGATGAAGCGCTCGCCTCTGCGACCAGCATCGCCGTGAGCATCAACGGCCTGACCACCCAGTCCGAGATCAAGGACAAGCTGGCCTCCACGCTCCGCGCCAACGGCCTCGGCGCTCGCGTCAACAAGGACGGCTCGGTGGATGTCTTCGGCGCTGCTGCCGGCAACGTCAGCCTGACCTCGGACGGTATCCGCGGTTCTGCTGCCGGCACGACCGCCGGCCTGACCTACGACGCGACGAACAAGGTCTACTCGGCCAACCAGGCCGCGACGGCTTCTGCGCCGGCGGCGGCTGAACGGTCGGACGCCTTCTACGTTCAGATCCTGGGTGCGACGGCGGTTGACGCTGAGTCTTCCGGCACGGGCGAGACGACGGACACGTCTGCGGCCGAGCAGTACAAGAACGTGAAGTCGAGCGCGATCGCCACGGTGGACTCGGCGATCACCCTGGCCGGTCAGAAGCTGGCCACCATCGGCGCCATCCAGCGTCAGGTCTCCGGTCTGCAGGAGTTCACCAAGACCCTGTCGGATACCCTGAACGAAGGTCTGGGTGCCCTGGTGGATGCGGACATGGCCGACGAGAGTGCGCGCCTGCAGGCCTTGCAGACGAGGCAGCAGCTGGCCATCCAGTCGCTGTCCATTGCGAACCAGCAGCCGCAGGCTCTCCTGGGTCTGTTCCGGTAAAGTCCGGGGGAGGCGGCGGCATCGCCGCCGCCTCCTTCCTTTTACCCTTCGCTATCGATTTCGTTAGGACATTTGCGCTAAGCTCGGTCTGACAGGACCGAGGAGTTGGTGATGAGCATCTCTAGCTACCAGCAGCGCGCCGCCACCCAGGAAACCGCGCAGTCCCTTGAGCTTCGTGCCTTCGGTTTCGTGACCCAGGGACTCCGGCAAGCCAGTACGTCACCCGATCCGACGGCGCGCATCCGGGCACTTCACAGGAATCACCAGCTCTGGCTGACCCTGGTCAGCGACTTGGCGACCCCTGAGAACCCTCTCCCTGAGGAGCTGAAGGGGCGTCTCATCTCCCTGGGCATGTGGTCGATGCGCTACAGCCTGCGGGCCATGGAAGAGGATATCCCCGTCGATCCGTTGATCGACGTGAACACGGAAATCGCCGGTGGTATTTCTGACCAGATCCGGCGCTCGGCATCCCAGAGCCCGACGGCGACACCGCCGGAGGGGACGGGACCGATCCAGACAGCGGTGTGATGCCATGTACGAAGGTCTCGGAGCGACGGTCACCTACAACATCCTGAAGAAGCAGGGTGATACGGCCGTCACGCGCTACCGGGACCAGAAGACGGTCGAGAAGACCATCAACGACTTCAAGACGCGCATCGAGAAGATCGACAGCCCGGAAGCTCTCCTCAAGGACCGCCGGGCGCTGGAGTTCGTGCTGACCTCCTTCCAGCTCGAGTCGGAGATCGGCAAGACCGGCATCCTGCGCAAGCTGCTGACCGAAGACCCTACGGAAGAAAAGTCACTTGCGAACCGCTTGGTCGATCCCCGCTACACCAAGCTGGCGACCAGCCTGTCCGGCAAGATCCCGGAAGCCTTCCAGAACGAGTCGTTCGTCAACGGCCTGATCAACAACTACGTCACCAACACCTTCGAGAAATCCGTCGGTGAGGGGAACACAGGCCTGCGAGAGGCGCTCTACTTCAAGCGCAACATCGCCAACGTCACCAGCGTCTCCCAGATTCTGGCCGACAGGGCGCTGAGCTACGTCGTCCGCAAGGGCCTCAACCTGCCGGACAGCTTCGCGATGCAGGATTTTGACCAGCAGAAGAGGTATCTGGAAAAAAAGCTGGATCTGACGAAGTTCAAGGACCCGGGCTACGTTGAGAAGTTCACGCAGCGTTTCCTGACCCAGGTGAGCGCGACGGAGTCAAGCTCGGCCAGCTCGAACGTCGCCTTGCAGATCCTCGGCGGCAGCGGCGGCAGTGACGGTCTGACCTCGCTGCTCGGCCGGAAGGTCTCGATCCTGGTCTGACCCGGGATCCGTCCCGGGCCTGCGATGGCCTGCGCCATACCCTCCCTGACAATCGCGCGAACTTGACAATCGCGCGAACGGCACTGCCCACACGCGGCGTTCGGTCTGCCTGCGCCCCTGCCGGCAGGCCCGGTCCGCCGCCGTCATCGTGCGTGCCCTGGGTCCGGTTGCTGCCCTGACAGTCCCCGGCCCCCGGGGAGAACGGCTCCGCGTCTCAGTCGTAGAGCGCGCCATCCTCCGCCTCCAGTTCGTCCACCAGCCCGTAGGCCTCGGCCTCCAGCTTCCGGAAGGCATGGATCAGGATATCGCGCACCTGGGCGAACAGCCCGGCGCGATCGGCCCCCTCTGGCAGGCGGTTGAAGACCAGATTGATCACCAGCGCCATCCGGAGCACGGTCCCGCGCAGCAGCCGCGACGCGAACTGATCGCGGATATGGCGCCCGCTCAGCCGGACCGCCTGCTCGATCCGGTGCAGCACCTCGTTGTTCCAGTCGTCCGCGCGCTCCAGTGCGGTGAACAGCTCGCCCATCGTCGTGGCGATGTTCTCCCGCAGCGGCGCACCGCGCCACGCGGAGACGAACCGCTCACGCGGATAGTGCGGGAACTGCTCGATCAGCTCGCGGACATGGGCCGCCTTGTCGATCCCCGGCTCGTCCAGCGTGACGTCCTGGGCACGGGCCGGCCGGGCGCCTTCGATGGCGACTCCGTTGCTGAGATTGAGCACCTCCAGATCGAAATACCGGATCTGAGCCTCGACATTCACCCGCTGCCGGACCAGGGCCATGTCCGTGAAGACCGTGCGGCCGAAATTGCCGCGGACCGGGATGGTCAGATGCCGCGGCCGCTGCCCCTGCCAGGCCTGGGCGGCGCGGGGCTGCACGCGCGGGTTGGCGGCACCCAGATCGACACCACAGAGCAGGACCTTCCTGGCCCCCAGGTGGGCGCCGATGGAAATCGCCGTGTTGGTGACCTGCGGTCCTTCCATCAGCAGGATTTCCTCGCCCCGGTCACCGAAGACGGCGAGCGGGCTCATCACCTGCCGGAAGAAGTAGATCGTGTCGCGGAAATAGCTGTCCACGCCGGGCCAGATGGATGTCGGCATCACGGCATAGATCGACGACAGGTCGAAACTCTCCGCCAGTTCCTGGTGCCGGGTCAGGATGCTGCCGGCCCGCTCCAGATTGCAGTGGATGTCCGGCATGATGCCGTTGCGCAGCAGGATCGCCAGCGATGACCCGCTGGAAATCAGGATCGCCCGGTCCTTGGCCCAGCGGATGAAGTCGATCAGCCCCTCGATGGACGGCCCGCTGCCGGTGACGATCACCGGCAGGTCGGTCTTCTTCTGCACGACGTTCAGCACGCGCTTGTTCCCCGTCCGCAGATTGCGGAAGGAGTTCTTGAGCATGTTGTACTCGTCGGTGGCGAAGCCCTTGAAACCGGCATGGTGGGCCGACTTCTCGCTCTGGAACTCGCCGGCGGCGACCTTGATCGCCGGCAGGCAGGGCCGGTGGACGACCGAGATCATGTTGTCCAGGCCCAGGCTGCATTCGGAATCGAACAGGTCGGTCAGGTAGCTGTCGATCCCCTGCGAGGTGGATTCGAGGCACAGTTCGAACTTGCCCCCCCAGGTCCCGACCAGTTCGAAAAGCTCCCGCCAGTCGATCAGGTAGGTGGAGGCCAGGATCAGGTCGAGGTCGCATTCACAGATCAGCGTGACCCGCGGACGGTAATGCTCGATGATCGGCTTCAGGGTCAGCCCCAGCCCGAGCCCGAACAGCGTCACGAAGTACGGCGTCGTGGCGGTCGGGTGCTGGGCCAGCTCGATTCCCTGCCGGTCAAGCTCGTCGGCAAGCTCCACCAGCATGTCGATCTCCTGGAAATCGACAGCCTTGTCGTCATAGCGCGTCGTCGGCCAGGGATCGGTCTCCGCCTTCGCCTGCGCCTCGCGCGAGGTTTCCCGGTCGCGCTCCGTCGGCATCGCCGGCCGGGCAAAGGACATCCGGACCGGCGCCCGGATCGCCGCGGCCGCCTGCGCCTCCGCCTCCGCCCGGGCCCCGGTCAGGTAGAACAGCCCCTGCGGCGTGCGCAGATTGACCTCCCCGTCGGGGAACCAGACAAGCTGCGACTGCGGCCGGTGACGCTTCAGGAAATCGTGCAGCGGAACGCCCAGATCGCCGAAGAACTTCATGTTCCTGCGATGCAGGTCCAGGGCCTCCTTCGGCACCGCCGTGGTGGGCGAGGGTTGGGCCTGGGTCATGATCGGACATCTCCGGAATCTGGGTCGCACCGGGGTGCAGGGTAATGCCTCGACCGGGGAGAGAGAAGAGACGATTGGCGCCGTGACATCGGGGGGAGTAGCCTGCCCGGGACCGTCATTGCCTTTGCGGGCGGGTTTGCCCACACTGCCGCCATCCCGGTCCCGCATGGTCTTTCCGGTTGCCCATGTCCTCCGTCGAACACCCAGAACTGGTCCCCAACTGGTACGCCGGTGCCGCCCGCCCGCCGTCTTCGGATCGTTGGGGTGACAAGCTGGCCCCGCACGACGGGCGGCTGCTGTCCCGCTTCGCGCTCTCCGCGGCGGACGATGTGGATGCGGCGGTGGCGGCTGCTGCTGCCGCACAGCCGGCCTGGGCGGCGCTGACGCCGGTCCGGCGCGGCGAGATCCTGCGCGAGGTGGTGGCGGCCCTGCGCGCCGCGCGCGACGGGCTGGCCGATCTGGTGGCGCTGGAGACGGGCAAGCCCCCCAAGGACGCCCGGGGAGAGACGGCCGGCGCCCTGCTGCAGGGCGATTTCTGGGCGGGGGAGGGCCTGCGCCTCTATGGCCGCACCCTCTCCAGCGCCATGCCCGGGCGCTATTCCGGCACGGTACGGCAGCCGATCGGCATCGCCGGCCTGATCGTCCCGGCCAACACCCCGATCGCCAACATCGCCTGGAAGGTGTTTCCCGCCCTGCTCTGCGGCAATGCCGCGGTGCTGAAGGCGTCGGAGGATGCGCCCCTGCTGGCCCTGCGGATCGCCCGGATCGCCGAGGCGGCGGGCCTGCCGCCGGGGGTTCTGAACGTGGTCCAGGGGCTGGGGGCCGAGGCAGGGGCCGCCCTGGTCGGGCATCCCGACGTCGGCGTCGTCAGCTTCACCGGCTCCACCGCCGTCGGGCGCTGGATCGCGGAAGCCGCGGGACGGCGGCTGGCCCGTGTCTCGCTGGAACTGGGCGGCAAGAACGCCTTCGTCGTCTGCGATGACGCCGATCTGGACAAGGCCGTCCACTGGGCCGTGCTCTCCGCCTTCAGCAATGCCGGCCAGCGCTGCGCCGCCGGCAGCCGGCTGATCGTCATGGACCGGGTGTACGAGGCGTTCCGCGACCGCTTCGTGGAGCGGGCCCGGTCGCTGCGCCTGGGCGTCACGGATGCGGACGATCTCGGCCCTGTCATCAATGCACGCCAGCTCGCCACCATGCTGGCACGCCTGGACGATGCCAGACAGGCGGGGGCACGGGTGCTGACCGGCGGGCACCGCCTGACCGGACCCGGCCACGCCACCGGCTGCTATCTCGCCCCGACCGTGCTGGAGGGGCTGGACCCGGGGCATCCCCTGTCGGACTGCGAACTGTTCGGCCCGATCACGGCGCTCTACCGTGTCGCGGACTTCCAGGGGGCGCTGGATCTGGCGAACCGCACGGCCTACGGCCTCACCGCCGCCATCCATACGCGGAGCCTCGACCGGGCGCTCACCTTCTGCCAGCGGGTGCGTGCCGGCGTCGCCAACGCCAACATCGGCACCTTCGGCAGCGAACCGCAGATGCCCTTCGGCGGTTTCGGCCTGTCCGGCAACGGCAGCCGCGAGCCGGGGACGGAGGCGCTGGACGTGTACAGCGAGCTGAAGACCATCTCCCTCACCGTCGATCAGGACAGGCTATGAGCCCCGCCGACCCCGCCCGCCCCAGCGCCGTCGCGCTCATCCCGGCGCGATCGGGCTCCAAGCGCGTGCCGCACAAGAACGTCCGGCCGCTGGGCGGCCACCCGCTGATCGCCTACTCCATCGCCGCGGCGCGCGACAGCGGCGTGTTCGATGCCGTCATCGTCTCCACCGACGATGCCCGCTATGCCGACATCGCCCGCCACTACAGGGCGGAGGTGCCGTTCCTCCGCCCGCCGGAGATCGCCGGCGACCGCTCGCCCGACATCGAGTGGGTCCGCCACACACTGGAACGCCTGCGCGACGGGGGGCGGACCTTCGACTGCTTCAGCATCCTGCGCCCGACCAGCCCCTTCCGCCTGCCCGACACGATCCGCCGCGCCTGGGACCGCTTCCGCTCCCAGTCCGGGGTGGACAGCCTGCGGGCCGTGGAGAAATGCCGGCAGCATCCCGGCAAGATGTGGGTCATCCGCGGCGACCGCCTGCTGCCCCTGCTGCCGCTGACGCCGGAGGAGCAGCCCTGGCACAGCAGCCAGTACGCCGCCCTGCCCACCGTCCATGTGCAGAACGCCAGTCTGGAGATCGCCTGGAGCCGGGTGGCCCTGGAGGGCGGCACCATCGCGGGCAGCGCCATCGTCCCCTTCCTGACCGAGGGGCAGGAGGGGCTGGACGTGAACGACGATTACGACTGGGTCTATGCGGAAACCCTTCTCGCCCGGGGTGCCGCCCGCCTGCCGGCGGTGACGCAACCGCCCTACGGTCCGCTCGACCCGGCCGGGCATCCCTGACGACGGAACGGAGACGGCCCCATGGGCGAGCAGATCACCCTCTCGAACGACGCCGGCGCCCTGTTCCATGTGCCGCAGGCGGAGTTCCGGCGCCTGCTGGACCTGCCGCTGGCCCCGCCGGAGCGCGCCGCCCTGTTCGCGGACCTGTGCCGGCTGAACACGCTCTACATGATCACCCGGGCCGGCTCGGGCCATATCGGCAGCAGCTTCTCCAGCCTGGACATCGTCTCCTGGCTGCACCTCTGCGTCCTGCGGCCGGGGCACGACCTCTACTTCTCCTCCAAGGGGCATGACGCGCCCGGCCTGTATGCCGTGCTGACGGCGCTGGGCGCCCTGCCGTTCGAGAAGATTCACGGGTTGCGCCGGCTGGGCGGGCTGCCGGGGCATCCCGACGTCGCCATCCCCGGCATGGTGGCGAACACCGGCTCCCTGGGCATGGGCATCTCCAAGGCCAAGGGCATGGCCGAAGCCGACCGGGTGGCCGGCCGGCCGCCGCGACGGCTGTTCGTGCTGACCGGCGACGGCGAGTTGCAGGAGGGGCAGGTCTGGGAATCGCTCGTCTCGGCGGCGAACCGGCACAGCGACGGGATCGTCGCCATCGTGGACCACAACAAGCTCCAGTCGGACACCTTCGTGCGCCGGGTCAGCGACCTGGGCGACCTGGAGGCGAAGTTCCGTGCCTTCGGCTGGTCCGTCATGCGGGCGGACGGGCATGACATCCCCGCCGTCGCGGCGGCCCTGGACGCGCTGCTGGCCCTGCCGGGGCCGCGGGTCCTGATCGCCGACACGGTGAAGGGCAGGGGGGTCTCCTTCATGGAGCATACGGCCCTGCGGCCGGAGCAGGAGTTCTACAGGTTCCACAGCGGCGCCCCGTCGCGGCCGGACTACGCCCGCGCCACGCAGGAACTGGCGGACCGCATCAATGGCCGCCTCGCGGCCGCCGGGGCCGCGCCCCTGGCGCTGGAGGTGGAGACCGTGCCGGCCACGGCAGCGCCGCCCGGCGTGCGCCTGATCCCCGCCTACACCGAGGCGCTGCTGGACGCGGCGGAGCGCCACCCGCATCTGGTGGCGCTGGATGCCGACCTGATCCTGGATACGGGGCTGATCCCCTTCCGCGACAGGTTCCCGGACCGCTTCATCGAATGCGGCATCGCCGAACAGGACATGGTCTCCCAGGCCAGCGGCATGGCCCTGGCCGGGCTGCTGCCGGTCGTCCATTCCTTCGCCTGCTTCCTGACGGCCCGGCCGAACGAGCAGATCTACAACGCCTGTTCCGAAGGAAAGCGGATCGTCTTCGTCGGGTCGCTGGCCGGACTGCTGCCGGCGGGGCCGGGCCATTCGCACCAGTCGGTGCGCGACCTTGCCGCCATGGGTGCGATGCCGGGACTGACCATGGTCGAGCCGTCCTGCCCCGCGGCGGTGGGGCCGCTGCTGCGCTGGTGCCTGGAAGCGGCCCCGGCGGCCAGCTATCTGCGGCTGGTCTCGATCCCCTGCGACGTGCCCTTCGCCCTGCCGGACGGCTGGACGCCGGAGCCGGGGCGGGGAACCGTGCTGCGGCCGGGGCGCGACGGCGCCGTCATCGCCTACGGCCCGGTCATGCTGACGGAAGCCTGGCACGCCCTGGACCGGCTGGAGCGGGAACATGGGCTGCGGCTGTCCCTGATCGACCTGCCCTGGCTGAACCGGGTGGATCCCGACTGGCTGGCGGAGACGCTCACGGGGATGCCGCTGGCCGTCTCCATCGACAACCATTTCCGTATCGGCGGCCAGGGGGACCGCATCGCCGAGGCGCTGGCAGCCCGGTCCGGCAGCCCCCCGCTGCTGCGCTTCTGCGTCGATCGGCTGCCGGACTGCGGTCGCAACGACGAGGTGCTGAAGGCCCACGGGCTGGACCGCGACTCCCTGGCCGCGGGCATCCTCGCCCGGCTGCGGCCGTGACAGCGCCCGCGCTGACAGAAGCCCCGGTGACGACAGGGAAGAGGTAAGCCATGGACCCGGTTTTCGACGTGTCGCAGGAGATCGCCGTCGTCACCGGCGCGGCCGGCCAGCTCGGCGGCGCCTACACGGCGGCGTTCCTGGAGCGGGGCGCACGGGTGGTCGCCCTGGACCGGAGCGTCGATCCCGACCTGCTGACCCGCCGCCTGGGGCCGCTGGCCGCGTCGGACCGACTGCTGCCGGTGGCGGCCGACGTGACCGACCGGGCCGGCCTGGAAGCGGTGCTGGCGCAGGTTCGGTCGCGCTTCGGCACGCCCACCGTGCTGGTCAACAATGCCGGCATCGATACCCCGCCCGACGTGCCGGCGGCGGCCGAGACGGGACCGTTCGAGGACTACCCGGAAGCCTCCTTCGACCGCGTGATGGCGGTCAACGTGAAGGGCGTCTTCCTCTGCTGCCAGGTGTTCGGCGGAGCGATGGCCGAAGCCGGGCGCGGTTCCGTCGTCAATGTCAGCTCGATCTACGGCGTCGTCTCGCCGGACCAGGAGATCTACGCCTACCGGCGGGATCGCGGCGAGGTCTTCTACAAGCCGGTGGCCTATTCGACCTCAAAGTCGGCGTTGCACAACCTGACGCGGTATCTGGCGGCCTACTGGGGGCGCAAGGGGGTACGGGTGAACACGCTGGTCCTGGCCGGCGTCTTCAACCACCAGGACCCGGCCTTCCTGGCGGCCTACACGGGCCGCATCCCGATCGGGCGCATGGCCGACCCGGCCGACTATGTCGGGCCGGTCCTCTATCTCGCCAGCCCGGCCGCCCGCTACATGACCGGCGCCGACCTCGTGGTGGACGGCGGCTGGACGGCGATCTGACGCAGCCCGGGCGGTGCCGGTTTCCGGATGTCCATGCGGATCGACATCCCGGAACTTTGGCACCGGAAGGCTACAACACTTCCTTAATCATGTTATTCTATCCCGGATGGAGTAGCCCTGGCCGCCCGTCCTGCCTTTCTTCGCGGCCTCTTTCCGCGGAGAGACGGCGCGGCTTCGGGGTCCGTCGCCCGCCGGGTCCGACGCCCCGGCCAGAAGGAGCCGTCCCGTGGACCGTGAAGCCGTGGCCAGAGAACCCGTCGTGAGAGACCCCTCGGCCAGAGAACTGGAGATCGACGGCCGCCTCATCAACGACGCGGGCGACTGCTACGTCATCGCGGAGATCGGCCACAACCACCAGGGCAACCTTGAACAGTGCATGAAGCTGTTCACCCTGGCCAAGATGTGCGGCGCCGACGCGGTGAAGTTGCAGAAGCGCGACAACCGGGCCCTGTTCACGCGGGAGATGTACGACAGCCCGTACCACTCCGAGAACGCCTTCGGGGCGACCTACGGCGCCCACCGGGAATTCCTGGAATTCGGCCGCGACGACTACATCCAGCTCAAGCTGCACGCGCGGGAGATCGGGATCACCTTCTTTTCCACCGCCTTCGATCTGAAGAGCGCCGACTTCCTGGCCGACATCGGCATGCCGGCCTACAAGATCGCGTCGGGGGACATCACCAACACGCCGCTGCTGCGCCATGTCGCCCGCATCGGCCGCCCGATCATCATGAGCACCGGCGGCGCGGACATGGACGATGTGCGCCGCGCCTACGACACGGTGATGGAGATCAACCCGAAGCTCGCCATCCTGCAATGCACCTCGGGCTATCCGCCGGCCTTCGAGGAGATGAATCTCCGGGTGATCGAGACCTTCCGGGAGGCGTTCCCGACCACGGTCGTCGGCCTGTCCTCGCATGACAGCGGCATCGCCATGGCGCTGGCCGGCTACATGCTGGGCGCGCGCATCGTGGAGAAGCACTTCACCCTGAACCGCGCCATGAAGGGCACCGACCACGCCTTCTCGCTGGAGCACAGCGGGCTGGAGAAGATGGTGCGCGACCTGAAGCGGGCCCGCATCGCCCTGGGCGACGGCGTCAAGCGCCGCTACCCGTCGGAGGAGAAGCCCCTCTACAAGATGGCGAAGAAGATCGTGGCGGCGCGCGATCTTCCGGCCGGCCATGTCCTCGCCCAGGAGGACCTCGCCTTCAAGGCGCCGAACGACGGGTTGCCGCCCTACCATGCCGACCATCTGGTCGGGATGCGGCTGACCCGCCCGCTGGCGGAGGACGAGGCGATCGGCTATGCCGACCTGACCAGCGAGGACGCGCCCGCCAGCCCGGCCGTGGTGCCCTGAGCCCAGTCCAGCTTCCCCGCAGCCTTCCGGGAACCGCATGTCCGACGTTCTGCTCCGCGCCCTCCGCCTTGTCGATGGCGCGCTCGCCGCCGGCGACACCGAAACCGCCACCGGCGTGGCCCGCTCCCTGAGCGAGGCCGGCGCGCGCGACAGCATGAAGCCGGGCGTCCTGGCGGAACTGATGGTCGCCAACGGTCTCTACCGGGAAGCCGAACCGATGCTGCGGACGCTGGCGGACAGCGAGGACGATCCCGCCCCGCCCCTGCTCCTGGGCCACCTGCACGGACTGCTGGGACTGGACGCCGAGGCGGCCCGCTTCCAGGCCCTGGGTACGGCCCGGGCCGGCGACCAGGTCCGCCGGCAGATCGCGGCCCTGGCCGCCATGGAGGGGCCGATCCTCGTCGGTCCCTGGATCGGCGATGTCAGCCACGAGATCCTGTACTGGATTCCCTTCCTGCGCCGGATGGCGGACGATTTCGGCCTGCCGGCCGGGCGCTGCATCGCCGTCTGCCGCGGCGGCAGCGGCGGCTGGTACGCGGACCTGTTCGACCGGACCCTCGACCTCGCGGACGTCTACCCGGACGGCCGCCTGGGGCCGATGCTGTCGGAACGGGTGGACGTGGCCGGCTACCTGAACCAGTACGCCATGGCCGACGTGGACGGGACGATCCTCCAGGACTGCGCCGACCATCTCGGGCTGGCGCAGTGCCATGTGCTGCATCCGTCGATCATGTTCCAGGTGCTGCGGCACTACTGGACCGGCACGGCGCCGCTGGACCATGCGCTCTCCCTGCTGGCGCCCTATCCCGCCGGCTGGCCGGCCGGGAGCGGCGCCGCGGCGCCGCTGGCCGATCTGGCGACCCGGTTCGACATCGGGGACAGCTTCGCGCCCAGCGACTACAACGCCAACTTCACGGCCAGCATCGCCTTCGGGGTGGAGGGGCTGACCCTGGTCGATCTGGCGACGCTGGTTCCGGGTGGGGAGCAGAGCCTGCGGCTGCCCGACGACGCGGCGCTGGTTCAGCCGGTGCTGGACGGTGTTCCGGCGGCCCCGCTGGCAGTGCAGACGGCAGCCCTGGCACAGGCACGGGCCTTCGCCGGCAGCCTGGGACCCTACTGCTATCTGGCGCTGGCCATGGGCAAGCCCGCATTTGCGGCGATCGACGCCTATCCGGTGAGCCAAGCGCCGCATGTACGCCTCGCCGCACGACTGGCCGGGGCGCCCGGTGCTAGGCTGTCCATCATCCACGGCGAAGACTGGGACCGCTGGTCACAGGCGCTTTCCGCCATCCGGGCCGCCTGACCACCTTCCCAGCCGGCATGAAGGACCGAAGCCATGCTGGAACATACCTCGATCCTGATTCCGGTGCTCCCGGGGCGGGCCCCCTATCTGGCGCCGGCACTGCGGCTGTTCGCGGACGAGACACCCGAGGTCCAGATCATCATCGGCGCGATGGACTCCGCCTACGGGGAGGTTTCCGCCCTGCCGGAGGCAGGGCGTCTTGGTGATCTGCATATCTGCCAGCATGACAGCAAGACAGCATACCACCTCCGCCTCAAGGAGTTGCGGGCGCAGGCGAGGGGCCGTTTCCTCGTGATCCACCCTGACGACGACATCATGGACCCGGTCATGATGGCGGCGTGCGAGGAGTTCCTGCTGGCTAACCCGGACTATTCCGCCGCGATGGGGCGCGCCCTGCGCGTCTCGCGTGGCCGCGATCCCTCGGGCACGGAGGCGTTCCAGGTCAGTTCCTATCCCGTCTGGTCGCATGAGCAGGCCACCCCGCGCGAGCGCATCCTGCATCTGTTCCAGCACTACCATCATCTCTGGTATTCGCTGCAACGGGCAGACTCGGTCGATCTGCGCCTGCACCACATCGCCCTGTTCGAGGGCGATCCGATGTTCTCCCAGTATCTGGACGGCTGTATCCCGGTGGCCGTCGGCCGGACCAAGGTGCTGGAGGGCATCGGCTTCATCCGCCGGCTGCACGACCAGAACACCGGCACGCGGATGGGGACGCAGCGTGACCCCAACGTCTTCCCCCACCTCATGTTCAACCCGGCCTTCTCCCAGCGTTACGCCCACTTCCGCGAACTCGCGCTGGATCTCGTCGCTGGCGCCTCGATGGCGGCGAACATCCCCGTCGATACCGAATCGCTGCGCGAGGAGCTGGACCTGCGCTCGCTCCAGCTCCTGCGCTGGGGACTGTTCCTGGAACGGGGCCGGGTCGAACCAGGGGAGGAGAAGTTCCTCGCCAACCTGCGCGATCCCCGGACGGCGGACGGGGCCCGGGCGCAGAAGCTTCTGGCCACCATGTGGTCGCCGGGCTGATCCGGGCCGATGCGCGGACTGGAGAACGCGACCGTCCTGGTCACAGGCGCCTCTGGCTTCGTCGGCCGTGCCGTCGTTGCCGATCTGGCCCGCGCGGGGGTCTGGGTCCATGCCGTCGTCCGGGCGGACAGTCCCGTGCCCGGCGCCACCGCCACGCATCGGGCCGATCTGCTGGAGCCCGCGCCCCTGCGGGCGCTGGTGCGGGCGCTGCGTCCGAGCCATCTGGTCCTGTGCGGCTGGCACGTTGACCCGGCCGACTATCTCGTCTCGCCGCTCAACGCCGCCCACCGGGATGCGGCGCGGCGGCTGGCGGCGGACTTCCTCGACGCCGGCGGACACCGCCTGGTCGCCCTTGGCACCTGCCTCGAATACGACCCGCCCCGGGAGTCCGACTGCGACGAACTGGCGACCCCGCTCCGCGGCACCTCCCCCTATGCCGAAGCGAAGATCGCCCTGCATGGGGATCTGCAATCCCTGTTCGCCGGACGCCCCGACGATCTGGTCTGGGGCCGCCTGTTCATCCCGTTCGGGGAGGGCGAGCGTCCGGTCCGCCTCGTCCCGTCCACCATCCTCAGCCTCATGGCGGGGCGGCCGGTCGTCGTGCAGCGGCCGGATCTGGTGCGCGACTTCGTGGACATCCGCGACGTGGCGGCGATGATCACCGCCCTGCTGGCCGGCCGGGACGGGGGCCCCGTCAATCTGGGCAGCGGCCGGGGGATCGCGCTGAAGGACCTTGCCCTGGCGCTCGGGACCCGGCTGGGGCGCCCGGACCTCGTGAGCTGGCCGGACACGATGCCGCCGGGCGACGCGCCACGGATCGTCGCCGCCTCCGGACGGCGCGACCGCATGACCGGTGGTTACGCCGTGACGCCGCTGGCCGACAGCCTGGACCGGGTCGTCGCCTCCTGGGCGCGGATCAGCGCCGCCGGCGCAGCCATCCCCCCGGGAAATAGGTGATGTCCGTGCAGCCGGCGCTCTCGTCGAAGGGGCGCGGCGGCCCCACATCCTCGAACTCCGGATGGGCGGCCAGGAACTCCACGGCGGCCTGACGGGGGTTGTCCCACTGCCACTCGGGCCGGGTGCGCGGCAGGCCCGCGAGGTCCCCCATGATCCCGTCGGTCACCAGCAGGTAGGACCCGGGGCTGACCAGACCGGCATAGGCGGCCAGCTCCGCGGCCACATGCGCCCGGGTGTGGTTGGAATCCAGGATCACCATCACGGTGTCGCCCGGCCCGATCAGGGAGGCGACCCGCCCGACCGTCTCCGCCGCCACGGAATCCCCTTCGATCAGGTCGATCATCGACGCCAGCGGGTGGCTCTCCAGCGCCGCCCGGTTGTGCGGCCGGATCTCGACATCGACGCCGATGACGCGGCGGCCATGGCCCATCGCCTTCATCAGGCTGGCATGGAACACCAGCGAACCGCCATGGGCGACGCCGGTCTCCACGATCACGTCCGGCCGCACGGCGTGGATCGCCTCCTGCAACCGGATCACGTCCTCCGGCAACTGGATGATCGGGCGCCCCATCCAGGTGAAGCTGTAGGAGTGCTTCTGCACCCAGCCGACATCCCGCCAGAGCGTCGCCACCAGGGCATAGCCCTCGGCGGAGAACAGGTCGATCCGCCGGGCCCCGCCGCCCTCCGCGATCTCGATGGTCCGGGCATCGGTGTCGATCGTCAGTTTCATGGCCGGAACTCTCCCCCCATCGCGGCTCCCCTGGCCGGGCAGTATGTCGCCGCGTCCCGGCGGCGTCACCTTTCCTGCGCACGGGCAGCCGCGATGCCCGCTGCCGCCGCCTTGACCCGTCTTCCGGCCCCCCCGTATCGTTCCGGGACACGTCTTGGGGAGATGGCCCGTGGGCTCCGCGCATTGCCCGATCTGCGACTCGGCTTCGGTCCGCGTTCTCCATGCCCGGCGGGATTTCCCGGTCTTCCAGAACGTCGCCTATGCGACTGCGGCGGCTGCCCAGGCGGCGCCGACGGGGCAGCTCGACCTGTGCCGGTGCGATGCCTGCGGCTTTGTCTGGAATGCCGCCTTCGACCCGGCCCTGATGGCCTATGACGGCAGCTACGAGAACTGCCAGAGCCATTCCGCCGTGTTCGGCCGGCATGTCGGGGAGGTGATGGCCGCGATCCTGGACCGGCTGCCGCCGGGGGAGCGGCCCGACCTGGTGGAGGTCGGCTGCGGCCAGGGCGATTTCCTGCGCGGCCTGCTGGCGGCGCACGGGGATAGGCTGGGCCGCGCGGCCGGGTTCGATCCGGCCCTGCGCCGGCCGGACCCCGACGGACGCCCGGTCCTGGTCGCCGGGCTGCTGGATGCCGCCGCCCTCGCCGCGAGCGGGCTGCGGCCGGGCCTCGTGATCTCCCGCCACACCATCGAGCATGTCCCGGACCCCAGGGCGTTCCTGCGGTCGATCCTGGCCGCCGTCCGGACCGTGGACGGCGTCCGGCTGGTGCTCGAAACGCCGGACGTAGACTGGATTCTACGCAACGGAGCGATCGAGGACCTGTTCTACGAGCATTGCAGCCTGTTCTCGGGCCGTGCGCTGGAAGTGGCGCTCGCCACCACCGGCTTCGCCGTGGACCGCATCGAGCGGGTCTTCGGCGGCCAGTACCTGCTCTGCCACGCCCATGCCCGTGGCACCGGGGAGGTGCCGCCGGCCCCGGCGGAGGTCCCGATGGACCCCGCTCTGGCCGGCGCGGCCCTGGACAGGAAGACGGCGGCCCTGTCCCGCTCCCTGGCGCGGCTGGCGGGGGAGGGAACGATCACGCTCTGGGGCGCCGGGGCGAAGGGCTGCACCTTCGCGCTGCTGATGCAGGAGGCCGGCATCCGCCCGCGGTTCGCCGTGGACATCAACCCGGCCAAGCAGGGCCGCTTCCTGCCGAAATCCGCCCTGCCGATCCTTTCCCCGGCGGATGCCAGGACGGCCGGAGCCGATCATGTGATCGTGCTCAACCCGATGTACCTGGACGAAGTCCGGGCGCTCTGCCGGCAGATGGGCTGGACCGTCCCGCTGGTCGGGATCGACAGCCTGACGGCCTGACCCGGCACCGCGCCGGTGTCTCAAGCGCCGGCGAAGTCCGGAAAGGAAAGGTCGCGCTCGGAGATCAGGGTCGGCGGAAGCGGCCAGTCGATGCCGAAGGCGGGATCGTTCCAACGGTAGCCCCGGGCCGCCTCCGGCACGAAGCGCACGCCCATCATGTACAGGACCTCCGTCTCATCGGTCAGGGTCTGGAAACCGTGGGCCAGACCGGGCGGGATGTAGAGCGCCCGGCCGGTCGATGCCGACAGTTCGATCCCGACCCACTGCCTCCAAGTCGGCGACTCCGGGCGGAGATCGACGGCAACGTCGAAGATGGCGCCCCGCGTGCACCGGATCAGCTTCGGCTCGCCGTGGGGCGGAAGCTGGAAATGCAGGCCGCGCACCGTCCCCGCCACCGCATTGAAGGAGAGGCTGTGCTGCGGGAAGTCGGTCGGCAGCCCCCGCGCGGCGAAGGCGTCGGCGCAGAAGCAGCGGGCGAAATGGCCGCGCCGGTCGCGGATCGGCTCCAGGTCCACGACCGTCACGCCCGGGATCGTGGTCTCGGAGAACTGCATCAGAAGACCTCCAGGCGCGGGATGGCCACGACGAAGCGCCCACCCCAGCCGCGGATGCCGGCCATGGCGCCGGCGATCTCTTCCCGCAGGTTCCACGGCAGGATCAGCAGGTAGTCCGGCCGCTCGCGCTCCACGACCTCCAGCGGCAGGATGGGGATGTGGCTGCCGGGCAGCAGGCGGCCCTGCTTGTGCGGGCTGCGGTCGACGACGAACCGGATGTCATCCGTGCCGATGCCGCAGTAGTTCAGCAGCGTGTTGCCCTTCGCGGCGGCACCGTAGGCGGCCACGGCGCGGCCCTCCCGCCGGGCTCCGGCGAGGAAACCCAGCAGGTCGTCGCGGACCTTGCGCACCCGCTCCCCGAAGCCGGCATAGGTCTCCAGCCGGTCCAGCCCGGCCCGGGCCTCCCTGGCCCGGACGGCGTCGAGCCCGGGGCAGGGACCGTGCGGCCCGTCCCGGTGGCCGACAAAGACCCGCAGCGACCCGCCATGGGTCGGCAACTCCTCCACATCGAAGGCACGCAGGCCGTTCCGTTCCAGGATGCTCTCGACGGCCAGGAGCGAGAGGTAGGAGAAGTGCTCATGGTAGATCGTGTCGAACTGCACCTGCTCGATCAGGTTCAGCAGGTGGGGGAACTCCACGGTCCAGACGCCCGCCGGCTTCAGCAATGCTGCGATGCCGGCGACGAAGCCGTTGATGTCCGGGACATGCGCCAGCACGTTGTTGGCCGCGATCAGGTCGGCGGCGAGCCCCCGGTCGCGCAAGTCGCGCGCCGTCTCCCGCCCGAAGAAGACCGTCTCCGTCGGCACGCCCTGCGCCCGCGCCACCGCGGCGACATTGGCGGCGGGTTCGATGCCCAGCACGGGAATGCCGGCGGCCACGAAATGCCGGAGCAGATAGCCGTCGTTGCTGGCGACCTCCACGACCTGGCTGCGTCCGTCCAGCCCGAACCGCCCGATCATGCCGAGCGCATAGCGCCGCGCATGCTCCACCCAGCTCTCCGAGTAGGAGGAGAAGTAGGCGTAGTCGGTGAAGATCGCCTCGGCCGGCACCACGTCCTCCACCTGCACCAGGAAGCAGGCGTCGCAGACGCGGGCATGCAGATCGTAGACGGCCTCCGCCTCTCCGGCCCGGTCCGGGTCCAGGTAGCTGTTCGCCAGGGGAGTCTTGCCCAGATCGACGAAGCTGTGCCGCAGGGGAGCGCCGCAGGCCCGGCAGGACAGGGGGGCGCTCACAACGGCCTCCGGCAGTAGTCCGCGATCTGGGCAAGGGTCAGGGCGCGCATGTCCTCGCCCCGGTCGAAGGCGGCATACCAGGCGGCCGTCCAGTCCACAGCCTCAGCCATGGACAGACGCGGGCGCCAGCCCAGGGTCTCCCGGATCAGGCCGGCGTCGATGGTCAGGGTGGGCTTCTCCGGCGGCTGCGGCCCCTCCGGCCGGCACCAGGACAGCGGAGCCCCGGCCCGGTCGGCGAAGCGCCGGGCGAGGTCGAGCACCGACAGTTCCTCGTCCGGCGACGGGCCGATGTTCAGCGCCGTCGGCAGGCGGCCGTGCCGGTCGGCGGCCAGCGCCTCCAGATAGACCAGATACGCCCCGACGGGCTCCAGCACATGCTGCCAGGGGCGCGTCGCATCGGGAAAGCGGATCTCGACCGGCCTGCCGGCACGGCGGGCCCGCCAGAGGTCCGGGACGATCCGGTCCTCCGACCAGTCGCCGCCGCCGATCACGTTTCCCGCCCGCGCCGTCGCCAGGGGAATCCCCGCCGGCGCGTAATAGCTGCTGCGGAAGCTGGCGACTGCCAGCTCACAGGCCGCCTTGGAGGCGGAGTAGGGGTCGGCGCCGCCGAGCCTGTCATCCTCCCGCAGCGGCCGGCCCCCACCGGGATTGTCGTAGACCTTGTCCGACGTCACCACCAGAACCGCCTCAAGGTCCGGCACCTGGCGCAGCGCCTCCAGCAGGGTGACCGTCCCGCCCAGATTGGTGGCGAAGGTCCCCGCCGGGTCCCGGTAGGAGCGGCGGACCAGGGCCTGCGCCGCCATGTGCAGCACGATCCGGGGCCGCGCCGCGGCGACGGCCCGCGCCACCGCCGCCGCCTCGCGCACATCGACGGGAGGCTCGGAGGCAGGACCGTTCAGAAGGGTGTGGAGCGACGGGACCGTCTCCGGCGGCAGCGCCAGCCCGGAAACCTCGGCCCCCATGGTCCGCAGCCAGGCCGCGGCCCAGCTCCCCTTGAAGCCGGTATGTCCGGTCAGCAGGACGCGCCTGCCGCGCCAGAAGGCGGGGGTGGGCAGGGGGCTCATGTCCACACCTTCCAGGGCGGCCGGCCGGACTGCCACAGGGTATCGAGCTGCGTCTTGTCGCGCAGCGTGTCCATCGCCTGCCAGAAACCGTCGTGGCGGTAGGCGGCAAGCTGTCCGTCGGCGGCCAGGGACTGCAACGGCTCCAGCTCCCACGGCGTCCGGTCCCCCTCGATCCGGCCGATCACCGAGGGGTTCAGCACGAAGAAGCCGCCGTTGATGTAGCCGCCGTCGCCCGCCGGCTTCTCCACGAACTCGCTCACCAGATCGCCGTCCAGGCGGGTGGCGCCGTAGCGCCCGGGCGGCTTCACGGCGGTGAGCGTCGCCTCCTTACCGTGGTCGCGGTGGAAGCGGACGAGCGCGGCGATGTCCACGTCCGAGACGCCGTCGCCATAGGTCATGCAGAAGGGTTCGGCCGGGTCGAGATAGGAGGACACCCGGCGCAGCCGGCCGCCGGTCATCGTCTCCATGCCGGTATCGACCAGCGTCACGCGCCAGGGCTTCACCCGGTCGGCCAGATAGGTGATCTCGCGCCGCCCCAGGTCGATGGTGACGTCCGAATTGTGCAGCACGAAGTTCGCGAAGTACTCCTTGATCAGATAGCCCTTGTAGCCCAGGCAGATCACGAAGTCGGCGAAGCCATGGTGGGCGTAGAGGCTCATGATGTGCCAGAGGATCGGCAGCCCGCCGATCTCCACCATCGGCTTCGGCTTCAGGTGGGTTTCCTCCGACAGCCGGGTGCCGAGCCCCCCCGCGAGAATGACGACCTTCATCGGCCCCCCTGACGCGGCCTCTCCATCCGCCCCGGCCTGCAGTCTCCGCCAGGGTCTTCCAGCGGCACTGTACCACGCTTTCGGGGCAGGCATAGCCGCCCCGCTTACCTCTCCCGGGAATGGTCACGACGGTCTCGGGTTCCGCCGCGCGGGACTTGCCAGGAGAGGGGCGGGCTGCCACGGTCGCCGCCGGTCGGGGGGCTTTCCCGGAGCGGGGTCGGTATGTGCGGCATAGCCGGTGTCTGGAGGTTCGGAGGCGCGCCCGCAGCGGCGCTGGAGGGTGAGGCCGCGGCCATGACCGATCGGCTGCGTCACCGTGGCCCCGATGACGGCGGCGTCTGGGCGGACCCGGCGGCCGGGGTGGCGCTGGGCAACCGCCGGCTCGCCATCGTCGATCTGTCGCCCGGCGGTCACCAGCCCATGCTCTCCGCCGACGGGCGGGTCGCCGTCGCCTTCAACGGGGAGATCTACAACCACCCGGCCCTGCGCCGGGAACTGGAGCGGGAGGGGGTGCGCTTCCGTTCCCGCTCCGACACGGAGGTGCTGGTCGAAGCCATCGCCCGCTGGGGCCTGGACACGGCGCTGGATCGCGCCGACGGCATGTTCGGGCTGGCGGTCTGGCAGCCGGAGCGCGGGTGCCTGACCCTGGCGCGCGACCGGCTGGGGGAGAAGCCGCTCTACTGGGCGGCGGGGCCGGGGCTGCTGCTGTTCGGGTCGGAGCTGAAGGCCCTGCGCGCCCATCCGGACTTCGCCCGGCTGGCCGGCCCGCTGGACGCGACGGCGCTGGCGCGCTACCTGCGCCTCTCCTGGATCCCGGCGCCGCTGACCATCCACAGCGGCGTCCGCCAGCTCCGGCCCGGCTGCCTGCTGGAGGTCGGGCCGGACGGAACGCCGGCGGAACGGCGCTACTGGTCGGCAGAGGCCGTGGCCCGCCAGGGTCTGGCCGACCCGCTGCCGGCGGACGATCCGGACGCTGCGGCCGACGCGCTGCACCGGGTGCTGGCGGAGTCCGTCGCCGCCCGGATGGAGGCGGACGTGCCGCTGGGCGTCTTCCTCTCCGGCGGGGTGGACAGCAGTCTGGTGGCCGCCCTGATGCGGGAACGGGCCGGCCGGCCCGTGATCAGCTTCAGCATCGGTTTCGCCGAGCGCAGCCACGATGAATCGGCCGCCGCCGCTGCCGTGGCCCGCCACCTCGGCACCGAGCACGTCCCCCTGACCGTGACGGCGCGCGATGCGCTGGACCTCGTACCGGCCCTGCCGTCGATCTATGACGAGCCGTTCGCGGACAGCTCCCAGCTTCCGACCCTGCTGCTCTCCCGGCTGGCACGGCGGCAGGTGACGGTCGCGCTGACCGGCGACGGCGGCGACGAGGTCTTCGCCGGCTACGAACGGCACATCTGGGCCGAGCGGCTGGACCGGCTGCGCGGCCGCCTGCCGGGACCGGCGGGACGGCTGGCCGGGACCGCCCTTCTGGGCCTGCCGCCCACCGTCTGGGACGGGCTGATCGGCCCCCTGGTCGGGCGCCGGCGGCTGGCGGACCGGGTGCGCAAGCTGGCCACGGCATTGCAGGCCGGCACGATGGCGGACCTGCATGACAGCCTGCTGGCACGCTGGCCTGATCCCGCTGCCCTGCTGGCCGATCCGCTGCCCTTTGCGGCGGTTCCCGGCGCCGGTCTTGAACCTCCGGCCATCGCTCCCGGCCTGCCGGCCGTCGCCCGGATGCAGCTCGCGGACGCGCTCGGCTATCTGCCCGACGGCGTGCTGGTGAAGGTGGATCGTGCCAGCATGGCAGCAAGCCTGGAAGCCAGGGCGCCCTTCCTCGCCCCCGCCGTCGTCGCCTTCGGCTGGCGCCTGCCGCCGGCGCTGCGTGTCGCCGGGGCGCAGGGAAAGGTGCTGCCCCGGCGCCTGCTGCGCCGCTATCTGCCCGCCGCCCTGGTGGACGCCCCGAAGTCCGGCTTCACGGTGCCGATCGGGGACTGGCTGCGGGGGCCGCTGCGGGACTGGGCGGAACCGCTGCTCGCGCCGCCCGTGCTGGAGGCGGCGGGCCTGCGCCCGGAGCCGGTCCTGGCCGTCTGGCGCCGGCATCTGGACGGGGCCGCCGGACATGGGGAGGCGCTCTGGACGGTGCTGTCCTACGTCGCCTGGACCAAGGCCGGGCCCACCTGACCGGCCGCCGGGGCGCAGCCTTTCCCGCAGGTTCTTCCGCCAGTACTGGCGGAATGGAAACCGTGCGGGGCGGAGACGAATCGCGTTCCCGACCGTATTTCCCTGCACCCGGACCCGGCGTTACCCCTTTCGGCGTAAAAAGGACCCGTCCATATGCCAGCTTGAGCCGCTGGAGCCCGGATGATAGCGAGCGCGTTGGACGTCCAGCGGGCGCGAATATTCGCCCTGCCGCACCACGAAGCAGGTCATCCATGCGCAAGAGCGTGCTTTTCCTGACCGCCGCCCTCATCCTGCCGGCCGGCGCCGCCACGGCCCAGACCCCGGGGGACCCGGTCCGCGGCATTCCGGTGCAGAACCGGCCGCGGCCTGATTTCGACCCGGCCGGGCTGCGTGCCGGGACCTTCCTGGTCTATCCCCAGATCAGCCTCAGCGGCCGCTACGACGACAACATCTTCGCCGACGAGAGCGGCACCGTGGACGATGTCATCTACATCGCCAGCCCGCAGGTGCGCCTCCAGTCGGACTGGAACCGGCACGCTCTGAACCTGCGGGCCGCGGCGGAGATCGGGCGCTACGCCGACAACGGCAGCGAGGATTACGAGGATTACGTCGCTGCCCTGGACGGCCGGCTGGACATCCTGCGCGGCACCACCGCGACCGGCCGCGCCAGCTTCGCCCGGCTGCACGAGGACCGCGGCTCGCCCGACGAAGCCGGCGGCCTGGAACCGACCGAGTACGACCTGTGGACCGCCTCGGCCACCCTGGACCGCTCGCTGGCCCGGCTCGGCGCCCGGCTCACGGCCGACTACCGGGGATTCGACTTCAACGATGTCCCGGCCCCCGGCGGGGCCGTGATCGACCAGGACGACCGCGACCGCGACGAATACGGCGTGGCCGCCCGGCTCAGCTACGCGACCTCGCCGAACCTCGCCGGCTTCATCCAGGCCGCCTACAACTGGCGCCGTTACGAGCGGGAGGTCGGGCGTGATTCGGAAGGCTACCGGCTCACCGGCGGCGTGGCGCTGGATTTCGGCGGCGTCACCAGCGGCGAGATCTTCGCCGGCTACCGCTCCCAGGACTACGACAATCCCGCCTTCCCGACGGCCGACGGGCTGACCTACGGCGCCAGCCTCGCCTGGAACCCCACGACCCTGACCAGCCTGGCGTTCACCGCGTCCAACACGGTGGAGGAGACGACCTCCGACGCAGCCTCCGCCTACGTCGCCACCCTGTTCCGGATCGATATCGACCACGAGCTGCTGCGCAATCTCCTGATCGGTGGATATGCGGGATATCTGGAGAACGACTACGAGCGCATCGACCGCACGGACGACGTCATCAGCCTGGGCGCCAGCCTGCGGTATCTGGTGAACCGCAATTTTCAGATTGAAGGGGGGTACGATTACACGAACCGCGACTCAAATCTGTCGGGCATCGATTATGATCGCAACATAGTGTATCTGCGCCTGACAGGCCTGCTCTGACGCGCGCCGCCGCCCCCTTTTCTGCCGGACTGCGCAGTTATCGGATCAGCACTGCAATCCGCGCGCGAGCCGGATCGACAACGCCCATGCTCCGGTGTTCACAGTCCGGAAAGGGGATGCTATCGTATGCTGCGTTGGCCTGAAGCCGGAGGGCCATCGGCCGTCCGGAATAGGTCGGGTGCGGGTCCGGTGTCACTCACCGGCCAGACAGGGCGGCAGCATGATCCCGAATCCGGGTGAGCGGTCGGACCTCCGGTAGAGCGGTCGGGATGCGGGTCGGATGGCGACGAGCGGAAGCACAGCGCGCCCCGGGGCGGGGGCGGGGGCCGCGCCGGCAGGAATGACCGGCGGGGAAGCCGCCGTGCGCTCCGACCGGCGCATGGCCACGGTGCTGTTCGCCGACATCGTGGGCTCCACCCGTATGGTCGCCGCCGCCGACCCCGAGGATGCGCAGGAGCGGCTGGACCGGGTGCTGCGCACCCTGTCGGCCCATGTGGAACGCTACGGCGGGACCGTCTGCCAGACCCTGGGCGACGGTATCCTGGCCGTGTTCGGCGCCCCCAACAGCCTGGAAGATCACGCGGTCCGCGCCTGCTTCGCGGCCGACGCCATCGTGCGGGAGGCGCGCAGCGGCATGCGCGATGCCGATCCGGTGGCTGTGCGCGTCGGGCTCAGTTCGGGCGAGATTCTCTGGGATTCCGGCGCGCTCAACCGGCAGGACCGTGCCCCCGCGGTGGGCCGCACGGTGCATCTGGCCGCAAAACTGCAACAGACGGCACCGGAAAACGGCGTGCGACTGTCGGAGCCGACGGCCGTCGCCGCGCAGGACTGGGCGGAACTGGCCCTGGTCGGCCGCTTCGCCGTCCTGCCGAAGGATGAAGTCGGCGTCTTCACTCTTCTGGCCATGCGCCACCGCCGCCGCCGGGCGGACGACGACCCGCCCCTGTTCGGCCGTGACGACGTGCTCGGTGAGCTGCAGGCCGCTGTCGCCCGGGCGCTCGACTGTCAGGGCGGGGCCTGCCTGCTGGCCGCGCCGGCGGGCCTGGGCAAGTCCCGGCTGGCCGAAGCCGTCTCCGCCTTCGCCTGGCGGGTCGGTGCCCGTGTCGTCGACTGGCGGATGCACGCGATGCAGCCCGTCGGCGTGGCCGACCCGCTGCACGACCTGGTCACGGCCCTGCTCGACGGCGACCTGCCGGAGACGCGGGCACCGCTGCTCCGCCTGATCGAAGGGCACGGTGCGCGCAAGGTGGCGGCCGAGGCCCTGGCCGACCTGCTGCTGCCCGCGGAAGAGCGCTGCGGCACGGCGCAGGGGGAGGATCTGCTGGTCCTGGCCGCCGAAGCCGTGGGCGATCTGGTCCGGGCCGCGGCCCGGCGGACACCGCTGCTGCTGCTGGCGGAGGACCTGCACTGGGCCGGCAGCAGTGCCGCCGCCGTGCTGGACCGGGTGGTGCCGCTGGTGGGGGCGCTGCCGCTGTTCCTGCTCGGCACCGCCCGGGAGGTGCCGTCCTGGCTGCCCGACGGGGTGCGGGTCGTGGAACTGGCGCCGCTGCCCGACGATGCCGCGGCAGAACTGACCGCCGCGCTGGTCGGCTCGCACCCCGCCCTGGACGAATTGCGCGCCTCGCTGGTGCGGCGGACCCAGGGCAATCCCTTCTTCCTGCAGGAATGCGTCCGCGGCATGGTCGTCAGCGGCCGGCTGACCGGCATTCCCGGCGACTACCGGCCGGCCGGGCTGGGCGACGACCGGCTGCCGGAGACGGTGCAGGCGCTGCTCGCGGCCCGCATCGACACCCTGCCCGAACGGCACCGCACCGTGCTGCTGGCCGCTTCCGTCGCCGGCGCCACCTTCGACGCCGCCCTGCTGGCGGCACTCGTGGGTTGCGGCCGGACCGCCCTGGTGGAGATCCTGACGGCGCTGGCCGACGCGGACTTCCTGGACAACACCCGCCTGCTGCCGCGGCTCGAATACTCCTTCCGCCATGCGCTGCTGCATGAGGCGGCCTATGCCACCCTGACCCGCCGCGACCGCCGGGCGACGCACGACCGCCTGGTCGCGCTGCTGGAATCACCGGACTTCGCCGATCTGGCGGGGCGCAAGGCGGCGATCGCCCGCCACGCTTACCGGAGCGAGGCCTGGGCCAAGGCGGCGGAGGCCGGCGGGGAAGCGGGGCTGGAGGCGTTCCAGCTTTCGCTCACCTCCGAAGCGGTCGATCTCCTCGGCAAGGCCGTGGACGCGCACGACCGGCTGGGCGGGGCAGGGAACGACCCGGCCCGTGCCTTCGACCTGCGTCTGATGCTGGCCCGCGCCACCATGCCGCTGGGGGTGGAGGGTCACGGGCCGGACGTGCTGGACCGGGCCATCGACATCGCGCGGGCGCTGGGCGATCCCGACCGGGAATGCGCCGCCTGGCTGCTGCGCTCCGCCTTCGACTGGGCCTATGGCAGCCTGCGGGACGCCGTAACGTCGGCCGGACACGCGGTCGAAGCCTCACGCGCCGCCGAAGGCGGTGGCGACCCGCATTTCGAGGTCGAACTGCATCACGGCAACATCCTGCTGGAAACGGGCAATGTCCGTGCGGCCCTGCCGATCCTGCGACATGCCGCTGCGATGGCCGCGCAGAACGGGCAGCGTCAGGGCCGCTACTGGGCGTTGGACAGCCACATGATGCTGGACCTCCGTCTGGCCCGCGGGCTGATCGAGATCGGCGAGATCGACGCCGCCCGCCGCCACCTGGCCGCGGCCGAGGAACACGCCGCCGAAAGCCCGTTCCCCTTCACCCGCATCTTCTGCTGGACCTTCATTGCCGAGGATCACCTGCTCACGGGAGGCTGGAAGCTGGCGGCGAGCTATGCCGGGCGCGCCCTCCTGCTCATGGAGCAGACGGGGTCGCGCATCCATTACGGGCTTGCCACGGCACTTGCCGGACTGGTGACGGTCACGCTCGACGGTTCGGAGGAGGGCGTGCGCCAGATCGACAAGGGGCTGGCGCAGGTGCGCCAGCGCCGGACGGCAGCGCACGAGGCACACATTCTTCTGCTGCGTGCCCAGGCCATGGGCCGGCTGGGAAACCACTTCGAGGCGTTGCGGGATGCCGATGCCGCGCTGGCGCTGGCGGAGCGGCGGCACCAGGGCCTCGTGGCCGTGCGGGCCGGCCTGGAATCCGCCCGCCATGCCGGCCAGCTGGGCGATGCCCGCCGCTCGCAGGAGATGCTGGCCCAGGCCCGCACCTGGGCTTCCTCCCTGGGTCTATCGACGCTGCTGGGCCAGTGCGACGGGCTGCATGCCCGGATCGGATCGGGCTTCGCCACGCTCCCGGCTGCCGGCCGCTAGTCCAGGGTCCGCGGGGGGCCTGCCGTAGACAGAACGACCCCCGGACAGCCCCCTTTGTGTGCTGTCCGGTGCTCTCCGGTCAGGGTCAGGCGCTGGCGTCGCCAAGAACCTGTGACAGCAGCGGTCCCTTCTTGCCCGAGACGTGCAGCGCCCGGAAATAGGCGACCAGGAAGGCGCGGATGGTCGCGGTCAGGGTGGACGTCTCGTGCCGCCGCGCGGCGATCATCGAGATGAGCTGGTGGATGGTCGTGCCCTCGATCTCCGCGATCTCGTGCAGGCTCTTCCACATCACGGCTTCCAGACGGACGCTCGTCCGATGCCCGTTGACCCAGACATTGTGGCTGATGAGCTGGCCGTCCACCTCCAGGGCGTCGGGCTCATAGATCGGGACCTTCTGCGGCTTGCTCGGTGCGTTCATCCTGGCCTCCAGACCTTGAGGCAGCGCGGGACGCTGGGGGGCTGCCATCACGGTCGCCGATCATAGAAGGTCACCTGCATAGGATCGTGTGAAGCAGTTCACACGCCTGCGTGCAGTCACGGGATTAAGCATGCAGTCGTCCGGGCGCCGGGCCGGGCCGGCCTCGTCGCCGCCCTTCTCCGGCCGCCGCGGACCAGTTGCTCCAGCCTTCCTGCGAGGTGACCCATGTCCATGCTGATCCGGGGCGCCGACGGCCGCCTCTACGCCATCGAGGCCGATTCCGCCGTCACGGTCGAAGAACCCGTCACGTCCGCCGAGCCTGTCGTCCTTGTCGGCCAGAGCGGCGGCGAGGGTGACTACTTCGGTGGCGCCATCGTCTGCGAGGCGTGATCCCGGCTCGGTCGCGGCGGAACCACACGCCGCGACCGCCCGCCTGGCCGCCGCCGACCGCCTCCCCCCCCCCCCCCCGCACGACGAAGCCGGAGCCGCCGCCATGACCGGACTCCCCGCCGACAGTGCCGACCCGATCCTGCAGGCCGACGCCTGGCGCCGGATCGTCCCCGCCGAGGAGACGGTGGCGCGGCTGAAGCGCTTTCTGCCGATGTTCGGGATCACCCGTGTTGCCACCCTGACCGGGCTGGACACGGTCGGCATCCCGGTGGTGATGGTGAACCGGCCCAACTCGCGCTCCCTCGCCGTATCCCAGGGCAAGGGGGTGACGCTCGCGGCGGCCAAGGCGTCCGGCCTCATGGAATCCGTCGAGGCGTGGCACGCCGAGCGGATCGTGCAGCCGCTGAAGATCGGCTCCTTCGAGGATCTCTGCTACTCCCACGCGATGGTGGACCCCGACCGGCTGCCGCGCCTCAGCAGCAGCCGCTACACGCCCCATACCCAGATGCTCTGGATCGAGGGGCGCAGCCTGACCCGTGACCGCAGCGTCTGGGTCCCCTATGAGATGGTCCACACCAACTACACGCTGCCGCTGCCGTCGGGCCATGGCTGCTTCCAGGCCAATACCAACGGCCTCGCCTCCGGCAACCACCCGCTGGAAGCGGTCATCCACGGCCTCTGCGAACTGATCGAGCGGGACGCCCTGACGCTCTGGCACCAGAAGCCGGAGGAGGCGCAGGACGAGGACCGCCTGGATCTGGAAACGGTGGCCGATCCGGTCTGCCGCGACCTGATCGGCCGGTTCGCCCGCGCCGGGGTCGAGGTCGGCGTCTGGGAGATCACCTCCGACATCGGCGTGCCGACCTTCCTGTGCCGCATCGTGCAGGCCGAGGGGGAGCACGCCACCGGGATCCGGCCGGCGATCGGCTGCGGCACCCATCTGGTGCGCGAGATCGCCCTGGCCCGGGCCCTGACCGAAGCGGCGCAGAGCCGGCTGACCTTCATCTCCGGCGCCCGCGACGACATGGCCCGGGTCGATTACGAACGGATGCTGGATCCTGCCCTCCAGCGCACCTGGCTGGCCCGCATCCGCCATGGCGCACCGATGCGCGACTTCAATGCGGTGCCGGTCTGGGGCGGGCGCTCCCTGCGGAACGACCTGGACGCGCTGCTGGCACGGCTGGACCGCGCCGGGATCGAGGAGCCGGTCGTCGTCGATCTGACCCGGCGCGAGCTGGGCATCCCCGTGGTCCGGGTGCTGGCGCCCGGGCTGGAGGGGGTGGACAGCTCGCCCGACTATGTCCTGGGCGCCCGCGGCCGCGCGGCCGCCGGGTACCGCCCACACTGATCCGGCCCGCACCGGGACAGACACGCTCCGAAAGGGAGGACCGACCATGTCCGACGCCATCGTCTTCCTCGGCCCCACGCTCGCCCTGGCCGATGCCCGCGAGATCCTGGCAGCGGACTACCGCCCGCCGGTCGCCCAGGGCGACGTGCTGCGGGCGGTGATGGACGGGGCGCGGGCGATCGGCATCGTGGACGGTTTCTTCGAGAACGTGCCGTCGGTCTGGCACAAGGAGATTCTGTTCGCCCTGACCAAGGGCGTGCAGGTCTACGGCAGCGCCAGCATGGGGGCGTTGCGGGCGGCGGAGCTGCACCCCTTCGGCATGCACGGCGTCGGCGCCGTGTTCGAAGCCTTCGCCGACAGCCGGCTGGAGGACGATGACGAGGTCGCGGTGACGCACGGCCCGGCGGAGATCGGGTATCCCATCCTGTCGGAAGCCATGGTGAACATCCGCCGCACCCTGTCCGATGCCTTCGGCCGCGGCATCATCGGCACGGGCACCCGGCGCCACCTGGAAGCCATGGCCAAGGCCCTGCCCTACAAGGAACGGACCTACGCCCGCCTGTTCCGCGATGCGGCCACCGCCGGCGTGAACCGGGCCGAGGTCGAGGCGCTGCGCGCGTGGCTGCCCACGGGCCGCGCCGACCAGAAGCGGGAGGATGCGGTCGCCATGCTGCGCACCATGCGCGCGGCGCTGGAGCGGCCCTGGACCCCGGCCACGGTCCTCTTCCCGTTCGAGCACACGACCCTGTTCGAGCGGGCCGCGCGGCCGATCCTGGGTGCAGCCGCATGACGTCTTGCGGTCGAAGGCCCCGCCAGCGGATGCTGGCGGGGCCGGACCGCCCGCCCCGCCGGAGGGGTCCGTTTCCGCGGCCAGCGTGACGCCCGTGCCCAGCGACACAAAGCGCATCGACATCGCCGTGCTCCGGCGCAACCGACTGTTCGGCATCCTGGATGCTGCCGAGATGGAAGCGGTGCTGGCCTTCGCCCAGGTCCGCCGCTTCGCCCCGGACGAGCGCATCTTCACCAAGGGCGATCCGGGCGACTGCCTCTACGCCATCCTGCGCGGCCGGGTTGCCGTCCACACGGAATCGGAGGACGCCAAGGTGATGCTGCTGAACACGCTCGCCGCCGGCGAGGTGTTCGGAGAGATCGCCATGCTTGACGGCGGCGAGCGCACGGCCACCGTGACGGCCGCGGAACCGGCGGACCTGCTGCGCATCGACCGGCGGGACTTCCTGCCCTTCCTGGAGGCGCGGCCGAACCTCTGCATCCGGCTGATGACGGTGCTGTGCGAGCGCCTGCGCTGGACCAGCGCCATCATCGAGGACACGGTCTTCCTCAATGTCCCCCGGCGGCTGGCCAAGCGCATCCTGATGCTGGCGCAGAGTGAAGGCCGGCAGACGCCCGACGGCATCCGTATCGCCACCTTCGTCTCCCAGGATGCCCTGGCGAAGATGCTGGGCGTATCGCGGGAGATCGTGAACAAGACCCTGAAGAGTTTCCAGGCCGACGGCGCCATCGCCTATCGCAGCGGCTACCTGATCGTCCACGACACGGCCTATCTGGAGAAGCTCGCCGGCTGAGCCGCGCCGCCGCGCATGAGAGGTAGATGCCTGCCCGTTCAGGGGATCATTAACCATTCTGGGTCGCAACTGGGGGCATGCACTGTCCCGGATGCCCCCGATGACGCCCCCCATTCCCAGCGGCGCCGCCGCCCTCTATGCCCGTGCCTTCCATGAGGCGCGGGCGTTCAGGCCACATCTGGCCGCGGTGCTGCTGGTCGGCCTGCTGGGCCTGCCGATCACCCTGGTGCTGCCGATCCCGGTCACCCTGGTGGTGGACCATGTGCTGGCCGGCCATCCGGTCCCGGGCTGGCTGGCCGGACTGGTCCCGGCCGCCGTGGCGGCGGCACCCGACCGGCTGCTGCGGCTGGCGGTCCTGGCCGGGGCCTGTCTTGCCCTGCTTTCCGCCGCCCACCACTATCTGGACTGGATGCTGCGCGACTGGCTGGCCGAACGCATGGTGCTGGACTTCCGCGGCCGGCTGCTGCGGCAGGGCCTGACCCTGCCGGGCGGGGCCTTCGAGCGCGGCAGCCAGGAATCGGCCCACCGCATCCAGCACGATGCGCCGGCCCTGCAATGGACGGCGCTCTACGGCATCATCCCGATGGCGGTGGCGCTGGTCTCCCTGGCCGGCGTGCTGGCCGTCACGGCGCGGATCGACGCCGCTCTGGCGGGGGTGGCGCTGGCGACCGCGGTGCCCGTGATCGTGCTGATCCATCTCAGCCAGACCCGGCTGCGCGGCCGCTGGACAACGGTGAAGGACGGGGAGGGGGCAGCCTTCGCCGTGGCGCAGGAGACGCTGGCCGCCAGCCGGCTGGTTGCCGCCTTCGGGCGGGAGGAAGCGGAGACGGAGCGTTTCCTGACGACGGCCGGGACCGCCTTCCGGCAGCGCCAGCGGGTGATCCGGGTGGAGGGACTGCTGACCGTCTCCCTCGGTCTCGCCTCGGGCCTGGGCACGACGGCCATCCTCTATCTCGGCGCCCGCGGCGTGCAGGCGGGCAGCCTCAGCCTGGGCGAACTGCTCCTGGTCATGGGCTATCTGGCCCAGCTCTACGCGCCGCTGCAGCAGATCGGCAGCCACATCACGGGGCAGCAGCGCGCGCTCGTCAGCGCCGCCCGCGCCTTCGCGCTGATGGATGCGGTGCCGGCCGTGACCGACGCGCCCGACGCCGAACCGCTGGCCCGCGCCCGCGGCCATCTCCGGCTGGAGGGGGTCGGTTTCCGCTACGACCCGCGCACCCCGGTGCTGGCCGGCGTCGGGCTGGACATCCCGGCGGGGACCTGCGTCGGCATCGTCGGCCGGACCGGGGCGGGCAAGTCCACCCTGGTGAACCTGCTGATGCGCCAGATCGACCCGACGGAGGGGCGCATCCTGCTGGACGGGCACGATCTCCGTCACATCCGCCTGCGTGACCTCCGCCGCCAGTTCGCCGTCGTGCCGCAGGACCCGACCCTGTTCTCCACCAGCATCGCCGCGAACATCGCCTACGGCGATCCCGATGCCCCGATCGGGCGCATCATCGCCGCCGCGAAGCAGGCGGCCGCGCACGACTTCATCATGGCCCTGCCGGACGGCTATGCCACGCGGGTGGGGGAACGGGGGACGCGGCTGTCGGGCGGGGAACGCCAGCGCATCGCCATCGCCCGCGCCTTCCTGATGGACGCGCCGGTGCTGGTGCTGGACGAACCGACCAGCGCCATCGACGCCACGACGGAGGCGGAGATCCTGGAAAGCCTGGACCGGCTGATGCGGGACCGCACCACCTTCGTCATCGCCCACCGGCTGGCGACCCTGCGCCGTGCCGATCTGGTGCTGCGGGTGGAAGGCGGCCGCGTCGTCCCCGATGCCGCCGATCCGCTGCGGCTGGTATCCTGACCACCGGGCCGGGGCGGACAGGCTAATAATCGACCAGATAGCCCACCAGCTTCGGCCCCAGCTCGTCGGTCAGGCGGCGGGGCAGACGGCGCCAGACCTGCTGCGCCAGCATGTAGCGGGTCTGGAGCAGGCGGCCGGCCCCGACCAGCCGGAGGGGAACCGGCACCGCCCCCCACTTGCGCTTGAAGCGGAAGGTGCCCCCGCCCATGGGCGAGCGGCCGAGATCGACCGTGCGCACCCTGTCCACCAGACACTCGCAGAGCAGGTGCCAGATCAGCAGGTCGCCCGGCGCCTCCGCCGCGGCGCGCCGGTCGGTGGCGATCCAGGGCACCCAGCGCAGATCGCCGTCCGGCACGACGACCATGCCGGCCAGATCATGGCCGGCGGCCTCCGCCAGCAGAATCTCCGCCCGCGTCTCCCGCACCAGCGTCTGCACCAGGGTCGGCGGCAGCATCGGCGCGCCATGGCGGGCCAGCGTGCCGGCCAGCAGCACGGTGAAACGGCGGACCATCTCGGGATCGCGCCCCTGCTGCACCTGGATGCCCGCCTTCTCGGCCCGGCGGACCCGGTTGCGGCAGACCGGGGGGATCAGGTGGCTCCACAGCGTATCGGCATCCACCCCGACAAGCGAGGCGCGCAGCGTGACCGGGTCACCGACGGACGGCGGCGGGGCATCGGGGTCCAGCACACGGATCAGGTGGCGCCGCGGCCCCGCCTCCTGGGCCAGCCGTTCCGCCGCCGCCGGGGTCATGTCGGTGTAACTGAGGAACGGCAGGTAGGACAGCACGCGGCCGCCGGTCAGGGCCGGCACGGTCAGGAAGGCCCCGTCCTGCTCCCAGCCGAACTCGGCCGCCACCACCTCGCGCCACAGCGCGCACAGGCCGGGGCTGAGCGGCCGCGGATCGATCGGGGCCATAGCCATCGGAGCCCGGCCGGAGAAGGGAAACGCCGCAGGGTTTTCCACCATGAGGTCATGGTAATGCAGCGGATGCCGCGGGGGAACGGGTCCGGGCGGGCGGCGCCCCCCTGTCCGGCGCTGCCTGTCCGCACGGTGGTGGCGGCACTGCGGGTCAGCCGCGCCCGTCCAGCCAGATCCAGGTCCAGGACACCAGGGCGATGCCGCCGAGCAGCAGCACGACGATCCCCAGCGCCCGCAGGAACTGCGCCAGCTCCCCCTGTTTCCAGGCGCTGCGGGCCAGCAGCGCCAGATAGAGGGCGATCGTGCCCAGAACGGCCTTCAGCAGCATGGAACGACAGCCCCCTCAGAAGCGGGCCGACCTCTCCACCTGAAGGACCCGGAAGCCCTGACTGCCGAGGAACTTCAGCTCGGCGCGGCGGCGCACATCCCGCTCGGTGGCCGCGGACACGACATAGCGCCGGCCCCGCGCCCAGGACAACCTGTATTCCTCGTCCCCCACGTCGCGGAACTGGGTGTCGTTGGAGACCACCAGCTCCCACAGGGTCTGACCGGGCTGCATCACCCGCTCCATCACGTAGATCCGGTCCTTGGCGCGCTCGCGCAGGCGCTGCAGCTCCTCGTCCAGCGCCGCCTTCTCGGCCTTCTGATGCTCGATGCGGATGCCCACGCGGCCGATCTGGTCGGCCGTGTCCTTGATCTGCCCCTCCAGCCGCTGCTTCGCCCGCGCCAGCTCCACCGGCCGCGCCGCCAGCACCCGCAGTTCCTCGTTCGAGCGGCCGTAGGCGCGGTTGGCCTGGACCATCTTCACGGCGGCGACATAGATGGCGGCCAGCGCCGCGCCCAACAGCAGGAGTTCCATCACGTCGGCTCCGCGAAGCCGGGAATCGAGGCGTTCAGGAAGCGGGTGATGACATAGCCGTAACGGACGGGGAACACCCGCCCGGCCAGTTGCAGCGCCTCCTGCGGCGACGGAGCCCAGATGCGGGCGATGTTGCGGCGGCTCCAGACCCGCGGCTCGGTCTGCGTTGCCGCCGGGCCCTGGTTCATCGCCGCCGGGCTCAGCAGGATCTCCACGTCGAAGGCGGCGTTGCCACTGCCGGGTGTGCCGACCTCGTGGATGATCTCGAAGGTGTCCTGGGCGGCGATGGTGCAGGTCCGGCGGGCCTGCGTCGTCTCGATCACCAGGGCGGCCTCCTCCGCCTCCAGAACCCGCAGGTCGGCCTGGACCTCTGCCAGCCGCGCTTCCAGACCGGCGCACTGTCCTTCCAGGTCCTTCGCCATGCCGCGCAGGCGCAGGCCCTTGCGCCGCGTGTGCGTCGCCGCCGCCGCCTTCATCGCATAGGCGATGACCAGCAGCACCACCGCGGCCAGCAGCGAGCTGGCCGCGAATGCCATGGAATCGGTGATGACCATGCCGCCCATGGGGCCGCTCACCCCAGGACGGACGGGGCGCGGCGGGCGGGCCGCGGCTTTGCCGCCGGCTCGTCCATGTAGATCACCAGATTGACCGAGCCACCGATGACCTGGACGAACTTGCGCCCCGAGGCGGGCAGGCGGATGCGGCGGTCGATGCAGTAGTTGACCAGCGACGCCGCCAGTTCCGCCGCGGTGCGGCGGATCGTGGTGCGCGCGCCGTAATCGTCCTCGACCAGCAGGGTGGCGGCGACCGGATCATCCTCCAGCTCCATCCCGAGGAGCTGGCCGCTGGGCAGGGGCTGACGCTGGCGGCGCATCAGGTCGAGCACCGCCTGCATCACCTCCCGCTCGCTGAAGCTGAGGGTCCGCATTTCCTTCACAGGTCCGTCTCCCGGTACAGGGGGGTATCTCCGGCGGCGCCCACGCCCAGCCTCTCCTGCCAGTCCAGCAGGATGTGCTCCGCCTCGTCGGGGCCGGCCACGATCTCCACCAGCCGCAGCAGCGAGACGATCTGCTCGTCCGCGGTGGCGGCGTCCGCGGCGGTCGTCTCCGGCGCCTGCGCCAGGATGCCGAGCTGTTCGGTGGCGCGCCGCACGGTGTGGCAGAGCCGGGCCGTCTTCTCCTGCATCTGGGGCTTCAGACCGACCTGCGGAGCGATGCGGGCGCAGCGGCGGTAGGCGCGGGCGAACTCCTCGGCGCGGGCGATCTCCTCCGGCGTGGCGGGCCGTGGCAGCAGATCGGGCCGGATCAGGTCGCGCTCGGCCGCAGCCAGCACATGCCCCAGCAGCTCGTGATCGGCGGGACCGATGACGCGCTCCAGGATCGCCTCGGAGATGACGGCGCGGGCCTGATCCACCCGGCGCACCATCTTGCGCTGGTCGGGATGCTGCAAGGTCGCGGTCATGGACTCGAAGCCGTCCAGCAGCCGCTCGGCGATGGTGGCGATCTCGCGCGCGGCCACCCCTTCCTTCAGCATCCGCGGCACCGATCCGGACTGGCGCAGCAGGTTCTCCAGGGCGAAGACACCGACCTCCCGTGCCACCGCGTCCTTCTCCTGCTGCGGGGCGTCCAGGCGGGTGTCCGCCAGCACGGTCAGCAGGTCGCCCGGCCGCAGCATGCGGGCGGACAGGGCCAGCAGGAAGGGGGCGACGCTACGGATGTCCTGGGCCGCCAGTTCCTTGATCGTCCGGCGCAGCACCTCGACATGGAACTCGGCCAGGGCCTGGACCGGCCGGTCGGGCAACCGCGCCTTCACCGACTGCAACGGCGCACCGATCCCGGTCACGGCCACGAGAACCGCGACCTGCCGCAGCACGTCGTCGTCGCGGCCGAACAGGCGGATGCGGGTCTTCTGGTTCTGGTGCGCCTCGTCCAGCGCATCGCCCAGCGCCCTGGCACCGTCACGCCAGAGCGCCTCGCCCTCCCGCACCAGGGCCACCGCATCGTGCCCGTCCACCCCGGCAAGGATGACCTCCAGGCGGTCCAGCCGCGCTGCGCCCAGCCGCTCGGCGACGATGCGCCAGCACGGGTCCAGGGTGGCACGGGAGATGCGCGACAGCCGGCGATGGTAGGTGCCGATGTCGTCCAGCAGGTCCTCCACCGGCAGGAAGAACAGGCGCATCGGCAGCAGCCGGCGGGGCGGGCGCAACTCCGTCATGCGGGGCCGGATGACCTGCATGGCGTCGGCGATGTCCGATCGGTGGCGCACCTTCTCGAACAGCTCGACGATCTTCAGGAACTTGGAGTCCGTCAGGGCGGTCGCCGAGGCGGCAAGCTGCCTCCATTCCTGGCTCTGCCCGCTCATGCCAGCTTCGCCTTCACGGTCTCGATGCGCCGGATCGCATCGTAGTCCAGCCCGCCCGTGCGCCAGTCCTGGTTGGCGCGGACCCAGCGCCGCTGTACGCGGCGCAGGTCGTCCATGTCGAAGTTCTCGTTCGCGGCCAGCTCCTGCACCGGGATGATCGGGGCGATGCGGAACAGCTCGCACATGGCCAGCCGCTGCACGTCGTCGGACTGGGCGCGGCTGTCCTCCCAGTGCTGGCAGATGTAGTCCCAGCCGTCCAGCAGCCAGGACAGGCTGGTGACGCCGGAGCGCACCTCGCGCAGTGTCTTCTCCTCGCCGGTCACGACAGGACGCAGCCGGCCCAGCAGGGGATCGACCCGGGCCAGCCGGGCGGCGGCAATCGTCAGGGTCTGGTCGGCGCATTCGGCCATGAAGCGGGCGAGGGACTCGGCCTCCGTCGCCTCCGTCACGGCCCAGGCGGCGACATCGTCGCGGAACCACTCCAGCCGGTGCATGAGCTGGCGCAGGCGGCCGGGCTGCGGCGCCTGGGGCAGGCCCAGCGGCGTCAGCAGGGTGCTCAGCTCCTCCACCCGGCCGTAGAGCGTGTCCGGCACCATGCCGAACCCTTCCGCCACCCGGGTCAGGGCTGCCTTCGCCTTCTGCCGCATGGCCTCGCTGTCCAGGCCTGCGCGCAGAAGGTCGGGAGCCCGGGTCCCGACCAGCTTCAGCAGCTCCAGCACGAAGACATAGTTGGTCAGGACGGTGTAGTCGCGGTCCAGCGCCAGTGCCTGCCTGGCCTGGGCGGCGGCGGCCAGACCGGCGAAGCCGCGCGCCGCCACCTGCAAGGAGCAGAGCCGGATCGTGTCCGGCGCGTTCGCCTTCGTCTCCAGGATCTCCCGGTGCAGGGCGCGGTCGTGCAGCGTGATCCGGATGACCTCCGGCAACGCCTTCCAGCCGAACACATAGGTTCCCTTGCCGCCGGAGAACCCGGGCAGCAGGCATTCCAGCCGCTCCTGCGCATCCATCCGGATGCGGGCCTGCGCCAGAATGGGGGTCGTGAAGGGGACGCAGACGCCCCGTTCGGCGAAGGTGGACGGCCGTCCCTGGATGACGCCGACCTGAGGATTGGAAACTGGCGCCGATGCACTCACGGAACGCTCATGACCTCCGGGTCATCGCTCCGCCGTCCGGCCCCGGGCAGTGCGGATGCGTCCGCCGGACGGTCAGATAGATAAAATTGCAGATAACCATACAGGAGGGGCCCGCTTCTTTGGAAGGGGCGCATTGCTTCGTTTCAAGAAAAACTATCGCCGGGATCGCCGAATATGGCGGCTGATCTGTTAATGGACTGTCAACGGCGATGAATTAATGTGTTAACTGTAAAATATGTCCGGAGGATGCAAATGTTCTGTCTCGCCTGGACTGGCTTTCTATGGGTGATGGTCAGCCCAGGGTTTTTTCAACTTCAAGACCGGCGATGTCATGCATGCGGATCAGACCAAGCACACGCCCGTCTCCATCCACGACCGGCAGAACATAGATCTGCGTCGGCGTCTCCATGATCTCCAGCGCCTCCAGCGCGGTGATCGACGGCCCGCAGGTGCGCGGTGCCGCGCCCATGCAGGCCCGCGTATCCATCTCCAGGAAATTCTTGCCGTGGGCGGACAGGCCGCGGCGCACGTCGCCCTCGGTGACGATGCCGGCCAGACGGCCGTCGGCATCCACCACCAGGGCGGCGCCGTTGGGGTGACGGGTCATGGCCAGCAGCGTCTCGACCACCGACGTCTCCGGCGTGACCAGGGCCACCCCGCCCGGCGCCTTCACCATCAGGTCGGCAACGCGGGAGCCCAGCACCACGCCCAGCGTACCGCCGGGATGGTTGCGGGCGTACTCGTCCACCGTGAAGCCGCGCCGGCGCGCCACGGCGATCACCAGCGCGTCGCCCAGGGCCAGCATGGCCGCCGTGCTGGCGGTCGGCAGCCGTGTCTCCGTCGCCTCGCGCTCGACATGGACGCGCAGGGTCCAGTCGGCGATGCGGGACAGCGCCGACGGCACGCGGGAGACCATGGCGGCGACGCGGGCGCCGCGCTGGATGGCGCAGCGGCCGAGATCGACCAGCTCGCGCGTCTGTCCGCTGTTGGACAGCAGGATCAGCAGATCGTCCGGCCGCAGCCCGCCCAGTTCGCCGTGCAGCGCGTCGGTCGTGCTGTAATACCAGGCGCGTGTGCCGACCGAGGCCAGCTTGCTGGCCAGCAGGCGCGCGATCAGGCCGGATTTCCCGACCCCCGCCACCAGCGTGTTCGTGTCCCGTGTACCGATATGATTGACGACGTTCAGGAAACCGTCGTCCAGGCTCTGCTCCTGGGCCAGCACGGTCTTCGCCTCGATGTGGAGAAGATCGCGGGCGGAGGCGATGATCGGGTCGTAAGCGGACACGGGGGCACAATCCCTCTTGTTAACCGACGCCGGGTTACGCCAGGGTTTACCGCATGTCGCGGACCGGCACAGCCCCCGCCGCGCGCGCCCCAGCTTCCCATCCAGCGAAGGGCCCGCAGACCCGCCGCGGGACAGCCCTGGTCCGCGGCCGCCACCGGTTGACAGAGACGGTCGCGACGCGCCCCCTGCTGCCCGATCCGGCGGCGCAACGGCGCCGGAAACGGCGGTTTTTACGGAGAGCGGAGCGATGGGACGGGGCGACCCGGAACGGTGCCACGGTGGTGCCGGCATGGCCGTGGAGTTTCCCGGCAGGGTGGTGGACGCGGGTCGCATCTGCACGGTCCGCATGGCTGGGAACGGGGACGCCGCCCGGCCATGAGTACCGCGACGACCACAGCCCCCGGCACGGGGAACCAACCCGTCGGCGCCTGGACCCCGCTACGCCGTCCGGTCTTCCGGGCGCTCTGGCTGGCGACGCTCGTCTCCAACGTCGGCACCTGGATGCATGATGTGGGTGCCGCCTGGATGATGGCGACGCTCGCCCCCAGCCCGCTGATGGTGGCGCTGGTGCAGGCGGCGACGACGCTGCCGGTCTTCCTGCTGGCGCTGCCGTCGGGCGTGCTGGCCGACATCTTCGACCGCCGCCGCTTCCTGATCCAGGCCCAGCTCTGGGGAGCCGCCGCGGCCGCGGGGCTGGGGGCGGCGGCGCTGGCCGGGCTGGTGACGCCGCCCGTGCTGCTGCTCTTCACCTTCCTGATCGGCGTCTCGGCCGCCGCGTCCGCCCCGGCCTTCCAGGCCATCGTGCCGGAACTGGTGCCGCGGTCGGAACTGCCGGCAGCGGTGGCGCTGAACAGCCTCTCCATCAATGTCAGCCGTGCCATCGGCCCGGCGGTCGGCGGCTTCATCGTAGCGGCGTCGGGGCCGGTGGCCGTCTTCGTCCTGAACGCCGTCAGCTTCTTCGCCGTCATCGCCGTGCTGCTGACCTGGCGACGCGAGGTCCCCTCCAGCGGGCTGCCGCGGGAACCGTTCTTCGGCGCCATGCGCACGGGCCTGCGCTATGTCCGTTCCGCCCCGGACTTCCGCCGCGTGCTGGTCCGGGCCATGGCCTTCTTCTTCTCCGCCAGCGCCGTCTGGGCCCTGCTGCCGGTGGTGGCGCGGGACCGGCTGGGGCTGGACGCGACGGGCTACGGCTTCCTGCTGGCGGCCCTGGGGGCCGGGGCCGTCGGTGGAGCACTGGTGCTGCCGCGGCTGCGCCGGCGCTTCTCCAACAACCGGCTGTCGGTCGGGGCGACAGTGCTGTTCGCCGCCGTCTCCGTGGCGCTGGCGCTGCTGCGGCAGCCGGCGGCGGCGGGGATCGCCCTGGCACTGGCCGGGGCCGGCTGGATCACGGTGCTGTCCAGCTTCCATGTCGCCGGCCAGACCTCCCTGCCGGGCTGGGTCAAGGCCCGCGGTCTGTCGCTGTTCCTGGTCGTCTTCTTCGGCGCCATGGCGGCGGGCAGCAGCCTCTGGGGTCATGTCGCCGCCAGCCACGGCATCCCTGCGGCTCTGCTGGCCGCGGCCGCCGGTCTGATCCTCGGCCTCGGGGTGGTGCCATGGAATCCCCTGCGCGCCATGGACCAGGGCGATCTGGTACCCTCCGCCCACTGGCAACCCCCGCCCGTCCATGCCGAGCCCGCCCCCGACCGCGGCCCGGCCCTGGTGACGGTGGAATACCGCATCCCGGCCGCCGGCACGGCCGCCTTCCTGGGTCACATGCGGGATCTGGAGGCCAGCCGCCGGCGCGGCGGTGCGGTGGACTGGGCCGTCTATGAGGATGTGGCCCGGCCGGGCCGCTGGCTGGAAACCTTCGTCACCGCGAACTGGCTGGACCATCTGCGCCAGCACGACCGCGTAACGATGGCGGACCGGCGCCTGCAAGAGGCCATCATGGCTCTTTGCGAACCCGGAACGACCCCGCAGGTGGAGCATTTCGTCGGCCCGGCCCGCGGTCGTTCCACGGGCGCAATGACATCCGCTCCGGAATAGGGACGCCGTTCCCGCAGGGCCGGCCCTGCGGCATGGTCTTGCGGGGCACCGCCGTGGCCGGCAGGATGGCGCCATGCAGGATGCCGACCCGGACCCCGCGCCAGATCCCGCGACGGACCCCGCGACGGCGGCGCTGCCGCCCGAGGACATGCCCTGGCCGTTCGATACGGACGGCTTCCGGATCGGCATGGGCCTGCGCCATCTGGACCCGGCAGACTGGATCCGCCTCGACGCGACCTGGCCGGACCTGCTGGCGGAACGGCGGCATCTGCTCCGCGAGCGGGGGGCGGAGGTTCTGCTGGCACCGTCCGGGACGGAGGTCGCGGCGCGGGACCTGCTGCACCGGCTCGCGTCGCATCTGCCGGCCCGTTTTCCGTCCCTCTACGCCCGTGACGGCCGGATGCTGCTGAACCGGCTGACCGGCGAATCCCTGGACGTCTCCGAGGCGCCGCCGCTGGAGACGGCCTGCCTGCTGGTGCCGGAGGACCTGTGCCTGCTGCGGCGGGAGGCCGGGGCATGGCGGCTGGCCGCCGGCATCGTCTGCTTCCCGAACCGTTGGCGGCTGGCGGAAAAGGCGGGGCGCGGCCTGCCCGGCATCCACGAGCCCGTGCCGGGCTATACCGAGCGGCTGGCGATACCGGTGGACCGTTTCTTCGACACGCTGGCGCCGGGGCGCGGCGTCTGGCGGACGAACTGGAGCCTGAACGACGACCCGGCCCTGTTCCAGCCCGGGGAGACGGCCCATCTGCCGGCGGATGCCGGGATCACCGCGGCGACGGCGGGGGACCGTCTGCTGCTGCGGGTGGAGCGGCAGACCCTGCTGGCCCTGCCGGAGAGCGGTGCCGTCGTCTTCGGCATCCGCACCTACCAGCGGCCGCTCTCCCGGCTGTCGCCGGCCCAGGCCCGACAGTTCGCGGCGGTGCTGCGCGACGTGCCGGAGGACAGCGCCCGCTACAAGGGACTGCTGCGGACGCGGGAACCGGCGCTGGCCGTGCTCGACCGACGCGCCGCCGGAGAGGAGATCAGTCCTCCAGCGTCTCGAAGCGGCTGACGTCGTATTCGCGCCAGCGGTCGATGCGCCAGAACACGACCATGATCTTCTTGAGCTGGGTGCGCTGGCCCTTGGTCCCGCCCTCGGAATTCGGGTCGTTGATCAGCTTGAAGCCGTATTCGGGCAGGGGGCTTTTCTTCTCGGCGATCTTGGCCAGCTTGTAGCGGAACTGGCGCAGGTCGGTCTCCGCACCCACGCGCAGCCGCAGCTTCTCCAGATTGATCTTGAAGCCCGGCTGGTTGCCGCAATGGGCGCGCGCCATCTCATAGAGGCGCTTCTCCAGCGGCGGCAGGTCGAAATAGGCCGGATCGTAGGTCAGCATCCGGTTGTCCTTGAGGATGGCGCGGTAGAGCCAGTCGCACAGCTCCACCGTGATCCGCTTCAGGACGCGCTCGCCCTTGGTGTTCTTGCGGTATTCCGCCTTGGCCGACTTCAGCCAGCTGAACCACTCGTCGGTGCCTTCGCCGCCCGTCTCGATGTTGGTCTTGATCTGCGTACCTTGCAGCCGCTCCAACGCCCCGGAGATGCGGTCGTAGGACTTGCCCCCGGCGGACACGCGGCAGACCCGGAAGAAATCGTGCCCGGAGAAGCTGAAGACCTGGCTCACCGGCTCGCCGCGGTTCATCTTGTCGACCATCAGCGAGGCGATGTAGATCAGGAATTCCTTGTCGTAGATGGTGGCGATGCCGGCATCCGTGCCCTTCACCTCGATCGTGACCTTGCCGTCCTGATAGCGGATCGGATCCAGCCGCTTCTCCTTCGTGAGCGCGAAGAAGTTGTAGACCATGATCGAGCGTTCATTCTTGACGCTGCCGATCAGCGGGCTGTCGAGGAGGGAAAGCTGATGCGCCTCTTCGATGGTCTTCATCATGTCACCCATCCAACGACTCTGCGGTTTTCATCAGGGTCGGCACCCAGGGACGACGGTCCGGGGGACGACGGGGCCACCTGCCCCCCGTCACCGAAACAACGAACGGAATGGACGGCAGGCGGATGCTCGGTCCGGGAAATTTGGGTCGAGACGTTCGGGGCTGTCCACAAGCGATTGTGCGAACGTCACCGAAACAACGAAGATTTGGTGGTCAGACCCCTCCGGGACCGCCAGCACCGGGCCGGAATCTCGTTGTTTCAGTGACATGGACACGGGGGAACGGCGACCCGGCTTCGTTGGAACGGTGACAGGGCCGGGAATCCGCGGGGTCGGGGCGTTCGTTGGTTCGGCGACGCGGAATCCGGGATCGTTGGATGGGGCACGCCAGCCCGTTGCTTCGGGCACCCGAACTCGGAGTTACGGACACGCCGGTTCGCTGTTTCAGCGACCCCCGCTCGCGGTTTGGGCGACGCAAATCGCCGTAGGCTCTTGATTCCAGAAACGGATTCCGGCCCGTAACTGGAAAACCCTGTAACTCCCTAACGGAATCTAACAGGCTCAACACGTCGCGCCTCCGCACGCTTGACAGGGTTTCAGCGGTTCCAGACCGGCACGGGACACCGGGGCAGGGATCCCTGCCAGAAGGATGACCGGGAAAGCGCCGGAGGCTCCGGGGTTCAACGACTCGGGCGGAAGTGACTGCGACTCGGGGCAACATGCCTGCCCCGGAGAGGGATGTCACCGAAACCACGAATCCCTATCGGAACGGAAGAGAATGGGGCCGGAGGGAATGTCACTGAAACCTCGAACCGGGCCGGGACAGAAGGGGAGGGGAGAGGTCAAGGGCGGACAAGATGGAACCGCTGTTCACCCAGAGCATCACGCAGGAAGGCGACCGCCGGATCGATGCGATCCAGGGGAATCGGATCATGGCCGGCCAGAAGCATGGGCAGAAGCGCCGGGCGGACGCCGAGAACGTCGACCAGGGCCGGCCCCAGCCCGAGACGGTGGATCTCCGCCATCAGGGGTCCGGAGCTGGAGCCATCGACGAAAACGGCTCCTTCCCGCCGTTGAAGAACCAGGGTAACCACCTCGGGAACCGGATGCCGGTCAGCAACGGCGGGAGCCGGGTGAGGCGGGTGAGTGACCGGCAACCGGGGGGGCAGAACGGGCTGTTGAGCCGGGGTTTCCGCAGCGGCGCTGAAATCCGGAAGATCGGGCGCCCGTTGATGAAGCGCCAGGGAAAGGCTTCTGACCTCGCCCAGAAGCGCATCCAGCGCTGGCCAGTCTGGCTGGGCGCGGGCGGACACCAGATCCTGCTCCATGCGGTCAAGACCGGAGAGCCAGGACTCCAGAACATAACGGGTACCCAACGGCAAGGGCTCATGCTTGCGTTCCAGCAGACGCAGAAGCGGAGCAGCACTTTCGAGATGAAGTCTCGCCAGACGCCGCCGGAGCAGATCAAGCTGTTCGTCGGCATTGCGCCGCTTGCGGGGGTCCAGCCCCTCCGCATGGGTAGCGATGACCGCGATGAAGAACTCAACCTCCTCGAAAAGGGGGCGCAGTCCTTTGAAGCGGTGCAAGGCCAGAAAGTGCGATTCAGGCAGGTCGGGGTCGAGACGGACTTCGCCGGCCAGTCCACCTTCCAGATCGGCAAGCATGCCATGGAGGCGTTTCAGATCATCGAGCAGCCGACGGTAGAGGGCGCGGGGAGAAACCTGACGCCTCTCCTGCCGCGCCGCCCGGCCCCCTGTGGCCAGCCGGGCCGATTGCACGTCGAACCGGGGGCGTCGCCCTCCTGAGAACGAATCGGCGTTCATGACGACATTGGACCGTGACGGTCGCGTGGGTGTCAACGGGCCGTTCCAGAGGCGCTGGCAGGCCCTGACCTGGTTCGGGAACGCCTGACTGCCAGGGGCGGAGGGGGAACGGAGACGCAGCCGGGAAGCACGCCATCAAGGCGGCGAATCCTTGTCGGGGCAGGGGGTCCTAGGTTCTGGATTCAGGGTCCAGAAATCCGCCCGGAATCCTTGTCCTGCGGCCATTTCAGGGGCTCCGGAGGGGATCCGCGGGCTTGGCCGCCGTGTCCCCGTTCCAACGTCGGCCGGATGGCGAACGTCACCGAAACAACGTCCCCGCCTCTCTGCTGAGTCGCTCCCCCCAGCCCCGCTGCGGGTTTCAGGGGCGGCCCTCGCCGTCGGTTCGGTGGATCAGGGACATTGGCGGCCAGGTCCCCGTGTCGATCGGATCACTGTCGCCGTGCGGGAGAGGTAACCGCTTCCCCGGCCGGCGCACACCGGCAGGCCCGGATGTGGGAGAACCGGCTGCCGCTGATCCGGCCCGCCTGCCACGGTGTTCATGGGACAGTCTCAACCGCCAGCCTCGTGGCAGAAGGGGCCTCCGGCAAACGGGGGAACGGCCGCGACAAGGCAGGCACCGGGCAGGGAAGGGCGGGCGGCATCATGAAGCGCATCCTCGTGACCGGAGGGGCCGGTTTCATCGGCTCCCATCTGTGCGAGTATTTGCTGGAATCAGGAAACGAAGTCCTGTGTGTGGATAACTATTTCACCGGGTCGAAACGGAACATCGAGCACCTGCGCGACTGCCCCCGTTTCGAGGTGCTGCGCCATGACGTGACCATTCCGCTCTATGTCGAGGTGGACGAGATCTACAATCTCGCCTGCCCGGCCTCTCCGGTCCACTACCAGCACGATCCCGTGCAGACGACGAAGACCTCGGTCCACGGCGCCATCAACATGCTGGGCCTCGCCAAACGGCTGAAGGCGCGCATCCTCCAGGCTTCCACGTCCGAGGTCTACGGTGACCCGGAGGAACACCCGCAGCGGGAGGAATACTGGGGCAACGTCAATCCGATCGGGCCGCGGGCCTGCTACGACGAGGGCAAGCGCTGCGCGGAAACCCTGTTCTTCGACTACCACCGCCAGCACGGGGTGCCGATCAAGGTCATCCGCATCTTCAACACCTACGGGCCGCGCATGCACCCGGACGATGGCCGCGTCGTCTCCAACTTCATCGTGCAGGCGCTCAAGGGCGATCCTATCACCATCTACGGCGACGGTTCACAGACCCGCTCCTTCTGCTATGTGGACGATCTCGTCCGCGGGATGGTCCGCTTCATGGAAACGCCGGAGGCGGAGCCCGGGCCTGTCAATCTCGGCAACCCCGGTGAGTTCACCATCCTGGAACTGGCGGAGACGGTGCTGCGTCTGACCGGATCGGCATCGCCCATCGTCTTCCGTCCGTTGCCGCAGGATGATCCCCGCCGCCGCCGGCCCGATATCGGCCGGGCGGATGCGCTGTTCGGCTGGCGGCCGGGCGTGCCGCTGGCGACAGGGCTGGAACGGACCATCGACCATTTCCGGAACGTGCTCGGCCATCATCCTGTGCACTGCCTTGCGGCGGCCGCGGATTGACAGAACCCTCCACCGATCGTTGAATGCCCCCACCCCCGCCGCGGTTTGCGACGGGAGGCGCGACCCCACGATTCCCGTCCGGGGCCGATGTGACGCACCTGCGGTTTGCAGCGGTCCTCTTTTATGACAGCATGCGCAAGCATGCCTGGGCCGGCTTGGACGTTTGGGGATCTTTTCAGTGGACGTGATTGACCAGGTCGGCAGGATCAACCTCGACGCCTGTGCGCGGGAGCCGATCCATATCCTCGGCAACATCCAGTCGCACGGTGCTCTGCTGGCGGCCGACGGTGCTGGCGTGGTCCGGCAGTGCAGCTCCAACCTCCAGGAATTTCTGGGACTTCTTCCCGCCGAGGCGTTGGACCGGCCGCTCTCCACACTGCTCGGGCGCGGCATCGCCACCTGGGCGGACTCCACGGCCGCGGACTCGGAGGAGAGGCCTCCCCTGAAGGTGCGCCGCCATCGTATCGCCCGGACCGGCCTGACCGTCTGGCTGCGCGCCCACCGCCGCGGCGGCATGACCATCGTGGAGATGGAACGGGCGGAGGTGATGGCCCCCGCTCCGGACTCCCCCGACGACCGGCCGGCCCTGTCGCGCATCCTGCACGAGCGGAATCTCTACCGCGCCTGCCAGGATGCGGCGGACCTGGTGCAGGCCGTCGCCGGCTACGACCGGGTGATGGTCTACATGTTCCACCCCGACATGACCGGGGAGGTGGTGGCCGAGGCACGCTCGCGCTCCATGGCCAGCTATCTGGGCCTGCGCTATCCCGCGTCGGACATCCCGGCGCAGGCACGGCGCCTTTATCTGGAGGCCCGGCTGCGGCAGGTCGTGGACATCCACAGCCTGCCCGTACCGATCGAGCCGCTGCTGAATCCGCAGACGGGGCAGCCGCTGGATCTGGGGCTGGCGCATCTGCGTTCCCTCTCCCCGGTCCATATCGAATACCTCGCCAACATGGGCGTGACGGCCAGCCTGACCCTGTCCGTCATCGTGGACGGGGCGCTCTGGGGCCTGATCGCCTGCCACCATACCCAGCCCTTCTGGCTCGACCCTGACCGCCAGCAGCGGATCTGTCGGGTCGCGGACGCCCTGGCCCGGTCGATCCGTACCGCGACCCGCCGCCTCGATGCCCAGGCGACCCGGCAGGCCGCCCGGCAGTTCGCCCGGCTGCAACGGGTCGTCGCCCGCTCCCGCAGCCCGCTGGAGGACATCATCCTCTCCCGGCAGGGCCTGCTGAACGCCATCGACGCCGACGGCGTGGCCCTGGTGGCGGGCCGCAGCGTGCTCTCCACGGGGGCGGTGCCCGAAGCGGACTGGCTGCGCCAGTTCGCCCGCATCCTGGCTGATCGTGCGGGGGAAGCGTCCTTCGTCTCCGAATGTCTGGGCCGCGACGTGCCGGACCTGCCGGCCCCCGGTCCCGCGGCCAGCGGCTGCATCGCCCAGCTCATCGATCCCGCCGGCCCCGTGGTGATCGCCGCCTTCGCGGGAGAGGTGGGCGGCACGGTCAACTGGGGCGGCAATCCTGACAAGCCGGTCGAATGGGACCCGGCCAAGGGCCGGCTCAGCCCGCGCAAGAGTTTCGAGCTGTGGAAGCAGCAGCTCCGCGGCCATACGCGGCCGTGGCGCCGCGCCGACATCCGGCTGATCGCGGATGTCGGCCGTCTGCTCACCGTGGACCAGGCCGGCAATCCGGATGGGATGGTCCGCGAGATCGAGCGGGTGTCCCGCCGCCTGGGCGGGGAGAAGCAGGTCCGGCGGGAGATCCTGGACGTGCTGCTCGACGGCATCGTCCTGGTGGCCAGCATCCGCGACGACAACGAGATGAAGGTCCACGCCGTCAACCGGCTGTTCCGGGACGTCTTCGGCATCTCCGGTGACAAGCGCCTGCCGCACCGGCTGGAAACGTTCCTGGAGACCTTCGGCCTGCCGCCGGAACTGGCCGATCCCGCTTTCACCGATTTCCCCATGACGCGGGAGGTCTGGTCTTCCCGGCGGGGCCGGCGCTGGTTCTCCTTCGACCGCCGGACCGTCTTCAATGCGCAGGGAGAGAGCGGGGGAACCAAGCTGGCGCTGATCTGCCTTTACGATGTCACGGCCTACAAGCAGGCCGAGGAAGCCCTGATGGCCGCCCGGCAGCAGGCCATCAGCGCCATGGAACAGCAGCGCAAGTTCATCGCCGCCGCCAGCCACGAACTGCGGACCCCGCTGAACGCCATCATCGGCTTCAGCGAGATGATCCAGATGCAGACCTTCGGGCCGGTGGGCGACACCCGCTATCAGGAATACGCGACCGACATCCTGAACGCCGGCCGCCACCTGCTGGACCTCATCAACGACATCCTGACGCTGGGCCGGATGCAGCCGGGCGCGGCGGCCGCGGCCGATGCCCCTGTCTGTCTGAACGACGAAATCCGCCAGGCCCTGCGCATGGTCGAGGATCAGGCCCGCGCGCGGAGCATCGCCGTGGTCTGGGAGGAACCTCCCTACCGCATCCTGCTGGACATGGAAGCGCGGGCTGTCCGCCAGATCCTGCTGAACCTGCTCTCCAACGCCGTGAAGTTCACCCCGCCCGGCGGTCAGGTCAGCGTCGTGCTGGGCGGCCACGACGGGGAGGACCTCTGGCTGGAGATCAGCGACACCGGCATCGGCATCGCCGAGGCCGACATGGAGCACGTCTTCGAGCCCTTCTTCCGCGCCGGGAACGTCTATACCCGCAGCACGGAGGGCACGGGCCTGGGCCTCTCCATCGTCCGCGCCCTGATGGAGGCGCATGGCGGGCGCGTCTCCTTACGCAGCCGCTACGGCCAGGGCACGACCCTGCGGATCACGCTGCCGTCCTGGCGGCTACAATGGCACGGCTGAGCGCGGACCGGATACGACAGGAAGAGCGGGGGCCGGCGGCCCGTCCTCAGGGCAGCACCGTCCGCCCGATGGAGGCGTCCAGCGCCTCGTAGTCGTGATAGGCGATGGTGGCGTAAAGCTCCGCCCGGGTCTGCATGTCGGGCAGCATCGCTTCCGTCGAGCCGGTGCGCGCCAGCGTGGCGTAGAGCCGTTCCTGCGCCTTGTTGGCGACGCGCAGGCTGCTGACCGGCCAGATCACCATGCGGTAGCCCATGGCCTCGAACTCGCCGGCGGTGAAGACCGGGGTGCGGCCGAACTCCGTCATGTTGGCGAGCAACGGCACGCCGGGCATCCGGCGGGCGAACTCGCGGAACATCTCCGCACTGGTCAGCGCCTCGGGGAAGATCGCGTCCGCTCCGGCCTCCAGATAGAGCTTCGCGCGGGCGACCGCGCCCTCCAGCCCCTCCGACGCCGCGGCATCGGTGCGGGCGATCAGGTAGAGATGCCGCCGCGCCTTCGCCGCGGCCGCCACCTTGGCCGCCATCTCCGCCGGCGGGACCAGCCGCTTGTCGTTCAGGTGGCCGCATTTCTTCGGCAGCACCTGGTCCTCCAGATGCACCGCCGCCGCCCCCGCCTCCTCGAAGACGCGGACCATGCGCATGACGTTCAGCACCTCGCCATAGCCGGTGTCGCCGTCCACCAGCACCGGCAGGCCGCTGGCGCGGGCGACCTGACGGATGAAGAAGGCGACCTCCTCCAGGGTGATGAGGCCGAGGTCCGGCAGCCCCATGGAGGCGGTCATCGCCGCCCCGGACAGGTACAGCCCGTCGAACCCCGCCGCCATCGCCTGCAATGCCGCCATCCCGTTGTGCGCCCCCGGCAGGCGCAGGATGCCCGGCCGGGCCAGCAGGGCGCGGAACCGGTCGCCCGGCGGGGTCGGCGGCAGGTCGGTGGCGATCAGATAGGGCATCGTGCCGTAGCAGGACATGGCCGCCCCCTCACGCCGCCGGCGCCCGGCCGATGGCCGGCGACGCCGTGCCCTGGCGGGCGGACAGGGGCACGAAGGACCGGCTCTCCGGCCCGACATAGCGGGCCGACGGCCGGATCAGCCGGTTGTCCTGGCGCTGCTCGATGACATGGGCGCACCAGCCGGAGGTGCGGGCGATGACGAACAGCGGCGTGAACATGGCCGTCGGCACCCCCATCTGGTGGTAGGTGACGGCGCTGTACCAGTCCAGGTTGGCGAACAGGCCCTTGGTCCCCGCCATCACGCCCTCGATGCGCTCGGCGATCTCGAACAGGGCCGTCTCGCCGCTGCCCTCCGCCAGATCGCGGGCGATGCGCTTGATGACGGCGTTGCGCGGGTCCTCGATGGTGTAGACGGGGTGGCCGAAGCCGATCACCACCTCCTTCGCCGCCACCCGGCGGCGGATGTCCGCCTCCGCCTCGTCGGGGTCGGCATAGCGCTTCTGCACCTCCAGCGCCGCCTCGTTGGCGCCGCCGTGCTTCGGCCCGCGCAGGGCACCGATGGCGCCCGTGACGGCCGAATAGAGGTCGGCGCCGGTGCCCGCGATGGAGCGGGCGGTGAAGGTGGAGGCGGCGAACTCGTGCTCGGCATAGAGGATCAGGGAGACCTGCATCGCCCGCACCCACTCCGGCGGCGGCCGCTCGCCGTGCAGCAGGTGCAGGAAATGGCCGGCGATGCTGTCGTCGTCGGTATCCACCTCGATGGTGCGGCCGTGATGGGCGAAATGGTGCCAGTAGAGCAGCATCGAGCCCAGGGAGGCCATCAGCCGGTCGGCGATGTCGCGCGCCCCGGCCGGGTTGTGGTCGGGGCTTTCCGGCAGGACGCAGCCCAGGGCGGACACGCCGCTGCGCAGCACGTCCATCGGGTGTGCGGCGGCGGGAAGCGTCTCCAGCGTCCGCTTCACCGCCGCCGGCAGGCCGCGCAGACCGCGCAGCTTTGCCTTGTAGGCCTTGTACTGGATCAGGGTCGGCAGGCTGCCATGGACCAGCAGGTGCGCGACCTCCTCGAAATCGCAGCGGGCGGCCAGCTCCAGGATGTCGTAGCCGCGGTACTGCAGGTCGTTGCCGCTGCGCCCGACGCTGCACAGGGCGGTGTTGCCGGCGACGACACCGGACAGGCTGACGGACTTCTTCGGTGCCGGCGCAGGCGTGACGTCGGATGGGGTCATGCTGGTCATGGTGCCTCCTTTCCGGGCCTCAGGCCCGCCGGTCGAACAGACCGCGGTTCGCACCGCGGGCCAGGGAGTCGGGATCGACGGTGAAGCCCAGACCCGACAGTTCGCCCGCGGTCAGGGTCGGCAGCCGGTCCACCAGGGCGAGGAAGCGGTCCTGCTCGGCCCGGGCGACGACGCCGTCGGCCAGGGTGCGGAACTTCGCCACGTACTGGTCGCGGGCGAAGGGGCGGGCACCCAGCGGGTGGGCATCGGCCACGGCGATCGAGTCCTCGATCACCGATCCGTCGTCCAGCGTGATGACGACATGGCCACCGAACGCCTTCTCCGCCGGATCGTGGCTGTGGTAGCGGCGCGTCCACGCCGGGTCCTCTTCGGTCCTGACCCTGTGCCAGAGGGCGACCGTGTCCGGCCGGCGGGCGCGCTCGGGCGCGTAGGAGTGCTCGTGGTGCCAGCCGCCGTCCTGCAAGGCGACGGCGAAGATGTACATGATGGAATGGTCCAGCGTTTCGCGGCTGGCCCCGGGGTCCATCTTCTGCGGGTCGTTGGCGCCCGTGCCGATGACATGGTGGGTGTGGTGGCTGGTGCGGATCAGGATGTCGCGGACGCGGGCGAGGTCCCCGATCCGCGGCCGCAGCCGGCGGGCCAGGTCGATCAGGGCCTGGCTCTGGTACTCGGCCGAATGCTCCTTGGTGTAGCTGTCCAGGATGGCGCGCCTGGGCTCTCCCGCTTCCGGCAGGGGCACGGTGTAGACGGCGCCGGGACCGCTCAGCATGCGGGCGATGAAGCCGTCCTCGCCCTCGTAGATGGGCGACGGTGCACCTTCGCCGCGCATGGCGCGGTCCACCGCTTCCACCGCCATCTTGCCGGCGAAGGCCGGGGCGTAGGCCTTCCAGCTCGAAATCTCGCCCTTGCGCGACTGCCGCGTCGTAGTCGTGACGTGCAGCGCCTGCTGCACCGCCTGGAAGATGGTCTCCACCGGCAGGCCCAGGGCGGCGCCGATGCCGGCGGCGGCCGACGGGCCGAGATGGGCGATGTGGTCGATCTTGTGCTCGTGCAGGCAGATGCCCTTCACCAGGTTGATCTGGATCTCGTAGGCGGCCGCAAGGCCGCGCACCAGGTCGGCGCCGGTCAGGCCGCAATGCTGCGCCACGGCCAGCACGGGCGGGATGTTGTCGGCCGGGTGCGAATAGTCCGCGGCCAGGAAGGTGTCGTGATAGTCCAGTTCGCGCACCGCGACGCCGTTGGCCCAGGCCGCCCATTCCGGCGCATAGCGGCGGTAGGGGGAGAGCCCGAACAGGGTGGCGCCGGGCGAGAAGGGATGCGCGATGGCCTGGTCGCGGGCGCTGACGACCGGCCGCCGGTTCAGCGAAGCCGCGGCGACGGCGGCATTGTCGATGATCCGGTTGGCGATCATCGCGGCCACGTCGGCATCGACGGGCACCGGGTCGGCGGCCACCGCGGCCAGCTTCCAGGCGAGCTGCTCCTCCCGCGGCAGGGTATCGGCGGACCTGTGGGAACGGACGGCGTGGGACTTCACGGTTGCACTCTCCCGGCATCGAAGGGGCGCGGCCGGCCGTGCGCATCCACGGCGACCATCTCGAACCGACCGCTCAGCACGTCGTGGCGGGGACCACCGGCCGGCGCTTCGGAGACACCATCGACCTGCACCGTGAGGGAGCTGCGGCCGGTGCGCACGACGCGCGCCGTCAGCTCCAGCAGGTGCCCGACGGGAACGGGGCGGTGGAAACGGACCGCATCGGTCGCCGCCATCACGACATTGCAGCCGGCGCGCCGGCTGGCGGCCATGTAGGCGGCCCGGCCCATCAGGCTCAGGGCGTGGCCGCCGAACAGGGTGCCGTAATGGTTGGACGCGTCGGGGAAGACCGTCTCCAGCAGGACGGTCGCCCGTCCCGGTCCGGCGTCCGTCTCCGGCGTCTGTCGTTCCGCCGCGGCGCTGGACATCGTCCCCTCCAATCTGCTTGTCATCGGTGTCTGTCTTCTCAATATTCGCAGGCCGTGCCTTCCTGGAACGGCTGAATTTGTGAAGATCAGCGCAGGATCTTCAGTGGATTTGCGAATCTTGCGAATGGAGGGAGGGGTGCGGAAGCAGTTCGTCGGCGTGCGGCTGCGGCGGCTGCGGGAGGAGCGCGGGCTGACCCAGGCGGCGCTGGCCCGGGCGCTGGAGCTGTCGCCCTCCTACCTGAACCAGCTCGAACAGAATCTGCGGCCGCTGACGGTGCCGGTGCTGCTGCGGATCAACGCCGTCTTCGGCGTGGACGTGCAGATGTTCTCCGAGGACGATGAGGCGCGCCTCATCGCCGACCTGCGCGAGGCGCTGTCCGAGGCCGGCCTGGCGGACGGGGTGGCGCTGGCGGAGCTGCGTGAACTGGCGGCGGGCATGCCGGCGGTGGGGCGCGCGCTGCTGGCGCTGCACCGCCGCGGCCGCGAGGCGGCGGGCCGGCTGGAGCAGCTCTCCGGCCATCTCGGCGAGGGCTGGCAGGACGCCGCCAAGCCGCTGATGCCGTTCGAGGAGGTGCGCGACTTCTTCTATGCCCGCCACAACCATGTCGCGGAGCTGGACGAGGCGGGGGAGGCGCTCCAGCGGGAGGCGGGGCTGGTGGCCGGCGACATGGCCGCCGGGCTGGCGCGGCATCTGGCACGCCGGCACGATGTCCGCGTGCTGGCGGACGGGGAGGCCGCGGTGCCCCGCCGCTACGACGCGGCCAGCCGCACGCTGCGCCTCTCGGCCGATCTCACGCCGGGGCAGCGGGCCTTCCAGATGGCGACGCAGCTTGCCTTCCTGGACCGGGGGGCGATGCTGGACGGGCTGATCGCCCAGGCCGACTTCTCCGGCGAAGAGGCGCGGCGACTCGCCCGCATCGGGCTCGCCAGCTACTTCGCCGGGGCGGTGCTGCTGCCCTACCGGCCCTTCCTGGCGGCGGCGGAGGCCCTGCGCTACGACATCGAGCGGCTGGAACGGCAGTTCGGTGTGGGGTTCGAGACGGTGTGCCACCGCCTCTCCACGCTGCAACGGCCCGGTGAGCGCGGGGTGCCCTTCTTCTTCGTGCGGGTGGACCGGGCCGGCAACATCTCCAAGCGGCAGTCGGCCACCGACTTCCACTTCTCCCGCGTCGGCGGCTCCTGTCCCCTCTGGAACGTGTACGAGGCCTTTGCCCAGCCGGGTCGCATCCTGATCCAGCGCGCGGCGATGCCCGACGGGCGGCAGTATCTCTGGCTCGCGCGCACGGTCGGCCGGGGGGCCGGCGGCTTCGGCGCCCCGGCCCGGCAGTTCGCCGTCGGCCTGGGCTGCGACCTGCGCCATGCCGCCCGGCTGGTCTACGCCAAGGGACTGGACCTTGCCGATCCCGAGGCCGCGACGCCGATCGGCGCCGGCTGCAAGGTCTGCGAGCGGGCCGACTGCGCCCAGCGCGCCTTCCCCATGATCGGCCGGCCGTTACAGGTGGACGAGGCGGTCCGCCGCTTCGCGCCCTACTGACCCGCCCGGTGAAACTCAGCGCCGCCGCCACCACAGCCACAGGCCGGTGACGCACAGCGCCACCGTGGCCAGCCCGGCCACCAGCACGACGATGCGGCCGGGCAGGCCCAGCCCCTTGCCCGAATGCAGCGGGTACTGCCAGGCGAAGAAGGCGTCTCCCGGTCCTTCGCCACGGTCGTGCCGCTGGCCCAGGATGGCCCCGTCCTGCATCGAGACGTAGATCCACAGCCGGCCATAGCCGTCCATGTCGCGCTCGTCGAAGGCGCGCACGCCATAGACCCCCTTGCGGGAAAGCACCACGATGCTGTCGATCCGGGCACCGGACCGGGTCCCGGCGACGGCCAGGGCGGCGTCGATCCCCACGGGGGGCCTCATGGCGTGCGCTTCCGCAGGGCGGTCCGGGAAGCTCAGATGCAGCCGCTCCGAGACCGGCACGACCAGCCGGGCCGCCCAGCGGACCTCCTCGTGCCAGGTGAGGGCCAGACTGGACACCGCCAGCACCAGCGTCACCGGGAAGAGCCAGACCCCCTTGGCCCGGTGCAGGTCGAACAGCCGGCGCAGGCTTCCGCGCGGACCGCCGACCCGGAAGGAGGCCTGCCACTTCGCCGCGACCGGGAAAGCCAGCACCAGGGCGGCGGCATGGTCGGCGATCCAGAGCAGCGCCACCAGCCCCAGGAACCAGGTCATGGCCGGACCGAGCATCAGGTCCAGATGCAGGTCGTAGAGCATGGTCATCAGATGGCGGCGGTCGAATGCCACCGTCTCGAAGAAGCGCCACCCCAGCACCGTCCCGTCGCGCGGATCGGTGAAGACCTGCACCGACCGCGCCGCGGCCCCGTCCTGCGCGACGGTGCCGGTCATCATCACCGCGTCGTCCGGGGCGTCGGGCAGGTCGATGAAGCGCGGGGCGAACCCCGGCAGGGCCTCGCCCGCCCGCTCCACGGCGCGGTCCAGCGGTGCCGCCACCTCCGACGCCGGCACCGTCCACAGATCCGGATTCAGCCAGCGGTCCAGTTCGCCGTAGAAGACGATGGCGGACCCGGTCAGCGACATCAGGATCAGCCAGAGGGCGCCGGCCAGCCCGAACCAGCGGTGGCCGGCGCGCAGCAGGGACCGCCAGCGCCTGCCGGCCGGCGGCGGCGGCCGGGTTTCCGTCGGGGGCGCCGGCACCGTCAGAACCGCACCGCCGCGGTCAGCCGGATGTCGCGGCCCGGCTCGTAGATTCCGGCGATCCCCTCCCAGCCCGGGATGGCCGTGTAGTCGGCAACGCTGGAGTGGGCGCGGTAGCGCTTGTCGAACAGGTTGTAGACGGCGCCGAGCAGGGTCAGCCGGTCGTCGCCGAAGGGCTGCCAGCGGGCGAAGAGATCGACCACCGTGTAGCCCGGCTTGTCCACGCGCTGGGTCTCACCGATCCAGCCGATCGCCACCGACCGTTGCAGCACCTCGATGCCGTCCAGGCTCTCGAACCGGGTCAACGCGGCTTCCAGCTCAAGGCCGGGGACGGGGGTGTAACCGGCGCTGATGTTCCAGTTGTCCCCGACGGAATTGCCCAGGGCGATGTGCTCGTAGCCCTCCACCTCGTCGCCGTTCAGCTTGGAGACATAGTGGTTGAAGTAGGCGTCCAGGGTGAAGGGGCCGTGGCTGTAACCGGCCCGGATCTCCACGCCGTCCGACTTGAACCGGCCGACATTCTCGTAATAGACGGCGTCCTGCGGCCGCGGCCCGCTGCCGAGCTGGTCCAGGATCACGTTGTCGATCCGCATGTGGTAGTAGACGGCCGATCCGCGCCAGCCGTCCCGGGCGTAGCTGAGGCCGGCCTCGTAGTTGTCCACCCGCTCCGGCTTCAGCGTCGGCGACAGGCTGATGCGACCGGGCCGCTTCTCCAGCGTGAAGGCGTCCCCGATCTCCTTGCCCCGGAAGGCCTCCGCGAACCCGGCATTGATGCTGAAGCCCGCCGGCAGGTCGTAGGTGAAGCCGGCGTTGACGCTGATCCCGTCGCTGTCGGTGCCGTCGCCGTAGGTGACCTGCGCCATGTCGTAGGCGTCGTAGCGCAGCCCGAAGCTCAGCAGCAACGGGTCGATGATCCGCCAGTGATCCTGGGCGTAGAGGCCGAACACGTCCCCCGTCTCGACGAAGCGGCCGACCGACGGGTTCCAGGACCACTGTCCCCAGACGGCCGGATCGCCCCGGTAGCCGCCCGCCACCCGGTCGTCCCGGTACTCCATCCCGGCGACCAGGGAGTGGTCGCCCGGTGTCGCGCGTCCGCGCAGATCGAAGCCCTGGCTGCGGATCGTCGCGCCGTACAGTCCCCAGCGGTCGTAACGGTTCTGGGTGAACTCGGATTCGGTCCAGTAACCCGTCGTCTCGATCCGCAGCGGACCGAGGTCGGCCTGGTAGTTCGCCACCGCCGTCCGCCGCTGCGCCTCCGCCGGGAACAGCGGTGCGCCCTCCAGCACCGGCCAGTTCGGACGTTGCCCGAACGACGCCTCCTCGTCGCGCTGCTCATAGCTGATCGAAAGCCGGTGCCCGTCGGCGATGTCGCCGCCGAGCTTCAGGAATGCCAGCCGCTGCTCCGCCGCGGTGCCACGCAGCCGGTCGCCGCCGCCGTCCTTCATGTCGTTGCGGTCCACACGCACGACCGAGCCGACGAACCCGATGTCGCCGATCAGGCGGCCATAGAGGGTGCCGCTCAGCTTGTGCCCGTCATTCGTGAAGTAGCTCGCCTTCGCCAGCGCGCCCAGACGCTGGCCGGGGGCCAGCAGGTCCTCGGCGTCCCGCGTCCTGAAGCGGATGGCGCCGCCGACCGCGCCGAAACCGGAGGTCGCCTCGCCGGCGCCGGCCCGGACCTCGACGCTCTCCAGCAGTTCCGGCTCGATGGAGACCCGGCCGATGTGGTGGAACAGGGTGCCGCGCTGGGGCGCGCCGTCCACCGTCACGTTCAGCAGGGAATCCTCCAGGCCGCGGACATAGATCTTCTGCGCGATGCCCAGCGATCCGCCCACCGAAACGGACGGCACGCGGCGGAACAGGTCGGCCAGATCGGTGGCCTGCCGCCGCTCGATCTCCGCCGGCCCGATCGCCACGTCCGTCAGGGTGCCGACGACGACGATCTCCTCGATGGGGGTCGGCGGCGGCGGGACCGGCGTTGATGCCGCGGCGGGGCGGGGGGCCGGCGGCGGGGCCGGGGGAGCGGCTGCGGGAACCGGCCGGATGCGGAAGCCGCCGCTGCCGTCCGGTTCGGCCTGAAGGCCAGTGCCGGCCAGCATCCGTTCCAGCGCCGCGGCCGGCGCATAGGTCCCGGACAGGCCGTCCGTGCGCCGGTCGCGGACCAGGCCCGGATCGACGGTGACGATCACGCCGGCCTGCTGGCCCAGCCGGGCGATGGCGGCGCCCAGCGGGCCGCCGGGTATCTCGATCCGTGCCGTTGCCGCCGCCTGTCCCTGCGCCCAGGCCGGGCCGGCCGTCCCCGCTGCCAGCACCAGCGCCATGGCGGCCGCCTTGCCCACCGTCCTGCTCCGAACTCCTGCCATCGTCCCACCTGTAAGGTCTGCTTTCACCAGGGGGACGGACGAGGGTCGGAAAACGGGCCACGGAAAAATGCGCCGCGGCCGTCAGCGCTCCGGCGGCAGGACGACCGGCCCGCCGGCGTCCGGCCGGAGCAGCCGCAGCCCGAGCATGCCGGCCAGGGCATCCAGGGCGCGGCCGCTGTTGTCCAGGGGAAGACTGCCTGTCACCCGCAGCCCTTGCAGAGTCCGGGCCTCGAAGCGGACCGGCACCGCCCGGTAGCGGTTCAGCTCCTCCAGCACCGCCGTCAGCGGCTGGTCGTCGATCACGAGCCAGCCCCGGGTCCAGGCGGTGGCGCCGGCGGGGTCCACCGGGGCCAGCCGGGTCGCGCTGCCGCCCGCGAGCTGTGCCTGTTCGCCGGGGCCCAGCTCCAGACACGCTGCTCCCGTCGTCGCCGGACAGGCCCGCACGCGGGAGGCGACGACGGTCACCAGCGTCCGCCCGCCGTCCCGCCTCACGCTGAACGCGGTGCCCAGGGCGGTCACCGTTCCGTCGGCGGTGGCGACGGTGAAGGGGCGTTCCGGGTCGTGCGCCACCTCGGCCAGGATGCGCCCGCCGAACAGCTCGATCCGCCGCATCCCGGCCGACAGGCGGATGTCCAGCGCCGTGTCCGTGTCGATCGTCAGGCCGGAGCCGTCTGCCAGACGCATGTCCCGCCGCTCGCCCCGCTCCGTCCGTTCGTCCGGGAACAGGGCGCGCACCTGCGGCAGCCCGGCCGCAAGCCAGCCGAGGCCGAACAGCAGGCAGATCCCCAGCAGGGCCCCGCGGCGGACCGCGCCGGCACTCCGTCCGACAGCACTCCGTCCGGGCCGGTCCGCCGCGACGCGCAGGACCTGACGGTCAAGCTCGCTCAACTGCTCGAAGCGCCTGTCCAGCCTGCGCATCCGCTCGAACGCCAGACGGTGCAGCGGGTCCTGCCGGCACCACGCCTCGCAGGCGTCGTGCTCCTCCTGGGTCGCCCGCTCGTCGTCCAGCGTGGCCGCCCACTGCGCGGCCTGCGCCACCATGGCCGGGGTCGGCCGCGCTGCCGGGGTCGGGCTCATCGCTCCGGGTAGGCCAGGGCGTAGCAGTGGGCGTAGGCGGCAGCGATGTGCCGCTTGACCGTGCGCTCGGATACGCCCAGCACCGCCGCGATCTCAGCATGGCCCTGCCCCTCCAGCCGGCGCAGCAGGAAGGCCCGGCGCGTCAGGTCCGGCAGTTCCCACAGGAGCTGGAGGATGCCGGCCAGGAGCTGGGTCGCCTCTGCGATCCGCTCGGGCGTCAGGAGGTCCGCGTCGCCGGCCTGCGCCGCACAGACGTCCAGGTAGGCGCGCTCGACCTCGCGCCGGCGGATGTCGTCCACCAGCAGGCGGCGGGCGACGGTGGCCAGGAAGGGGCGAGGCTCCAGCGGCAGAGCGCTCCGACCGCGTTCCAGCAGCCGGCAGAAGGTGTCGTGGGCCAGATCGGATGCCCGCTCCGGACAGCGGGTGCGCCGACGCAGCCAGTCGCACAGCCAGCCGCCGTGTGCCGCGTACAGTTCCCCGATCTCGATGTCCACGACCGCGTCGCGCAACGGTCCCCCCTTCCCGACCCCGCTGGACTCCCGGTCCTCGCCTAGCGCAAATGCGAGGCATTATCAAGATGACTCCGTACCGGAAGGCCGGATTGACCCGTCGCGTTCTGCACCCGGTGCAAACCTGACTCCCCCGCAGCGCCAATTTGACCGCTTGGCGCCGCTGGTCTACCGGGACCAGCATGGCGCCATGAGCGAACGAGCGAAGAAGGCCGGGCCGGCTTCGGCCCCGGCACCCTCGGCGAAGCCCCGGCGCGTGCCGGGCGAGCCGAGCATCACCTTCCACGGGGCGGCCGGTGGCGTCACCGGCTCCTGCTTCCTGGTCGAGCACGGCGGCGGAAGCTTTCTCGTCGACTGCGGCATGTTCCAGGGGTCGAAGACGGTGCGGGAGCTGAACTGGCGGCCCTTTCCGTTCGATCCCTCCAGCATCGGCACGATGCTGCTGACGCATGCGCACATCGACCATTCCGGCCTGATCCCGAAGCTGGTCAAGGCGGGATTCACCGGCCGCGTCCACTGCACCCGGGCGACCGCCGACCTGCTGGCCTACATGCTGCCGGACAGCGGCTTCATCCAGGAGCAGGACGTGCGGCGGCTGAACTTCCGCAACCGCCTGCGCGGCCGCGGCGAGGTGGAGCCGATCTACACGCGCGAGGATGCCGAGGCCAGCCTGGACCGGCTGCACGGCGTCGATTACGGAAAGTGGATCGAGGTGCAGCCCGGGGCCCGGGCCCGCTTCTGGGATGCCGGACACCTGCTGGGCTCCGCCTCCATCGAGGTGGAACTGACGGAGGCGGGCCGCACCACCCGCATCCTCTTCTCCGGCGACCTGGGACCGGAGAAGAAACCCTTCCATGACGGTCCGGACGGACCGGAGAAGATGGACTGGGTGGTGGTCGAGTCCACCTATGGCGGTCGCCAGCGCCCCGATGTGGATGACGCGACCCGTCAGGCCATGCTGGCGGAGGAGGTGCGGAAGGCACTCGCCCTGGGCGGCAATCTGGTGATCCCCGCCTTCGCCGTGGAACGCACGCAGGAGCTGCTCTACGACCTGGACCGGCTGTTCGACAGCGGTGCGCTGCCGGTGACGGAGGTCTATCTCGACAGCCCGCTGGCCGTCCGCATCACCGGCGTCTTCGAGAAGTACCTGCCGCATGTCAATCAGCCGGGCACGCCGCCGCCGTTCCGGCGCGGCAACCTGCATCTGGTGGAATCGACCGAGGGCAGCAAGCGGCTGAACCGGCTGGCCGGCGGTGCCATCATCATGGCCGCCAGCGGCATGTGCGACGCCGGGCGCATCCGCCACCACCTCAAGCAGAATCTGTGGCGCCGCAACGCGACGGTGCTGTTCGTCGGCTATCAGGCGCCGGGCACCCTGGGCCGCATCCTCCAGGAAGGGGCGAAGACCGTCCGCATCCATGGCGAGGAGGTGCAGGTCCATGCCCGCATCCGGACGCTGGACGCCTACTCCGGCCATGCCGATCAGACGGCGCTTCTCAACTGGACGCGGGAGCGGATGCCCGTCTCCCGCGGCATCATCCTCACCCATGGCGAGGAGTCCCAGCGGATCGCCCTGCGCGACAGGCTGGCCGAGGCCGGGATCGACGGGACCCGTATCCTGACCCCGGCCCTGGACGAGCGCATCGTGCTGACCGGCAGCGGCGAACCGCCGGTCGAGATGGTCGCCGAACGCCTGCCCGGCGGTCACCTGCCGGAGCGCGACTGGCACAACAGCTACGCCGAGACGGTGCTCGCCCTGTCCCAGCGGTTGCAGACGGCACCGGACGATCCCACCCGGGCGGACCTGCTGCGCCGGGTACGGGCGGCGCTGGGGCTGGAGACGGCGTAGCGCAGGATCTGCGCCGGCAGGGTCAGCAGAGGTCGGCCGCCCGGGCGATCCAGGCCGGATCGTGCTCGGGCGGCAGGCCCCGCTCCGCCAGCCACAGATTCTGTAGACGGTACGCCTCCTCCTCCCGCCGTCCGCGGCAGTCCCCGCCCCGCCCGGCGAGCTGCTGGGCATGGTGGACCAGTTCATGGACCAGATAGCTCAGCTCCACCGGGTCGGCGGGGGACCAGGTGTCGGAATCCAGGATCACCACGCCGGGAACGTAGGCGGCGCGGAGGCGCTCGTCCGTGCCGGCGAGCTGTGCCGCCCGGTCCAGCCGGAGCAGTGCCTGCCGGCTGGCGATGACGACGGGCGGCACAAGCCCGGGCCGCCCCGTATGCCGGCCCACCCAGTCCAGGAGCGGCGCCACGACCCCCGGCGGCACCTGACGGCCCTCGCCGGCCCTCGCTCCCTGCACAGGTGGCACGGCAGCCGCCAGCAGCACAGCCAGGACGGCCTGAATCCAGGCTTTCCGGACCATCGCATCCCCGTTCTCCGCGCGGCACCGTTCAGGGGGCCGCGTGGCGGGAACGTGCGCGCCACCGCCATGGCGCGCGGAGCGATGGCCTTACCCGGACCGGGAGACCGTCCCCGCCCCGGGGAGGCACGGGACCGATGCCCCGCGATCCGGACGGGATAGCCCGGGCGCCCGCGGGATCAGGAAACAGCCCGTTCGAGCAGGGGGGCCAGGGGGGCCAGCCGGGGATCGCGCAGGAACCAGGCGTAGGCGAAGACCTCGCCGCCGCCCCCGCCCCGGCCCCCGCCGTCGCGGTAGAGGGCGGCCTCCGCGGGAAGCAGCGACAGATGCCACGTCTCCTGCGCACGGAGGCCCGAGGCGAAACACGGCGTCAGCAGCGCCAGCGCCATCCCGCCATCGGGGTCGCGGACCGAGCGGTAGCGGATGGCGTCGAGCCCCGCCTCCCGGACCGCCTCGCCCAGCGACTGCGTGTGCGTCAGGTCCGTGAGGTCGGTCCAGCGGTCCGCGTCCGCGGCGAAGGGCGGAAATGTCAGGTCGATCGCCTGCGGGGCGGCGACATCCACTGCGAACAGCGTGTAGGTGAACTTCGTGGCCGGAAGCCGGGGTTCCTCCGGCCCGGCCAGGAAGAGCAGCCGGTAGAAGGTCGTCCCGGCCAGGGCCGTGCGCCGCGCTTCCGCCGCGTAGAACAGGCCATGGCCGTGCGGGCGCGAGAAGCGGGAGCCCCAGCGGTCGAAGGGCTTGTAGCGGAACGGCGTCTTCAGCAGGTAATGCAGCCCCTCGGTCCCGGGCCGGTAGCGCGGCTTCGCCCCGTCCAGCAACGCCTCCAGGCGTTCCTGCTCGGCCAGGCTGTCCACCAGTCCCATGGTCGCGATCCGGCTCTGCAACTCGACGGAGCGCCAGACGCGACCGGCATAGGCACCGGCGTGGGCAGACAGTCCGGATGCGCGCCCGTCAGACGCGGGCACGGAAGGCGTCCAGATGGTCCACCGTGGCGATCAGGCCCCGCACGCTCCGGATGGCGTCGGCCGGGACCTCGCCCAGCCAGCGGTTCGGCTGGCGCATCCACCAGGCCGCATAGCCCGGAGCCTCCCCGGCCAGGGCGTCCAGGGAGCGGTAGAGCCGGATCAGGTGCAGCGCTATCTCATAGGCCTTGGCCTGGCCGCCGGGGTCCAGTTCCTGCCGGCCGGCTGCCATGCGCGACACCGATGCCGTCCCGATCCCCAGCACCTTCGCCAGTTCCGCCTGGGTCAGCCCCAGCCGGGCCGCGGCCCGCAGGACCGCCTTGGTCACCAGGGCGGCGTCGGAGACCTGGGCTTCGCCGGAAACGTGCCTGTCGGACATGCGCACCTCCCACCTTGAGATTAAGGGCGTTCCACCTGGAACTCAAGGGCGCTGTAATTTCATAAGGAACGAACGGCCGGGCAGCGACAGTTTGCCGACGGGGGTATTGCGGACGGCCCGAATCCGCTAATCATGCTGACGGCAGGCCCCCGCCGGGGGCGACGGACCGGGGACCCTTCGCGGATGGCCGATCAGGCGACAGTGACCTTCCAGTACGACCCGCGCGAGGACCGTCTGTTCCTGCTGCTCGGCCCGGCGGAACCGCCGCGGGTCGTGTGCATGACCCGGCGGATGACGCACCGGCTGGCTTCCGCCCTGGCGGGGGCGCTGGAGCGGGTGAACCGGCCGGCGCAGCGCGCCCCGGCGGACCTGCGCGACGAGGTCGTGCGCATGACCCACCAGGGGGCGCTGGCCCAGGCCGTGCGCAGCGAAAGCCCCTGGACGGTCGATGCCGCCGCCCGCACCGGCATCACGGCCGCCCTGGTCACCCGGGTGGACGTGCATCTCCGCGGCGGCGGCTTCACCCTGGAGCTTTTCTCGGAGGAGGGGGGGCTGGCCAGCATCTCCAGCAGTGCCGCGGAGATGCACCAGATCCTCCAGGTCCTGCTGTCCTTCGCGGAACAGGCGGACTGGAACCTGGGCGTCGCCGCCCCCTGGCTCACGGAACGGCGGCCCGGCTCCCCCGGCCAGCCCGCCGGCCTGCCGCAGTAGTCCCGGGTCCCTGCCGGCGGCTCAGGACCAGCCGCTCTCCCGCACGATCACGGCCAGGGCGTGGCGCAGCAGGCGCAGGGCGATGCTCTCCCGCGCGCCGGCGATGGCGACCTGGCCGGCGACGATGCGGTCGGTCCGGACATCCGGCGCGACCGGGCGCAGCAGCACGCGGTAGACCGACCGCTGCGGCAGCAGCCGGCCGTCGCGGTCGGCATGGACGGGGATCGGGCCGCCGTTGACCGAGGCCAGTTCCGGCCGCTCCAGCGTCGGCACGGAGGCCGTGTCCACGCTCTCCAGCCGCAGCTCCACGGGCGAGGCCCAGGGATCGCGCGGCTGGAAGGAGGCCGTGGCGCCGACGGACAGGCGCGGCAGGTCCTCCTCCCGGACATAGGCTTCGACCAGGGCCGGGCCGGCGCCGACCACCAGCCCCACCGGCTCGCCGGACGGCAGCCAGGTTCCCGGCTTCAGCGTGGCCGGCACCTCGGTCAGTGTTCCGGCGATGGGAGCCCGGATCTCCAGCCGTTCCCGCCGGGCCAGGTCGGCGGCGCGCTGCGCTTCCACCCCGCCCGCTTCCTCGGCGGCGATGCGGCTGTCGCGGGCCAGTTCCTGGTCCACCGCCTGGGCCGCCCGCCGCGCTTCCAGCTCGCGCAGCTTCTCCCCGTCCTGTGCCAGACGGAACGCGATCTCGGGCGAGTCCAGCCGGTACAGCAGGTCGCCCGCGGCCACCGTCCGGCCGTTCTGCGCATTCACCTCGGCCACACGGCCGGGCTCGGTGGTGAAGACGACCGCCTGCTCCCCCGCCCGCAGCACGGCCGGCGCGCCGACCCGGCTGCCCCAGGGCACGACCAACAACAGCAGGGCGCCGGCCAGCAGCAGGCCCGTGCGCAGGGTGGGGGCGTTCAGCCTGACCTTGCCGCGCAGCTTCGCCCACTCGCCGATCTCCCGCAGGATGGGACGGGCGACGAACCACCAGACCTCGACCACCATCAGGAACAGCCCCAGGGCCTTGAAGAAGACGTGGTAGACCAGGACCGCGATCCCCAGGAACAGGAAGAAGCGGTAGGTCCAGGTGCCCAGCGCGTAGCCGACCAGCAGGCGCCGGGTCGCGGGGGGCAGCGGCTCCGGCGGCGGGTTGCCGAAGCCGAACAGGCGCTCGCGCAGCCACCAGCGGCCCAGCGCGAAGGAGCGGTCCTGCAGGTTCGGCACCTCGATCAGGTCCGACAGCAGATAGTAGCCGTCGAAGCGCATGAAGGGGTTCAGGTTGATCAGCAGGGTGGTGACCCAGGTCGTCGCCGCCAGCACATGCATGCCGGCGCGCAGGGGGCCGTCCGGCAGCAGCGCCCAGGCGATGCTGGCAAGCGCGGCCAGGGTCAGCTCCACGACGATGCCGCCGCCGGCCACGGCCAGACGCTGCCGGCGCGAGGGCAGCTTCCAGGCTTCGGTCGTGTCGGTCCACAGCACCGGCCACATCACCAGGAAGGCCACCCCCATGCCGGGAACGCGGCAGCCGAACCGCTTCGCCGCCAGCCCGTGGCCGAACTCGTGCAGCAGATGGCTGACGCCGATGGCGGCCGCAACCAGCACGGCGCCGCCCGGCGTCGCCATCTCGGCCAGCCCGGCGACGAACAGGTCCCACTGGCGCAGCACCAGCAGCAGGCCCAGAAGGGCTGCCCCCGCCACCAGCAGCGGCAGCCGCGGCGTGAAGGCCCAGGCCACGGCCGGCAGCAGCCGCTCCAGCAGGGCATCGGGGTTCAGCAGCTTCAGGCGCAGGAACAGGTAGTTCTTCAGCAGCCAGCGCGCCGGGTTCAGGATGCCCGAGCGCCGCCGTTGCAGCAGCGCCCCGGTCGCCTCCGCCCCCGTCCGCAGCACCAGGTCGTTCATCTCGACGAAGCGGGCCACCGCTTTCACCGCGTCCGCCCCGGCGCGCAGGGTCGTCTCCCGTCCGATGGCGGCGGCCACGGCCTCGGCCGTGCCCAGGTCCCAGCGGCTCAGCGCCTCGAACTCCAGCCAGCCGATCCGGTAGAAGCGGTGTGCGGCCGGATCGTGCAGTGTCCAGGTGGGCGCGCCGTGCCGGCTGGGGGGACCCGGCAGCAACACCAGGTCCTGTCGCAGGGCCGGCAACGGGGCCGCGGCAGGCGCCAGACCGGCCGGAAGGATCAGGGCGCCGGCCATCTCAGATCGCCAGCCATTGCCGGACCGTCGCCAGCGGCCGGCGCAGCAGCGCCAGGATCAAGGGGGCGCGCGGGCCGAACACCTTGGCCGTGCCGCGCTGCCCGATGCGCAGATCCCCGTCGGCCTCCAGGTCGGCCTTCAGACGGTAGGACAGGACGCCGTCCGGTCCGGGGCTCGCGGCGTAGCCGACGAAGCTCACGGTGCCGCGGTCCGGCGCCGCGGGCGCGACGTTCGGGAAGAACTGCACCTCCGCCCCCGGCCGCAGGGTGACGGCATCGCCGGCGGACAGGCGTATCTCCAGTTCCACCCGACCCGGATCGGCCACCAGCATGACCCGTTCGCCCTGGCTGACCGGGCGGCCCAGCCAGTCGTTGGGATCGTCGAACACGGCCACGCCCGCTTCCGGGGCGCGGATCGCCACGCGGCCCAGCATGTCGCGCAGGAACCCGACCTCCAGCTCCTGCTGGGCCAGCCGCGCCTCCAGCACGGCCATCCGCGCCTTCGCCTCGGGATCGAAGACGGCAAGCTGGGCGGCCTGGGTGTATTCCGCCAGCGCCACGTCGCGCGCCTTCACCGCCACGTTCAGCTTGGTCGTCAGCTCGGTCGGGTCCAGGGTCAGCAGCAGGTCGCCGGCGGCGACCGTCTGGTTAGGCTGGACATGGATGCGTTCGACGACGCCGGTCAGGGGGGAGCGCACCAGGGTCGGTGTCCGCGGCACCACCTCCGCCGGGGCCAGGGCGGACTGGCGCACCGGCAGCAGCAGGACCAGCGCCGCCGCCACCGCGGCCGCCACGGCGCCGCGCCGCAGCCGGCGGCGGCCGCGCAGCCAGGCGGTGGCGTCCAGCCTGGCCTCCTTCGCCACCCAGGCATGGGCGTAGGCGTCGGCCAGATAGTCCAGCAGGTGCAGGTCGGCGTCGCTCCACGGTTCGGCGCGGGCGAACAGCAGCCCGCCCAGGCGCAGCCCGTCCGGGGTCTGTGGCGCGGGGCCGGGCAGGGGGGCCCAGACGGCCTCCGCCGGCAGCCACCCGGCCCAGTCGGCGACCAGATCGGGCGGCAGGTCACCGGCCCGGACCACGCGGGGACGGTCGCCCCCCTCCGCCGCCGGCTTCGCCAGCAGGTGGCGGCAGACCTTCGCGGCCCAGGACAGGTAGGGGCCGGTCGCGTCGAACACGGCAAGGCCCGAGACGGCGGCGATGCGCCCGCCGCCGCTGCCGTCGCCCTGCCAGAGCAGCGCCTGCTGGTAGGGCAGCAGGCCGTTCGTCTCGTTCACCATGACGAAGGGCAGCTCCTCCCGGGCGCAGCGGCGGGCGCGGCGTTCGAGCTGGAGCATCGCCCCCATGCGCAGGAGCTGCCGGTTCAGGCTGTCGCCGACGCCCGCCGGGCGGGCCGGGGCCGCTTCCATGATCGTGTGTCCCGCCGTCAGGAGGCGTGGTCGAGCAGGGCCCGGCCGCTCATGCCGGGAAGCAGGTCGGCGGACGGACCGACGATCGAGGCGTAGACCTTGATCGACTGGCTGGCCGCATCGACCTTGCCGGAGAGGCGGACCACCTCCGCCGTGTAGCGCCTGCCGGTCTCGTCGATCTGCACGTCGAAGCGGTAGCCGGTGCCCAGCCAGCCCAGCCAGCGCGACGGCACGATCATCTCCACCTCCAGGACCTTGTGGTCCACGATGTCCAGCAGCGGCTGGCCCTCCCCGACATACTGCCAGGTGCGGACCTGCACGCCGGCGACGCGGCCGGCATAGGGGGCCAGCACGCGGCAGCGGCCGACCGTGACCTCCATCAGCCGCACGTCGGCCTGCGCCTCCTTGGCCTCGGCCTCGCTGACGGCCAGTTCCAGGGGGCTGACCGAACCCAGCTTCTCCAGCCGCTGCTTGGCCGCGAGCACGGTCCGGGTCTTCTCCGCCACCGTGCGGGCCTTGCCGAGCTGGCCCTCCGCCAGGGCGCAGTCGAAGCTCAGCAGCTCCTGCCCCTTCTCGAAGGTCTCCCCGTCGCGCACCGACATGGAGACGACGCGCCCCGCCATCGGGCTGGCGAGCTGGGTGGCATCGCGGGAGACCACCTGCGCCCGCACCAGCCGGCCGGCACCGTAGCCCGGAAGCCCGTCCGTCGGTCCGGGGGAGGAAGGGGCCGGGGCAGGCTGGGCGGGTGCCGGCAGGGACGGCGGGGAAACCGACGCGGCCTGGGGTTCTGTCGCGGAAGCCGGGCCTGCCGCTGTTGCCAGCAGCAGGGCCAGCGCGACCGTTCCGATCCGGGTCCTCATGGCGTGGTCCCCGCTCCGGTCGTCGGTGCGGCCTCGGTCGGGGTGTCCGCCACGGCCTCGGCTGGCGTTTCAGCCGGGGCATCCGCCGTGCCGGTGCCGGCGGGCGGCGCCGTGAACTGCCGCACCAGTTGCGCCATCGCGTCCGTCGGCAGGTCGGGGATCGGGGGCAGCTCGCCGCGGTTCAGGGGGGCCAGACTGTTCTCGACCGCCTGCTTCAGGGCCGGCAGGTCGGTCTCCTGCGCATCCAGCGGCAGCAGGTCCAGGCCGATCGCGGTGTAGATGTTCGCCAGCGCCCCTTGCAGTTCGGCATAGCTGCGCGAGCGGTCCAGTTCGGCCGCGATGGCGGCGGTGCTGCGGCGGATGCGGTCCAGCTCGGACTGAGTCTGCGGCAGGCCGCCCTCGCTGACGGCGGCGTCGATGCGGGTCTCGATATCGCTGATGTCGCGGGCCGTGCGGTAGGCCTCCAGCGCCTGGAGGTACTGTTGCAGGCTGACATTGATCTGGGTGACGACGGCGACCGACAGGGCCAGCCGGCGCGTGCGCGTGACCGACTGCTGCACCTCCGCCGCCGTGATGGCCTTCGGCCCCTGGAGCAGGGAGAACAGGTTGTAGGTGGCGCGGACGGCCAGATCCGCCCAGTTCTGGTTCACCAGATAGGAGTTGCTGTCGAAGTTCAGGCCCGTGCTGAGCTGAAGGTTCGGGAACAGCCGGGTGATCTCCTTCCAGACGCCGGCGCGGTCGATCCGCTCCTGATAAGCCTCCTCGCGCAGCTCCGGCCGCCAGGTCAGGCCTGCCATCTCCAGCCGGCGCATGTCGATCCCGGACAGGGCCTTGGGATCGTTCACCAGCACCGGCGGCACCAGCCTGAAGTCCGATCCGGGGGGCACGTTGATGAGGGCCGAAAGCTGCGCCTTGGCGACCGTCAGGTCGGAGCGCAGCCGGCGGAGCTGGCTGAGCACGGTCAGCAGCGTCTTCTGGTATTCCAGAGTCTCGATCAGCGGGCCCAGGCGCTGGCGGTCGATCTCGCGGCTCTTGCCCAGGGCGGACTCCGCCTCGGCGATGGCCCGTTCGAGCTGCGGCAGCAGCAGTTCGGCGGTGGCGGCGCGCCAGTAGGCGGCCTGCACCTCCTTCACCAGATTGTTGACCACGCGGCGGCGACGCTCCACCGCGATCAGGGCCCGGTCCGCCTGCTGGCGCGAGGTGAAGTAGGCGACACCGAAGTCCACCACGTTCCAGGACAGGGTCAGGTCTGCGACCCAGCGCTCCTTGTCCTGCGAGGTGGAGGGTTCCAGCGACTGCCGCCGGGTCAGCACCGAGAGGCTCGACGAGGCCGCCTCGTTGCTGCGGGCCAGATAGCCGGCGCTGGCTGCCAGACGCGGCAGCATGTTGAAGGCGGCGAGATCAAGCTGCGCATCCTGCAACGCCGATTCCATCAGCGCCAGCCGGTGGTCGTAGTTGTACTTGAGCGCCCGGGCCAGGGCTTCGGAGAGCGACAGCTCCCCGGTCAGCGGCTCCTGGTTCTCGAACAGGGCGGTGTATTCCCGGGTCGCCCGGTCCATGTGCTCCGCCGTCGGGATCGGCTGCGGTTTGACCGCACAGCCGGTCAGCGCCACGGCCGCGACGGCCGCGAGCAGGAAAGAGCGGAAGGGGGAGCCGTTCAGGGTGGGCACGTCGGTCACGGGGGTGGTCTCGGTAAGGCTGGAAGGTCGGCTGTGGTCGTTGGAATGCCGGGTCATGCGGCGGCCGGGGGCAGCGGTCCGCCGGTGCGGGAGAGGCTGGCCAGGAGCGCCCGGCTCTCGCTGAGCCGGCCGGCCTGACCCGCGGCGCGGAGCTGGGCCGCGAAGCCCGTGCGTCCGGCCAGGGCCGGGTCGGGTGCCGGCAGACGGTCCGCACCGGCCAGCAGCGCATAGGCGCCGTCGAACCCGAGTGCGGCGCTGTCCCCGGTCCCGTTCGTCTCCTCGCCGGTGGCGGCCCCGGCGGGGCGCTCCGGCTGGTCGTTTCCGGCGGGTGCTTCTGCCGATGCCGGGGGCACGTCGGGCGCCTGGGCCGGGGGCTGCTGTCCCTGGCTGACCGGGATCGTCTCGTCTTCCGTCGTGACGATGATGCGGAAGACGGCAGCCGCTTCGTTGCCCTCCGAGTCCCGCGCGATGACCTGGATATCGATGGCGCCCGCCACCTCTATCGGCGGGGTGCCGCTGAAGGTCAGGGTGTCCGCGTCGAAGGTCAGCCAGGCGGGGATCGGGCTTCCGTCGGGCTGCCTTGCTTCGAAGGTCAGGCGCTCGTTGGGGTTGGTGTGGCGGAAGACGTTGCGCGGCACCTGGAACTGATAGGTGGTGTCCTGCAGCATCACCTGGTTGCCGATGGAGCCGGCCACGAACAGGCGGACCTCGCCCTCGCTGCCGCCGATGATGCCGCGCCCCAGGGTGATGCCGCCCGCGCTGCCCGGCCGCTCGGGCGGAAGCGTGCCGGGGCCGCCGATGATCCCGCCATCGTTCCCGCTGCCCGATCCACCGCCGTTGCCGCCCGGGACCGTGATGTCGCCGCCGCCGGAGGAGCCTCCCCCGGAGCTGCCGCCGCCGGTGATCAGCCCGCCGTCGCCGCCGGTCCCACCGGTCCCGCCTGTGCCGCCGGTTCCACCTGTACCACCGGAGCTTCCGCCGCCCGTGATCAGGCCGCCGTCGCCGCCGGTCCCGCCCGTGCCTCCGGTTCCTCCGCCGGAGGAACCGCCGCCGGTGATCAGGCCACCGTTATCGCCCCCTCCGGTACCGGGTCCCGTCGGCTCCGTCGGTGCCGTGGGATCGGTCGGGGATGTCGGGTCGGTCGGTATCAGGGGCGGTGCGGGCTCGGGCTCCACCACCACGCTCACCTCGGCCGTGGCGCTGGCCCCGGCTTGGTCGGTGGCGCGGACGACGAGCGTCACGGTACCCACCGCGATATTGGTCGGGATGCCGCTGAAGCTGCCCGTGGCCGGGTCGAAGCTCATCCAGGACGGGAGCGGCGAGCCGTCCGCCAGCGTGGCGGAGAGCGTCAGCACGTCGCCCTCGTCCACATCCGTGAAGCTGCCCGGCGGCACTGCGAGCCGGAGCGGCGACCCGGCCTGCACGGTGGTACCGGCAGGCGGCGTCACCAGGACCGGCGCGTCGTTCACCGGCCGCACGACGAGAGTGACGGTCTGCGGCGTCGGATCGGCGGCACCGGACAGGTCAACGACGGAGAAGGTGAAGCTGGCGAACGGCGTGCCGTTGGCGTTCGCCGGCGGGGCGTAGGTGAGGCCGCCGAGGCTGGCAGCCGCGATGCGCTGGCCCGCCGAGACCGGCACGCCGTCCAGCGAGAGGCTGCCGCGGGCCGGCAGGCTGGTGATGATGACGGCGGACAGGGTGTCGCCCCGGTCCACGTCCGCGAAGGCGAACACACCCGCCCCGAGCGCTGCCGTCGTGTCCTCGTCCAGCGTGACCGTGGCGTCGGCGCTGTCGGGCGCGTCATTCACGTTCAGGACGGTCAGGACGAAGGTCTGGCTGGCCGTGGCCCCGGCCCTGTCGGTCGCTGTCACCGTGAGGGTCAGGGGCCCGACATGCTCGTTCAGCGGCGTGCCGGAGAAGCTGCCCGTGGCCGGATCGAAGCTGAGCCAGGACGGCAGCGGGGTGCCGCCCGGGCCGGTCGCCGACAGGGTCAGCGTATCACCCAGGTCGATGTCCCGGAAGGCGCCGGCCGGCAGCGTCGCGCTGAAGGGCTGGTCCTCCGTGGCGATGCGGTCGGGCAGGCGCGTGGCGGGGACCGGCGCGTCGTTGGTGTTCTCCACCGTGATGGCGAAGCCGGCCGACGCCGTCGCCCCGGCACGGTCGGTCGCCGTGACGGTCACGGCGATCCGGCCGACATCGTCGTTGCCGGGCGTGCCGGAGAAGCGGCCCGTGGCCGGATCGAAGCTGAGCCAGGACGGCAAGGGCGAGCCGTCCGCCAGCGTGGCGGAGAGGGTCAGCCTGTCGCCGGCGTCGATGTCGCGGAAGGCCCCTGACGGGAGCGTGGCGCTGAACGGGCTGTCCTCCGTGGCGATGCGGTCGGGCAAGGGCACGCCCGCGACCGGCGCGTCGTTCACGTTGGCGATGCTGAGCGTGAAGGTCGCCGTGGCCGTCGCGCCGGCCCGGTCCCGCGCCGTGACCGTGACGGTCAGGCTGCCGACATCGGCATTCGCGGGCGTCCCTGAGAAGGTCCGGGTCGCCGGGTCGAAGCTGAGCCAGGACGGCAGCGGCGCCCCTCCGGCCAGCGTGGCGCTGTAGCTGAGGGAGTCTCCCACATCCACATCGGTGAAGGTCCGGGCGGGCACCTGGTAGCTGTAGCGCTGATCCTCCAGAGCCGACTGGGCCGGGATCGGCTGTACCAGCTCCGGCGCATCGTTCACGTTGCGCACCGTGAGCACGAAACTGTCGCTGACCGAGGCGCCGCCGCTGTCGGTCGCGGTGACCCTCAGCGTCAGGGTACCGACATGCTCGTTCAGCGGCGTGCCGGAGAACGTCCGGGTCGCGCTGTTGAAGCTCAGCCAGGAGGGCAGCGGCGAGCCGTTGCCCAGGGTGGCGGCATAGGTCAGCGTATCGCCCACGTCGATGTCGGCGAACGTGCCGGCCGGGACGGTGTAGCTGTAGGGCGCATCCTCGTCCGTCTGCTGGTCGGGGATGGCGTTCGCCAGCGTCGGCGCGTCGTTCGAGCCGCCGACCGTGATGGTCAGCGTGCTGCTGTCGCTGCCGCCGCGCCCGTCGGTGACGGTATAACTGAACCGGCCCGCACTGCCTTCCGTGTCAGCCGAGGGCGTGAAGGTCAGCGCCTGAAGCTCCGCCACCGTCAGCGTGTCGTTCACCTTGACGGCCGTCGCACCGGAATAGACGGTGCCGCCGGTCGGCAGCTCCGTCACCGTCACCGTCAGGGTATCGCCGTCCAGGTCCGTCGGGGCCTGGATCGACAGCGGGGATCCGGTCGTATCCTCGGCGATGTTGAGGGTGCGGTCGTTCTCCGCCACGGGCGGGTCGTTCACCTCCGTCACGGCGACGTTGACCGTCACGGTGGCCGATGTCCGGGCCGAAGCGCCGCCGTCGTCGGTGACGGTGATGCTCACGGTCCGCGCGGTGCCCAATTCCGCCGGGCTGTCGCCCGTGTTGGCGTAGGTGACGCCCCGGAGGACGGACAGGTACTCGGCCAGGGTGGCCGTGCCGGTCAGGGTCAGCGTGCCGGTCGCGGCGTCGTAACTGCCGGTGATGCCCGCGGACGGGGTCAGGGAGAGCACGTCCGTCGAGGTCAGGCCGCTGGTGATCTGCACCACTGCCCCGGCGATCCGGGTGCTGTCCACGTCGGTCAGGGTCAGGCCGGGGGCGAGCGCCACGGCGCTGCCGTTCTCCGTGAAGTCGACCGACCCGGTGCCGCCCAGGACCGGCGCCTCGTTGACCGAGGTCAGCGTCACGGTCGCCGTCAGCGGGGCGGAGGTCGCGGCCCCGGCGCCGTCGCTGTCGGCATCCGTCACGGTGACGGTGATCGAGCGCGTGGCCGCGGTCGCCGTCGGGGACAGGCTGGTGCTGGAGTAGGTGACGCTGCGCAGCACCGTCTCGTACTGGGCCAGGGTTGCGCTTCCCGACAGGGTCAGCACGCCGGTCGCGGCGTCGTAGCTGCCGGTGATGCCGTGCGCAGCGGTGACGGACAGCGTATCGCCCGCCGTCAGGCCGCTGGCGATGGTCACGGTGGCGCCCGCGATCCGGGTATCGTCGGCGTCGGCGATGTCCAGGGTCGGCAGCAGGGTCGCTGCCGTTCCGCCCTCCAGATAGGTGCTGGCAGCACCGCTGCCGCCGGCCGACAGGACCGGCGCGTCGTTGACCGGGGTGACGGTCAGCGTCACGGAAGCCGTGGCGGAGGTCGCGGCACCGCTGCCGTCCGCGTTCGCGTCCGTCACCTGGATCGACAGGGTCCGCGTCGGGTTCGTACCGTCGGCGGTCGGGTCGTCGCTGCTGCTGGAGAAGCCGACGCCGCGCAGCACCGCCTGATACTGCGCCAGGGTGGCGGTGCCGGTCAGGGTCAGCACGCCGGTCGAAGCGTCATAGCTGCCCGTGATGCCATGGGCGGCGGTGACGGACAGCGTATCGCCCGCGACGCGGCCGGCGGCGATCGTCACCGTGGCGCCCGCGAGGTGGGTGTCGTCCACGTCGGACAGGGTGAGACCGGACAGGACCGGCGTCGTCGCCGCCTGCTCGGTATAGGCGGCCGTGGCCGGCGTGACGGTCACCACCGGCGCATCGTTCACCGGCGTGATGCCGATGCCCAGCGACAGGCGGTTGACGTCACTGGCGAAGCCGCCGGTGCCGCCGATGCTGGCGGAGATGTCGCGGCCCGCCCCCTGGGTGAAGCCCCCGGTACCGTCCCAGAGGCGCACATCCAGCGTACCGGGGGTGCCGGAAAAATCGCTGGCCGGGACAAAGCGGACGAGGGCCGAGGGCGACAGAACGACGGCGCTGGTATCCGCCACGGTCGTGGGGATGGCGGTCCAGGTGGTGCCGTCGGCGCTCCACTGCCAGACGCCCTGCGCCGCATCGGCCGTGTTGGCCACCACCGCCACGCCGGCGAAACTGTCGCCGTCGATGTCGCTGAAGCGGGCGGCGAACAGCGCGGAGACAGACGAGCCCGCCGGGCTCGGGGTGCCCTCGGCCGCGACCGGGAGCGTCACCGGCGTGGTGCTTGTGGCGGTCGGCGCGTCGTTCACCGGGGTGACGCCGGTCGCCAGCGTCAGGGTGGTGGCGCTGTAGCGGCTGCTGCCGCCCGTGGCGCCCGCGCCGGAGAGATCGACCGCGGTGCCGCCCACGGGCGGCGTTCCGCCATCCTCCGCCAGCCGCACCGTCAGCGACGGGGCCGCGCCGTTGTAGTCGGCAACCGGCACGAAGCGCAGCGCGTCGAAGCGGCCCAGCACCAGGGCGCTGGCCGCCGTGCGGTCGGTCAGCGCCTGCCAGGCACCGTCGGGCGTGCCGTCGTTGTCCGTGTCCAGCCGGTACTGCCACTGGCCCTTCGCCGCGTCCGCCGTATAGCCGACGATGGCGATGCCGTGGAGGCCGTTGGCGGCAGAGCCGCCGGCCACCTGGTCGGTGGCATCGCTGAAGCGGCCGGCGAACAGGCTGTCCACCGTGGCGCCCGCGGGGGCCGTCGTGTCCTCCGCCACGGCGGGCAGGGTGACGGCGCCCGAGCCGGTGTCGGTCGGCGCGTCGTTCACGGCGGTGACGTCCACCGTCACGATGTTCGCCGCCGACCAGGCGATGCCGTCGGAGACCTGGAAGCCCAGGCTCGTGTAATCGCTGCCCGCGACGTCGTTGTTGCTGTTCGCGGTCGGCCTGAAGACCAGCTTGCCGGCGTCCAGCTCGGCACGGGTGACGGTGACGCCCGTGGCGGTGATCCTGCTCCCGTTCAGGTAGAGATCGCCCCCGCCGGGCAGGGCGGTGACCTTGACCGCCTGCACGGGAGAGGCGCCACTGTCCACGTCGGTGACGGAGAAGTCCGCCGCCGTCAGCGTGCGGTCCGTGTCTTCCGCCGTGGTGATGGTGCCGCCATTGAAGACAGGTGCGTCGTTGGTGCCGGTGACGGTGATCGTGATGGTCGCCGTTGCCTCGCCCCCCGCCGTCCCGTCGGACAGGCGGTAGGTGAAGACCTCCGTCACCGTCTGGCCCTGGGCCAGGGCGTCGGTGTCCGGGTCGTTGTTGTCCAGGGTGTAGGTGTAGCTGCCGTCCGCCTTGATCAGCAGCGAGCCGTACCTGCCGGCGAGCGTGATGCCCGCCGCATCTACGGCCGTCATGCCCGCGTCGGCGCTGAACTTCGCGCCCGTGATGGAGAGCGTGCCGGTCGCGGGCTCGTCGGGATCGCTGTCGGCCGTCGCGTCGGTGATGGCGTTGCCGCCGACCGTATCCGGCGTCGCATCTTCAGTGATCGCCTTGGCGTCCGGCGTCGCGGTGGGGGGGTCCTCCACGGCCGTGACCGTGAGGTCGATGCTTGCCGACCGCGTTGCCGCGGCGGCGCTGCCGTCCTTGCTGCTGGCGGTCAGGGTCAGGGTGGTCGCGGCCCCGCCGTTGTCGCGGGTGCTGTTCCAGTCGGAAGGCGCCTTGATCCAGATGGTATTGCCTGCCGACAGCGCCCCGTTCGGGATGGTCGCGCTGCCGCCGCTGACGGTCACGGTCGTGCCGCCGCTCGCCGCGGTGCCGCCGTAGCGCACCTGGAAGCCGGCCGGCAGGCCGGCGATGGTCAGGGCCAGCGTCTCCGAGCCGTCGTCGTCCGTCTCCCCGACCAGGGTGCGCAGGTCGATCCATGTATCCTCGTCCCCGGACACGGCGACCGTGCCGGCCGGGTTGGTGCTGCCGGCGACCGTCAGGTCGGGGGTGTCGGAGACCGGGGTGATCGTGATCGTCCGCGTGTCGCTGGCGGTCAGGGGGCCGCCGCTGCCGCCGTTGCCGGCGTCGTTCACGCTGACGGTCAGCGTGGCCGTGCCCGAGAAGTCGGCGGTGGGCGCGAACGTGATCTGGCCCAGCGCGTCGTTGATCTGCGCGACGGTGCCGGACAGCGTCAGCGACGCCGTGCCGTTGCCCCCGGTGACGAGCGTCGTCTCGTCGAACCCGGCCGTGCCCGGATTGTCGGTCAGGGTCAGCGTGCCGGTGCCCGGTGTCACGGCGACCGTGACCGTCACCGGCGTGGCTGCGGCCGTCCCCCCCTGGGACCCGATGGTCAGGTCCTTGAGGTCGCCGAGCGTGATGGTGCCGAGTGCCAGAGAGGTGTCCTCGGCGGTCGTGCCGTCGGCGCCGGCCTCGACCGTGGGCGGATCGTTGACCGGGGTGACGGTCAGGGCGACCGTATGCGTTGCCGTCCTGGGGCCGCCGCTGGTCGTCAGGTTGCCGGGATCGTCCACGGTGATGGTCAGCGCGGCCGTGCCGTTCTCGTCAGCCCCGGCCGAATAGGTCAGGCCGGCCAGCGCCGCCTGAAGGTCGGCAAGCTGTCCCTTGACCACGATGGTCTGGTCGGCCGTACCGTCGCCCGTGACGAAGGTGAGCCCGGTGGTGGCGCCGAGTGTCAGCGTGCCCTTGTCCACGGACAGGGTGAGCTGCGTGTTCGCCGTGCTGGCGTCCACCTGGTCCGGGTCGCTGAACGTGATGGCGTTGCCGTTGGCCGCCGAGAAGACCAGGGTCGCGTCTTCGGCCAGCGTCGCGGTGCTGGCGCCGTCGCTGTCCCCGCCGACGGCGATCACCGGCGCGTCGTTGGTGCCGCCGATGGTCAGCGCAATGGTCCTGCTGTCGGTCAGCGCGGCGCCGCCCTCGTTGCCCTCGTCGCTGATCGTGACGCCCAGGCTGTCGTCGCCGGTGTAGTCCGTCGCCGGCTGGTAGCGCAGCGACCCGCCGGACAGGGCGGCGTTCAGCGCGCTCATCGTGCCGGTGACGACCAGGGTGCCGGTGTTGTCGCCCGACACCACCGTGATGCCGGCGGCACCCGACAGGGTGAGCGTGCCGTGCTGCGCCGTCAGGGTGAGGCGCATCGGCGGGGTGTCGAAGCCCGTGTCCAGGTGGTCGGCGTCGGCGATGGCGAGGCCGGTGATGGCGGTCTGGGTGTTCTCGGTCACCGACTGGCTGGCCGGCGCGGTCAGCACCGGCGCGTCGTTGACCGGGGTGATGACGATGGCGACCGTCTTCGTCCTGGTCTCAACGTCGCCCGCGTCGGCCACGTTGTCCTTGCCGTAGCCCTGGTCGCTGACGGTGATCGTCAGGTCCAGATCCTGGTCGGCGCCGTCACTGCCGTCCGCGTTCAGGCGGTTGGCGTTCGCCAGCGGCGTGTATTTCAGGGTCGCCAGCGTGTTGTTGACATCGGTCCGGGTGCCGGTGATCTGCACCGTGCCGCTGTTGTTGCCGGTCACGGCCGCGGTGCCGCTGGCGGTGACGCCCAGCGCGCCGTCCTCCACGGCCAGGGTCACGACCAGGTGGTTGTTGCGGATGTCCGGGTCGGCGACGCTGATCTTGCTACCGCCGGTGAAGGCGAAGGGCGAGCCCGGGTCCTCGCTCACCGTCACCGTCGCGGGCGCGGTGATGGTCGGCGGGTCGTTCTCCGGCGTGATGTCGATGGTGAGCGTCTTCTGATCGCTCAGGGCGCCGCCGGTGCCGTCCAGGCCCAGGTCGTTCACGGTCACGGTGACGGTGACGGTTTCCGCCGGGTCGTCGCCGGTGTTGAAGACCAGACTGTCGATCACCGCGTTGATCGCCGTCTGCGTTCCCTTCAGGGTCAGCGAACCTGATTTGTTGCCGGTGTAGCTGGACAGGCCGGACGTGGGGTCCGTCAGGCGCAGGGTGCCGTTGGTGGCGACGACGGTGACCTGGATGATCCCGTTCGCCTTGTTGCCGACCAGATCGGCAGCGTCGGAGATCTGGAGCCCGGTGATGGCCAGATCGGTGCCGCCGGTGGCGTCGGCCGCCTCCGTCACGGTGAAACTGGTCGTCGGTGCCGTCAGGACGGGCGCATCGTTCACGGCCGTCACGGTGATGGCGATCTGCCGGGTGATGTCGCCGCTGCCGGCCGTGCCGGCGACCGCGCCCACGGTGGGGGCCGTGTTGCCGTTGTCGTTGACCGTCAGCACCAGCGTTTCATCGTACTGGCCGGTGTTGAAGTCGGCGTCGGGCCGGTACTCCAGGGCGGCCAGGGCGGCGTTCAGGTCCGCCAGCGAGCCGGTCAGGCGGATGCTGGTGAAGTCGCTGCCGGCCCCGCCCCCGGTGATGGCGTCCACCGTGATGCCGGCCGCCAGCGCCGAGGCGAAGCGCAGGTCGCCGTGCCCGCCACCGGCGAGCGACAGCGTGACCGTCAGCAGGCCGCCGCCGAGCTGGTCCACGTCCGCGTCGGACAGCAGCAGCGGGTTGCCGCCGGCATCCTTCAGCGCGGTGAAGGCGCCGACATCCTCCGTCATCGCCGCCAGCACGCCCGTGTTGCGGCCGCTGCCGGACAGGGCCGTGCCGTTGACGGAGACGACGGGATCGTCGTTCCTGGCGCCGATGGTGATCTCGACGTTCGTCGTGCCGGTGGACTGGGTGCCGCTGCCGCCGACGGCGCCCTGGTTCTGGTCGTCGTAGGTGATGGCCAGGTTGTAGACGCCGTAGTCGTTGGCGGCCGCGCTGAACTTCAGCCCCGCCAGGGCGGCCTGGATCTGCGCCTGCGTCCCCGTGAGCTGGTAGGTCCGGCTGGTCGCGCTCGCGCCCGAATCCGTGGCGGTCACGCCGCCGCCGAAGCTCAGCGCGCCGACATCGTGGCTGGGGCCGACATCGGTGACGTTGGTCAGGACCAGGGTCACCTTGAGCTGGTTGCCCGCGTCCACGTCGGAGATGGTGACCGGCGTGACGGAGAGCTGGGTATCCTCAAGCCCTTGCAGCGCGGCCGGGGCGGAGAAGGAGACCGGGTCGTTGACCGGCAGCACGCCGATCGTGACCGACGTGTTTCCGGCCGAGATCCTGGGTCCGCCCGAGCCCGTGTTGCCCAGGTCGTTGACCGAGAAGCTGACCGTGTCGCTGCCGTTGAAGTCCGCCGTCGCCCGGTAGACGACATTGCCCGCCGCGAGCGCCGCGTTCACATCGGCCAGGGTGCCGCGGAAGACGAGGCTGGCCGCCCCGGTGCCGAGATCGCCGCTGCCCACCTGGGTCAGGCCGGCGTGGTTCAGCAGCCGCAGCGTCCCGTTCGTGGCCGTGATGGTGACCTGAACCTGTCCGGCCTCCACGTCGGTGTCGCTGACGGTGACGCCCCCCAGGATCAGGTCGGTGTCCTCGTTCACCGTCAAGGTGGTGCCGAAGTCGGCCGAGGTCAGGACCGGCGCGTCGTTCACGGGCCGCACGGTGATGGCGACACTGCCACCCACATGCTGCCGCGTGGTGTCGCCCGTGGCATCGCCCGCGGTCCGGGTGACGCCGGGCGTCGCATCGGGGTCGGCGCCGGAATTGCCCAGATCGTCCACCGTCACCGTCAGCGTGTCCGTGACCGTCGCGGTGATGTCGTCGGGGGCGGTGTAGGTCAGGGTGTCCAGGATCGCCTGCACCTCTGCCGGCGTGCCGGTGAGGGTCAGCGCCGGGGTGCCCTTGCCGGTCGCACCGCTGTTGGTCAGGGCCGTGTCGGCCGCGCCGAAGGACAGGGTGCCGTGCAGCACCGCCAGCGTCACCGTGATGTCGCCCGTGCCCTGGCCGGCGTCGATATCCCCCACCCGGATGCCGGTCAGGGGGATGGTCGCCGCCTCGCCGGTGGTGGTGGCGGAGGGCAGGATCAGCGTGGGCAGGTCGTTGACCGGGGTGACGGCGATGTTGAACACGTTGCCGGCCACGATGCCGGTCGGCGTGCCGTCCGCCACCGTGTAGGTGAAGGAGATGCCGGTGTGGTGCTCCGAGCCGTCGTGCTCGTAGGAGAGATAGCCGGCGGCGAGGTCCGCCGCGGTGAAGGCGCTGCCGACGCCCAGGGTGACGTCGCCGCTGCCGCGGTTCAGGATCAGGCGGCCCGCCGTCGGCACGGCGGTGATCCGGAGCTGGACCTGGTTGGCGGTGTTGTCCGGGTCGGACAGGTTCAGGTTCTTCGAGGCATCGACGATGTTGAGCGCGGCGGCCGTGATCTGGATGCGCTCGCCCTCCAGCACGGTGGCGCCGGTCTGCACCAGCCCGGCCGGCGCATCGTTCACCGGCCGGATGGACAGGGACACGGTGGCGGTGCCGCTGCTGAGCGTGCCGTCGGAGACCTTGAAGTTGAAGCTGTCGGCGAAGGTCTCGCTGCCGTCGTGGACATAGACCAGCGTGCCGGGTGTGAAGGTGCTGCCGACCGTGACCGCCGTCGCCTCTCCGGCATCGACCGTGCCGTTGCCGTTGGCGTCGGTCCAGTCGGTGTAGAGCGTGCCCGTGGTGGGCAGGGATTCGAGCGTGTAGGTCAGGCTCTGGGCCGGGATGTCGCTGTCCGAGCCGCCGGTGCGGTCGGCCGCGAGCACGACCGTCGCGCCTTCCGCCAGGGTGACGGAGCGGCCGCTGGCGCCGGGCGCGTCGTTCACCGGGGTGACGTCGATCTGCACGGTCATGGTGGCGCTGCGCGCCTCGCTGCCGTCCGCGCGGGTGCCGCCGTCCGTGAGGTAGACCGAGAAGCTGTCGTCCGCCGCTGCCGTGCCGTCGGGCTCGTGGCCCGGGTCGTGGTGGTAGGTGACCTTGCCGGCGGCGAGCTGGTCGGCGCTGAAGCGCGACCCCGCCCCGATCCGGATCCCGTCCACCTCGATCCAGCCGCCGGCGGGGGCTGTCTCCAGCACGTAGATGAGCTGTTCGCCGCTGACGCTGTCCACGTCGGCCGCCTGGAAGTGCGCGGTGCCCAGCACCACCACGGTGGCCGCCCCCGTGCCGTCCTGTTCCGCCAGGGTGATCGACGGTGTCGTCTGGCTGATCGTCGGGTCGTCGTTGACCGGGGTGACGGTGATGGCGAAGGACGTTTCCGTCAGTGTGCCGCCGGCACCGTCCGACACGGTGTAGCTGAAGCCGTCGGCCGTCGTTTCGCTGCCGTCATGGTCGTAGAAGAGCCGCCCGGCGTCGATGTCCGCCTGGGTGAAGCTGTCGCCCGTGCCCAGCGCCTCGCCGGCGTCGTAGCTGCCGTTGCCGTCCTTGTCGAGCCAGAGCGTGCCGTGCGCCGTTCCCGCGGTCAGGGTGTAGGTCAGCCCGGCCGCGGCGGTGTCGCTGTCCTCGACCTTCAGGAACTGGTCGGTGATCCGAATGCCGCCGGTGGTGCCGCTGTTGTCCTCGGCGACGATCAGCGGCTCGTTGGTGGTCAGGTGCGGAACGGCGGACCCCGCACCGTCCGGGGTGCCGCCGCCGCTGTCGATCTGGTCCTGCGTCACCAGCGTGACCGTCAGGGCCGCGGGCCGGGTCGTCGTGGTGCCGTCGCTGACTGTGACCGGGATCGCATAGGAACCGGCATCGCCCGCGCCGCCGGTGTGGACGACGCGGATCGTGCCCGCCCTGATCTCCGCCAGCGTAAAGGTCGTGACGGCGACACCGGGGGCGGTGGTGCGCTCGAACCGGGCGCCGGCCGGGAGGGCGCCGGTGGCCAGGGTGAAGGTGATGCCGCTGTCCGGCGTGTCCGGATCGGTGGCGTCCAGGTCGCCGGTATCCACGGTGGCGCTGTCGCCGACCCGCAGGCTGATCTGCCCAGCGGTGACGACCGTCGGGTCGTCGGTCGGGGTGACGTCGATCCGGAACGTCCCCGGGGCCTCGGCACCGTCGCCGTCGCGCAGCGTGTACTCGAAGCTGTCGTCCGGAACGGCGGTGCCGTTCGGCTCGTCGCCCAGATGCCGGTATGCCAGCCGGCCGGAATCGATCTGCGCCTGGGTGAAGGTGGCGCCGACGCCCAGCAGCACGCCGTCCAGGTAGAGCTGGCCGTGCGCCGGCAGGCTGCGCAGGGTGTAGGTGGCGGCGTCGTGGTCGCTGTCCGGATCGCCGACATCAAGGAAGGTCGGGTTGATCGTCCGCTGGCCGCCCTCGGCCACCGTGAAGGTGTTCGACAGCGCCACGCCCGACTGGGCGGGCGGGTCGTTCACCGGCGTGACCACGAGATTGACCGTCGTCGTCGCCGTGCTCTCGGGCAGGGAGGGGTTGTTGTCCTCCACCGTCACCTGGAAGCTGGTGCCGGCCAGGGCACCGTCGGGCTCGGCGCCCGTGTGGATGAAGCGCAGCGGGCCGGTGACGCCGGCCAGCGTCACCGTCATGCCGGCCGTGATGTCCTGGTAGCCGCTGCCGGTGTTGATCTGGAGCCGGCCGACGGCCGGGTCGGGCAGGGAGTTGAAGGTGACGGTGATCCGGGCCGGATCGCCGTCCGCGTCGCTGATGTTCAGCCCGCCGCCGGTCAGCGGAATGCTGGTGAAGTCCGTCGCCTCAGCACCGATGCGCTCGGTCACGCTGATCGTCGTGCCCTGGACGGAGATCGGCGCGTTCACGTCGCGCAGCGTGACGGTCACCGTCTGGTCGGTGGCGATGCCGCCGGCGCCGTCGCGGACCGTCACCTTGAAGCTGTCGCTGCCGTCGGCGCTGAGCTGCGGTCCGGTGTGCCGGTAGCTCAGGATGGTGCCGGCATCGACCTCGGCCTGCGTGAAGGTATCGCCCACGGTCAGGGTGACCGTGACGCCGCCGACGACCCGCAGCAGCGCGCCGGCGGTCGGAAGCTGCGTCACCTCGTAGGTGATCTGGTCGGCGGTGTTGTCCGGGTCCGTCACGCTCAGATGGGCGCCGGTGAGGGCGAGCGTGGTGCCTTCGTTCAGGGTGAAGGCGTGCGTCGCCAGCGCCGGGGCATCGTTCACCGGCGTGACCGCCAGGATCGCCGTGGAGGACGCTGCGCTGAAGGGGGCCAGCGCGCCGCTGTGGGCCGGCAGGGTCAGATCCACGACGGTGCCGCTGCTGTAGCCGGCGCTGCCGTCATAGGCGACGAAGCTGAAGGTGGCCTCGCCGGCGGCCTCGGCGGCCGGGTTGATGCGGATGCGCGCCGTCGCCTCCAGCACCAGGGCCTGATTGGCGCCCAGCGCCGGCACGGCGGTCCAGGTTGCGCCGCCGTCGGTCGAATACTGGATCTGTCCGGCCAGCGCGGGCGGAATGCTGAAGCCGGTGACGGCGATGCCGAAGCTGGTCGTGCCGTCCACGTCGGTCACCAGCACGGTCCCGTCCGCGGTGGTGTGCAGGTTGGCGACCGGCAGGCCGTTGACGGCGCCGCCGGCCAGATCCTCCTCCACGGACGGCAGCGAGAGCGTGACCGGGGTCAGGACCGGCGCGTCGTTCACCGCCGTGACCGTCTGGGTCAGCGTGGCCGTGGCGGCGGAGAAGGCCGTCGAACCACCGGACCCGGTGATCTTCACCGTGTCGCCGCTGAGCACCAGCGGGTCGCTGCCATCCCAGGCGCGCACGGTCAGCGTGGCGGTGCCGTTGAAGTCGGTGTTGGGGATGAAGCGCACCCGGTTCTGGCCGGTCCCGTCGGCCGACAGGACCAGGGCCTGGTCGGCGTCGCGGGCGCCCAGGGCGGTCCAGCTCGTGCCGCCGTCGGTGGAGTACCACCAGCTTCCGTTGGCTTCGTCGGTGCCGATGATCGCCAGCCCGCGCTGGCTGCTGCTGTCCGCGTCGGTGACGGTCAGCCGGCCGGCCAGGGCGTCGATGCTGGTGCCCGTGGGGCTGCTCGCGTCCTCCGCGATGGTGTCCAGGGCGGCGGAGCCCGACAGGACCGGCGCGTCGTTGACCGGGGTGACGTCCAGCGTGATCGTTCCCGTCAGCGTCGCCTCGCCCGAGGCATCCGTGATGCTGACGCTGACCGTCGTGTCCTGGTCGTTGTCCGCCGCCGGGGTGAAGCTGACGGCGGCGAGCGCCGCGTTGACCTCTGCCGCGGTGCCGGTGACCGTCCAGACGCCGGTGCCGGCATTGTAGGTGGCGCTGCCCGAGGTGGTGAGCGCGCCGGCAGCGGGTGCGGCCAGCGTCAGGGTCGCGGTGATGGTGTCGCCGTCGGGATCGGTCACCACGATGTCGCCCAGGGCGACGCTCGCATCGCCCTCGGTATAGGTGACCGTCTGGGTCAGCAGGGTGGCGGTGGGGGCCGCCATCAACCCGCCATAGGCGGCCAGCGTGGCGCGGCCGAAGGGCAGCCGGGCCTCGATCGGGCCGGTCGCCACCTCCAGGGTCCAGTCGCCGCCGCGGGCGGCCGCACCGGTATCGTCGTCCGAGGCGGCCACGTCGGCGCCGGTCAGATCCGCCAGCCGCTCGACCAGGGTGATGCCCTCGGCGGTCGCGGCCACGTCGCAGCCATAGAGAAGGATGTCGGCGTCGGCGGTCAGGCCCCCGGCCCAGGCCGCGACGGTATCGCCGGCCGTGTCCAGAGCCGCAGTGTCCAGGGTGGCCGTGCCCAGGGTCATGCTGCCCGGCGTGCCATGGGCGAAGAGGTGCAGGGCGGCCACGTCCTGCTGCCCGGCCAGCAGGCCGGTGATGGCGGCAAGACCGTCCTCACCCGCTGCGACGATGTGGACCTCCGCCCCCGGCAGCGCGCCGGCGGCCAGCGCCTGCGCCTCCGGCACACGCGCGTCGATCACGACGAGGGTACGGCCGGCGGGGCCGTCACCGACGGGAACGGCCGTTGCCTCCACGCCGGTGAGGTCGGAGAGCAGCGCGAGCCCGTCGCGGGCGATGGGGGTCGTGTCCGCGCCATGGACGGAGATGCGGGCACCGTCGGCCAGGGCGTCACGCCAGCCGGCCACCGTGTCGGCCTCGGCCTGGACATGCGCGGGGCTGATCCCGGCATCGGTGGTCAGGGCCAGATGCAGGTCCTGGATACCGTCATAGCCGGCCAGCACCCGGCCGACCTGGGCCAGGGCGTCCCCGCCCGGGGTCAGGACATGGACCTCCGCATCGCGCGGCAGCCCGGCCAGGATGGCGGCGGTGCCAGGGGCGGCGGGGTCGATGACGGCGACGGTCCCGGCCGTCCGGCGGGCGCCGGCCTCGACCGCGGGCGGAACCGGGCCGTCACTGTCGCCGCCGGTGGCCTGCTGCGGCCCGGCGACAGCGGTGTCACTCCACCCGGTGGCAGCGGGATGGTCCGCCGTCGGGTCGGCGCCATCGTGCTGGTCGGGATGGGGATCGACGAACGCATCGGCGGTGACGACCGCGGCATCGAAGACCAGACGCGGCTCAAGGCTCAGCAGGGTGCTGTGCAACCCGATCGGCAGGCCGGGCCGCGGGGCGTGCTGCGGCCGTGACGGGCTGCATGCTCCGCGATGCGGTGAAAGAAAACTAACGACGAGCCGATGTAAACCGATCGTAAACGTCTTATGCGACATCTTCCGGATAATCCCGCATCGAGCAGTCGTGCATACGGTATAAACCGGACCAGAGGGCGATCCAATCGATTTTGATAAAATCCAATCTGTTTGCTATGTTAATGCATTGCGAATGACCGCGTCTGGCATCTGTATAAAAAATTATATTGCAATATATCTCGGTGAATTCGATCTATGCCCTGTGAATGCTTCATGAATTTCGCAGATCAGATCTTGTGCTTCACAGAGAAAGCAAGAATTAACGCTTTCTTAAGACAGATTAATGTTTCGGTATCTAGTGTTTGTCTGACAAAGCACTTGGCCTGGCGACGGGTGGGCAGGGCCGAATGACGGTATTCGTATCAAAAGCAACCGTTCTCTCCGGCCTGCCAGGGCGCTGACCGTAGACGGATCTCTGCCATGTCGTTCCGGAAGCCTGCAGCCCGGAGAATGGTGCGCTGTCGTGGCGCCCTGGCCTCGTCAGGGCACAGGGCCGACTCAGTGGCCGGGTGCGCCTTTTCCTTTTGTTACCTACCCGAATGGGCTATGACTTTAAGAATAGAGCAAGGTGGACTGAAACCGTGGATTCCCTCTGTGACCGGGTTGCTCTCGGCTTCCGCTGCAACCGGACGACCCTCTTCGCCGGTTACTATGCGGGCCTTCTTGGCCGGGGCCGCGTTCCCCTTCGTTCCGACCTCGACCTCGACAGGATGCGCAGCATCCTCGACAGTTTCGTGGTCCTGGAGGTGGAGGGACCGGGCATGGTCCGCTTCCGCCTTGCCGGCACGCGGGAGCGGACGCGCTACGGCTTCGAGGTGACCGGGCTGAACTACATGGATTTCGTGCCCGAGGCCCGGCGGAGCGATGCCTTCTCGGCGTTCGACCGGATGGTCCGGACCCCGTGCGGCATGTATGCGCTGATCCGCTCGCGCACCGGCTACGGTCGTGGGACCTTCAACGAAGCGTTGGGATTCCCCTTCCGCAGCGATCACAGCGGCCGTCTCCACCTCGTCTTCCAGAGCAACGACATCGATTTCGACGAAAGCCGGGTGCTGGAGGCGGATCCCCTGGCCCTGCACCACACCGTGGAGGGGCGCCGGTACATCGACATCGGTTTCGGCCTGCCGTCCTTCTGATCCTGTCTGTCCGCCGCCGCGACACTGCGGGCAGGGGCGGCGGGCAAGGGCAGCGGGCAAGGGCGGTGGACAGGGGCGCCGGTGCGGTCCTGCGCGCACCCGCCGCAGCCGGGGGTGGTGCCATCGGACAGGCCGATGTGCCGCTCTGCTTCCCGCGGAGAGCTTGGGAAATCCGCTCAAATGCGGCACTCTGCCAGTGACGGGCGTCACGTTATGGCAGGGTTGCAAATAAAAAACCGCATTGCCGTCAGGGTAATTCTTCGTCAAGCGTAACCGGAACCCGCATCACTATTCGACGAAGGCTGCAAGCCGCGTCGACGGTCCTGGAAGCTCTTGATGTCCGAACAGCCGCGCCTCCCCGCCGACGCCCTCATCCTGCCCGATACCGCGACCCTGGATCTGCTGCGCGAGGCGGCCCCGGTGATCAGGCACCGTCTGCCCGCGATCCTGGACGATTTCTACCGTCAGGTGGCCGCCGACCCCCGGCTGGCCCGGCATTTCCGGACGCCGGCGGAGATGGAGCGGGCGAAGAAGGCACAGCTCGCCCACTGGACCCGGCTTGTCGGCGGCGACCTGGACGGGGACTACCGCGCGTCCGTGCAGCGGGTCGGGCGGCGCCACCTTGCCGCCCATGTCCCGCCTGTCTTCTACATGGCCGGCTACCTGCACCTGATCCGGGGCCTGCTGGATGCCCTGGCCGAGGACCGCGGCGGCCTGCTGACCCGGCGCGCCACCCTGCGCCACATGGTGCGGCTGCAGAACGCCGTCGTCTCGGCCGCCATGGCCGACATGGCGCTGTCGCTCTCCACCTACTGGGAGGGGGACGCGGAGAAGGCGCTGGCCGATGTCAACCATATGGTGGACAGCATCGGCGACCAGTCGGTCGAGGTGGTGAACAGCATCCACGACTATACCGACGACCTGGCCCGCGCCGTCGGGTCGCTGACGACGGTCTGCGGCGAGGTGGGGGAACGGGCCACCCAGGCCTCCTCGGCGGCGGCGCAGTCCTCGGCCGCGGCAGAGACCGTCGCCGCTGCGGCGGAGGAACTGGACGCCTCCATCGCGGAGATCGCGCACCAGGTGGCGCAGTCCACGGGTGCCGCGCGCGACGCCATCGACCGCACCGGCAAGGCGGCCGAGGCGGTGCGGACGCTGGGCGAGGCCGCCCGCGAGATCGGCGGCATCGTCACCCTGATCGGGGACATCGCCGCCCAGACCAACCTGCTGGCGCTGAACGCGACGATCGAGGCGGCGCGGGCCGGCGAGGCCGGCAAGGGCTTCGCCATCGTGGCCGGCGAGGTCAAGGCCCTGGCGACCCAGAGCGCCCGTGCCGCCGACGAGATCTCCGGCCGCATCGCCGCCATCCAGGGCGAGACGGCGCATGTCGCCACCGCCATCGAGGCCATGGCCGGGGTGGTCCACCGGATCGAGGATGTCGGTTCCTCCATCTCCGCCGCCGTGGAGGAACAGGCTTCCGCCACCGGGGAGATCGCCCGCACCGTGGCCGAGGTGGCGGACGCCGCCCGCTCGGTGACGGAGCTGATGGATGCCGTCGTCACCTCGACGGACCTGGCGAAGCGGGCGGTCCATACGGTCGAGGCCAGCACGGAGCATCTGCGCGAGGCGATCGACGACCTGCCGCGGCACCTGGTCCGCTCGATCCGCACCTCCTCCCGGCTGGCCGACCGCCGGGTGGACCATCGCCGCCCCGTCCTGGTGGACGGCATGCTCACCGTTGAGGGGCAGCAGCGGGCCTGCATGATCCACGACCTGTCCTGCCACGGTGCCGCCCTGGATGCGGCCGCGCCGCCGCCCGCGGGGTCGCCCGTCACGCTGCACGTTCCGCGCCTGGACCGCACGCTGGAGGCCACGGTCGTCGCCCTCTCCGGCAGCTGCACGCTGCACCTGAAGTTCGCCGGCTCCGGCCTCGACGCCGCCGAGGTTGAGCTGGTGGCGACGGAGTCCGCCCGCCAGATCACGCTGCTCGCGAAGCAGGACCACGCCGCCTTCGTGGAACAGGTGGAAGCCGCGGTGGCCGGTCGGATCGAGCTGGACGCCGCCGACCTCTCCACCCACCACACCTGCCGGCTCGGGCGCTGGTACGACGCCGTGAACGACCCCGACACGCGGGCGCTGCCGTCCTACGTGGCGCTGGCCGATCCGCACGCCCGGGTGCATTCCGCCGGCCGTCGCGCCCTGCTGGCCCATCTGGCCGGCCGGGACGCCGAAGCCGCGGCCGCGGTCCGCGACATGCGGGATGCCTCGGACGCGGTGATGCATCTGCTCGACCGGCTGGCGGAGGAATGCGCCAGCCTGCGCGGCCACGCCCAGGCCGAAGCGGCGTGAAGGGGCCTTTTGCAAAATCCGTCCATGGGCGCCGCTGTTGAACAATAGTATTTCCATCACAAAACGGGGCGCGATTCCAGTGATGATGACGTATTTTCCTAATTAAGAGCGAGACTGTCCTGCCCATCATCTGGTCGGAGATACGTTAACTCTACGGCTCAGTGGCGGTTCAAAACCCTGCAGCCGGGCTCATGGCCGGCGCGGCGACCTGCCTTGATGGTGAAGTGAAGAAAATGGGTTCTGTCCATGCATTTGCCCAGATTGCAGACGCCGTCAGTTAGGGACTGGTTTTCTTGATTCGGGCTATCCGGTCGCGGTCCGATCACGTCCACATTCCGAGCTTGAATAAAGACTCATCCCCAGCTTCAATTCCTTTAAGCACGAGCTTCAAGAAGCTGATGAGGGCGCGCATGAGTGATACTGACAAAGAGCGGACCTTCCAGTTTCTGCGGAACGGCGATGCCGATCCATCGGAACTCGACTGGAACAAGGGGATCGAGAGCGCCCGCCAGGCGATTTCCGAGGCCATGAACGCCAAGAATATCGCGTTTTTGCTCGGCGCTGGATGTTCCTCCCTGATGAGGGACGAAAAGGAACTCGGCATTGCGACCATGGCGCCCCTGGCCAAGGAGTTCTGCGGGGAAACCCTCGCGGCGCGGGCGGCGGGATTCTACGGTGATCCGCCGGTCGTCGGCGCTGCCCCGGCGCCGTGGCGGCTGACCAAGGGCGAACTCGACTATCTCGACGCGCTCGGGATCGACCTGGCGAAGGACTACAGCCGGAACCTGGAACGCTTGATGGAGGTGCTGTTCGCGCAGCGGTTCGTGCTGCGCCAGAGCGAGAATCCCGATCTTCACCCCTACCGCGCTGTTCTCGACGGCATCATCAAGAAGGTCCAGGATTTCCTATGGACCCGTGTCACCCAAGGGGCCTTCGCTACGGAGGGCGACAGCACCGTGCGCGACCTCTACGAGCGGTTCTACAAGAAGCTGGTCCTGCGAGATCGGTCCTTGCCCCGGCCGTGGGTGTTCACGACCAACTACGATCATTTCAGCGAATTGGCGATGGATCGGCTGGGCATTCCCTATGCCAACGGCTTTTCCGGCGTCGTGGAACGTCGCTTCAACCCGGCGATCTTCCGCTATGCCCTGGCCGAGCAGCTCGACGTCGCCAGCCGCAAGTGGACCGCCGTCGACGCCTTCGTCTATCTCTGCAAATTGCATGGCTCGGTCACTTGGACCGAGGACGATCATGGCCTGTTCCCGATCAAGGAGGTCTGGCCGCCGGAATCCACGAACCAGATGCTGATCTATCCGACGCCGGCGAAGCAGAACTCTTCGCTCGGCTCGCCCTACGCGGACCTGTTCCGGGAATTTCAGTCCCGGATCGTGCGCGAGCAGAGCGTTCTCATCACGGCGGGTTACGCCTTCGGCGATGAGCACCTGAACAATATCATCTACCAGGCGCTGACGATCCCGACGTTCCGTCTGGTGATCTTCGCGGCGCCGGATACGGCCGGTGAGATCGCCAAGCTGCGGGCGCTGCGCGACCCGCGCATTTGGATCATTGGAGGCGACGGTCCTGCCGAGGGAACGAGGGCGCACTACTTCGACATGATCGTCGAGCATTTCATGCCGCAGCGTCCCAGCGACAGGATCGATGACGCCGTTCGCAAGGTGTTGTCCGAACTGGCGCCGAAAAGGGACGACGAGCCGAAGGATGGCGAGGCATGAGCCACGACGATCGCAAACGCGCGATCGGCAAGGTGGTCTCGGTCGCGGCCGACCGCTTTGTCGTGGAGATGCACGTCGGCACCGACAACTTCACGGTCGTTGGCTTCGACGGTGTGCATTATGTGGCGCGGCTGGGATCGTTCCTGATGATCCCGTCGCAGTCGGAATATGTCGTGGTCGAGGTTGTCGGCCTGCGTGAGCGCGACGCGAGCACTCCATCCGAGCGAGGCGACTTCGACCGGGCTGGCTCCTCAAAATATCTGGATGTGGTGCCGGTCGGCATGTTGCCGATGCGTGGCGGCGCGTTCCGTTTCGGTGTGTCCGTTTTCCCGTCTCTGTATGCGGACGCACTCTATGCACTGGACGGCGAACTCGATCGCATCTTCGAGACCGAGGCGGCCGTCGAGCCGTCAGTCGGCCCGGATGGTGGCGCCTGCGAACCCGAAGGGGCCACGCGCTATCGGGTTCTGCCCATCGGCAAGTCGGTGGTGTTCGAGAACTACGACATCAAGGTCCGGCTGAACGAGTTCTTCGGCGGTCATGTCGCCGTCCTGGGCAATACCGGCAGCGGCAAGTCCTGCACGGTCGCCTCGGTCTTGCAGTCCCTTTTCAGCAAGCCGGAGGAGCATCACGCCCGCGGCGCGACCTTCGTCGTCTTCGACGTCAATGGCGAGTATCACGCCGCTCTGGCCGCTTCCGCGAAGGAGGGAGCCATCGGGGTCGAGCGCGTCGTCCTCGACGGCACGGCGGCTGGCTTCCGTATGCCGCATTGGTTCCTGGAGATGGCAGAATGGGAACTGCTCTTGCAGGCCAGCGAGCGAACACAATTGCCGGTTCTTCGGACGGCGTTAGGTCTGACAAGTCTCTTTCATGCCAATACGCCAGAAGCTCTGGCGCTGCGCGAGCACTTTGTCGCCACCTGCATCATCGAGTGTTTTCGAGGGGCAGATGGCGACTCCCCCGTATCGAAATTTCAGCGGGTCGTCTCCCTTCTCCAGAAGTATCCGACAAAAGACCTGAATATGGATCTTCTGAAGCGCTTCAATCCCAATTTTCAGTATGGAAATTTTTCGGGGAACAAACAATCGGCGTTTCTGGACGAAGTGAGAAACAAGCTCCGGGAGGACGTGCCCTTACCAGCCTATAATCGGACACCATTCTCTTTTGATGAGCTACACGAGTGTCTCGACTTCGCGATCCTCTACGAGGAGGCTCACGGCAATCGCCAAATCCGAGACTACTGCTCGTCCATGGTCACGCGGCTCAGATCCCTCCAGGAGAGAACAGAATATGCCTTTCTGCGTCACGAAGGAGCTGACGTTGACGCGGCCGTAAGCGATCTGGAGTTTTTGACCAACATCGTCGGTCTGCAAAGGGCGGCCGGAGATTCGTTCACCAAACGCAATCAGATCATTATTATTGATCTCAATTCCGTCGAAGATGAAATCGTTGAGCTGGTCAGTGCGGTCATCGCACGCATGCTTTTTCGATTTCTTCGCCATGCGGAACCGAGAAACCGCTTCCCGATACACCTACTGCTCGAAGAGGCTCATAGATATGTCGCCTCTACGCCGTCTCGCTTTTCCATCGACGCCACCAAGATTTTCGAGCGCATCGCCAAGGAAGGACGCAAATACGGCATGTTCGTGCTGCTGGCGTCTCAGCGCCCGAGCGAACTGTCCAAGACGGTTCTCAGCCAGTGCTCCAACTTCCTGGTTCACCGAATCCAGAATCCCGACGATCTCTCCCAGATTCGCCAGATGACTCCGTTCATCTCAGAGTCGGTCCTGAAGCGGTTGCCGTCATTGCCTCGGCAGCACGCGCTGGTGTTTGGAACGTCGGTCAATCTGCCGACGACCTTCAAGGTCAGGGAGGCATCCCCGCGACCGCATAGCGACGATGCAGCCATTGTCGATCTATGGTTCCACGAAGAAGGTCGAATTATTGAGAGTTCGTTTGGATAATCCAAGTTCGTTGATGCGGCATGCAACGGTAGGGCCGCGACAACCCGATTCTCTTCAGAACGGGCTGCCGGCGGGGGAGGGCGGCCGGGGGGCCGCGGGGGCCAGGGTCCGGGCCAGCTCCGGCGTGACCGTGACCTCGCCGCCCATGTCGTCCAGCAGCAGCAGGTCGCCGGCGGTGATGTCGAAGAGCGCCCCGTAGAGGCTCAGCCGGCCCGCCGCGACCCGCTCCCGCACCCAGGGGAAGGTCATCAGGTTGGCCAGCGACAGCCGCGCCACCTCCCGCACCGCCGCGGCGAAGGGGTCAGGCCGGCCGGCCACCCGGGTGCGCACGCCGTCGGCGATCCGCATCCAGTTGCCCAGGAAGTCGCTGTTCCGGTCGCCGTCCAGCAGCGCCCGGATGCCGCCGCAGCCGGTATGACCCAGCACCACGACATACGGCACCTCCAGCCGCCGCACGGCGAACTCCAGCGCGGCCGAGGTGCCGTGATAGTCGGCGTTGGGGGCGTAGGGCGGCACCAGATTCGCCACGTTGCGGATGACGAACAGGTCGCCCGGCCCGGCGGAGAAGATGGACTGCGGGTCCACCCGGCTGTCGCAGCAGGCGACCACCGCGGCACGCGGATGCTGGCCGGTGAGGGCAAGCTGGCGGTAGCGCTCCTCCTGCTCCGGGAAGCCGGTGGTGCGGAAGCGCAGGAATCCGTTCAGCAACTCATGCATTCGACCTGATCCTTCGTCGGGCGGCCGGGGACCCGGTCGCGGTCGGCGGGCTTTCCGGGCCTGCCGTACATCCCCTGGGCCCCACCGGGACCACGCAGCCTAGGGATGGAACAGGAATACCCGGCGGATCAAGTCGCCACGCGGCATTGCCGCCCTGCGGCGGGGCGCGCCCGACCAGCGGAGCGGCGCCGTTGCTGGACCCGGGCTACCCCTAGGGCAACTGGCCGCACCCCACCAGCCCGAAGGAGCGGGGAGGGATTGCGATAAGTCAAATGTCGCGGCCGGCCACTTCTTTAGATTTATTCAAGATCAAATCCGGCCGGCATCCATCGGAAGTTCCGGCGGGACCAGAAGGGAGATCCAGACCATGCTCCGATCCCTGTTCCTCGGCGTCGCCTTCGCCGCCCTCGCCATCGGCCCGGCGGCGGCCGACCCGCTGCTGGACGAGGCCCGCAGCCTGTTCAAGCCGCTGCCCGCCACGGCTCCGGCGATCAAGGACAACCCCGCCACTCCGGAGAAGGTGGACCTCGGGCGCATGCTGTTCTTCGAACCGCGTCTGTCGTCCAGCCATCTGTTCTCCTGCAACTCCTGCCACAACGTGGCGACCGGCGGCGTGGACGGGCTGGAAACCTCGATCGGTCACGGCTGGGCCGCCGGCCCGCGCAATGCCCCCACCGTGCTGAACGCCGTCAACAACGTGGCGCAGTTCTGGGACGGCCGCGCCAAGGATCTGAAGACCCAGGCCAAGGGGCCGATCCAGGCGGCGGTGGAGATGAACAGCACGCCCGACCGGGTGCTCCAGGTCCTGACCAGCATGCCCGAATACAAGGGGCTGTTCGCCAAGGCGTTCCCCGGCGAGAAGGAGCCCGTCAGCTTCGACAACGTGGCAAAGGCCATCGAGGTGTTCGAGGCGACGCTGATCACGCCGGACTCGCCCTTCGACCGTTTCCTCGCCGGTGACACCAAGGCGATGACAGCGCAGCAGAAGAAGGGGCTGGCCCTGTTCATGGAGAAGGGCTGTTCGGCCTGCCACAACGGCGTCAATGTCGGTGGGCAGGACTATTTCCCGTTCGGCGTCATGGAGAAGCCGGGGGCGGACGTGCTGCCGGCCGGCGACAAGGGCCGCTTCCAGGTCACCAACACGGCGACCGACGAATATGTCTTCCGCTCGCCGACCCTGCGCAACGTCACCCTGACGGCGCCCTACTTCCACTCGGGCAAGGTCTGGGATCTGCGCGAGGCGGTGGCTGTGATGGGCAACGTCCAGCTCGGCACCGTGCTGTCGGAGGAGGAGATCGACGCCATCACCGCCTTCCTCGGCTCGCTCACCGGGCGCCAGCCGCGGATCGAAGTGCCGATCCTGCCGCCCAGCACGCCGGCGACGCCGAAGCCGGTCACGCAGTGACGCTGCAACCGGTCACGCAGTGATCCCGCAGACCCGGGGGGCGGGCTCCGCCCCGCTCCCTTCGGGCCGCTGGACCTTCGCATAGCTTGGACCCGGGGCCGCGGCGTCTATGTTGAACAGGCGTCGCGTCCCTGGAGCGGTCCCGCCATGAGCAGCGAACCGGCCCCGCCGCCGCCGGCAGGGCAGCCTGCCATCACCCATTTCGCCTTCAGCCACCGGGCCCTGACCCTGGACGGCGTGACGTTCACCCTGTCGCCGCAGTCGCGGCAGCCGGTGATGCACATCGCCATGGGCGACATCAAGGGGGCGATCGATCTCGCCCGCATCGCCGAGACCTTCCAGATCGCCGTCGGCAGCGCCGATGACCGGCTGCTGAAGATCGTCGAACGGTCGCTGCGCCATGTCCACCGGATCCGCAACGGCGACCGTATCCCCAATGAAATCCTGGACGGCACCGCCTCCTGGCCGGTCGAGGAGCGGCACCGCCGGCTGGCGGCGCTCAAGATGGCGGACATGGTGATCCGGCAGATCCTGGGTGGCGCGCAGGCGGAACTGCCCGGCGACGACGCGACCGACCAGGTGCGGACCCGGATCAAGGAGGCGGCCGGCGACGTGGCCGAGAAGATCGGCCTGCCGCGCTCGCGCGACTGGGAGGCGCTGGACCGGATCGAGACCCTGACCAATGAGATGGGCTTCATCGAGGCGCTGCGCGACTACTGGAATCCACTGTTCGACATGCCGCGCAAGCTGCGCGCGGTGCAGAAGGCGAACCGGCGCGACCGCGACCTGTCGGACCAGCTCGGCAGCGCGCTCACCCTGATCAAGGCGCCGGTGGCGCAGATCCGCGCCATCTTCGACGACATCGACCGCACCATCGCCGATCCCGTCGCCGCCTTCCGCAGCTACGAGCAGACGTTGAAGGTCCTGCGCGCCCGGCGTGACAGCCTGCATTTCGAGACCCTGCGCTGGGGCGAGGTGCCCGGCACCTGGCGGACCCTGCGGACCGATGATGACGCAGGGGTCGTCCAGGCCTCGCGTCTCTATCGGTTTCTGGTGCAGAACTACATGCGGACCACTGCCTGGGTCGGTGCCGGCTGATGACGACGACGATTTCCCTGCTCATCGTGAACGGGCTGCTGCTGGTAGCCTGGATGCTGGGCGTGCTGCACCGGCAGCGGCTGCTGGGCACGGCGCAGGTGGAACTGAAGGGGCTGAACGAGAAGATCACGCAGTCCGAGGCAGAACTGAACCAGACGCAGATGTTCCTGGAGGATTCGCGCCTGCGCATGGCCCTGGCCGACGACCAGCGCGCCCGCCACGCCAAGCTGGTCGCCGGCATGCAGGCGGAACTCGCCCGGCTCTCCAGCCAGAATTTCGAGATCATCCACCAGCTCGGCGAACCGGCGAAGGGCAAGACCCCCTATGCCGCCGAGCTGTTCGAGACGGGCATGGGTGACCGCCCGATGCCGAAGGTCTTGCAGGGCCTGACGCACATGGCCATCGTGCATGCCGAGGACGATGCGGCGGCGCGGCGGCAGATCGAGATCGCCTTTCCGCCGCGCTCGCTGTTCCGGCCGAACACCATCACCCGCATGGTCTCCGCAGACGATACCGGCGCATGACCGAACTGACCTGGGTCCTGCATCTCGCGCTCGTCGTCGGCGCCTTCGTGATCGGCGCCAAGGCGATCGACGCCTGGATGTCCGCCTCGCGCACGGCGCGCGAGGCGACGGCCAAGGTGGCCAAGCGCAAGGCGGCGCTCGATGCCGTGAAGGCGCGCATCGAAGCCATCGCCGTCAATGTCGAGGACGTGATGCCGCAGCTCGGCGAAGCCGAGGCGGACCGCCAGCAGATGAACGAGGAAGCGGGCGCGTTGCGCACGAAGATCGAGGCCCTCACGAAGCGGCGCAAGGACCATCTGATCGTCTTCGACCGCCGCACCCTGCTGGAGGACGCCCTCTATGAGGTGACGGTGACCAATCCCGAGTTCCTGGAAGCCTCGACCGGGCGCAACGCCAGCGACCCGCTGGTCAAGAGCTGGATGGAGGGGCGGGTCTACCTTGTCGCCGCCCTGGATTCGGACGATGCCGCGCGCCGCTGCACGGCCCGCTTCCCGGTGTCGCTGGGCTACCGCGTCACCCAGAGCGTTCCCTTCCGCCTGCGCGGCGGCTCCGGACGCAGACCGGCGGAAGCCGGGAAGGCTTCCGCCGACAGCGTGTGAGGAACCGGACCGGGGGGCCGGCTCAGGCCGCGCGCACCTGGTCGATGAAGCTGTCCACGGACTGGCGCAGGCGTTCGGACTGCTTCGCCAGATCCTCCGCCGAGGCGGTGACCTGGCTGGAGGCCGCGCCCGCTTCGCCGGCCGCACCGTTCACGGCGTCCAGGCTGCGCGAGACGGCTTCGGTGCCGCTGGCCGCTTCGTTGGCGTTGCGGCTGATCTCCTGCGTCGCCGCGGTCTGCTGCTCCACGGCGGAGGCGACGGCGGTGGCGATCTCCTTCATCTCCTCCACCCGGCTGGCGATCTGGGCGATGCTCTCCACCGTACCGTCGGTGCGCTCCTGCACGGCGCGGATGCGCTCGGCGATCTGTTCGGTCGCCCGCGCCGTCTGGGTCGCCAGCGCCTTGACCTCCGAGGCCACGACGGCGAAGCCCTTGCCGGCCTCGCCGGCGCGGGCGGCCTCGATCGTGGCGTTCAGCGCCAGCAGGTTCGTCTGCCCGGCGATGGCGTTGATCAGGCCGATCACGTCGGAGATGTTCCGGGCGTCCTCGGCCAGCTCCTTGACCCGGTCCTCGCTCTGTGCGGCGTCGCGGGTGGCGGCGAGCGCCAGCTCGGCCTGACGCTGCACCTGCCGGGCGATCTCGCTGATCGAGCTGGTCAGTTCCTCGGTGGCGGCAGCCACGGTCTGGACGTTGGCGCTGGCCTGCTGCGCGGCGGCGGCGGCGGTGCCGGCCTCGGCCGAGGAGCGCACGGCCGTGCCGGACATGGACTGCGCCGAGGCGTTCAGCTCGGTCGAGGCGGCGGAGACGGCATCCACCACCGACTTCACCGACTGTTCCAGACTGTCGGCCATCTGCTTCAGGGCCGCCCGGCGCTCCCGCTCGGCGCGGCGCTCCTGCTCGATCTGGGCGGCGCGCAGCCGCTCGGTCTCGATCATCGCCTCCTTGAAGACCTGGACGGCGCGGGCCATCTCGCCCACTTCGTCGCGGCCGGTGCGGTTCGGCACTTCGGCCTTCGTGTCGCCGCCGGCGAGCACGCCCATGACCCGGGTGATGCCCTGGATCGGCCGCACGATGCTGCGGGAAATCAGGAGCGCCGCGGCGATGCCGGTCAGCAGGGCGATGATGCCCGCGGTCCACAGCAGCATGGTGCTGGAGGCCGCCGTCGCCTTGCTGGAGGCGAGCGTCCGCTCCAGGTAGTCGGCATAGTTCCGGCTCAGGCGCTCGGAGGTGGCGACGAAATTGCGGCCCGATTCGGCCATGCTGGTGGTGACCAGCTCGTCGATCTGGCGTGCGGTGGCCGCCAGGGCATCGAATCCGGTGACCATGGCGCCGGCCTGGTCCACCGCCGTCCGCGCCAGGGCCGACTGCTCGGGGCTGAGAGTCTGCTGCGACAGGGCGGCCGCGCTCCGGCCGACCGTCTTCAGCCGGTCCCGTGCCGTAGCCAGCGCCTTGTCGTCCAGCGCATCCGTCAGGAACGCCGCAATGGCGAAGCGGGCGGACAGCAGGTCTTCATGCAACTGGCCGGCGGCCAGGGCCAACGGCATGTTGCCGGCGGCCAGGGCGCCCGCCCGCAGATCGTCCAGGGTGCGGCCGGCCTGGGTGCCGTTGCCGTAGACGTCCTGTTCGGTCAGCCTGGTTTCCGTCGGTTGCAGGTCCTGGAGGCGGGAGAAGCCGGCCATGTAGCTGTCGGCGAGGCTGGACAGTTCCTCCATCATGGCGTGGCGCTCGGGGTCGCGGATCTCGGCCCGGAGGCGGCCCGCGGCGGCTTGCAGGTTCTGGTTCAGACTGGCGAGGCTCTCGGCCGCCGCGGTGTTGCCCTGGAACGTGAAGGACAGCACCTCGCGGCGCATCGCCAGGAAATCGCGTTCCATGCCCTTCGTCGTCAGCGCCTGGGCGCTGACCCGGGCGAAGTTCTGCGACGCGGTGTTGACCTGTCCTAGACCTGTCAATGCCACGGCGGTGATCACGATCAGAAGGCCCAGAACCGTGGCGAATCCGACGGTTATGCGTGAGCCGATACGGAGTCTTGCCAGTGCCTGCATCGTTGTCCCCCTCGTTGCTCCGCCCGGCGTCGGGACTACGGTCGTCACCCCCGGCACCGTCGGATGTCGCAAAAATATACCTTTACGAGACTTCGGCAAGTCGAAGGGGCTGCGTAACTTAAAGGGGGGTAAATTTTATCTTCAAAAAGCGGCCTTTTTGAACCCAATGTTAACAGCGCCGTTGAGTTTTTTACTTGGCATTAACATTGTTAATGTTCGTTCCTGGAACCATTTCATATTCATCGACTTTGTGTGCTGGCCGGGACCTGCACGGTCGGGGCAGGCCCCTTCCATTGCGTTGATGCAAATCTGCCCTGCCGCGGCAAGGTTCCTCTCGACGGGCGGACAAAGTTGATTATCATTCGCACTCAAATCCGGGGTCCGCGCCGGCGCCTGTGCGACGCGGCCGGAGCGCCTTTCCTGAAAGGTCGGTTCGATGCGCCTGCTGCCTTCCGCCGTTCACCGCTTCATCGGCGGCACCCTCGTCACCCTTTTCGCGGCCGGGGCCGCCCTTGCACAGGACGTCCCGGCGGACGGCGGGGGCGTGGCCGGGCAGGCCCTTGACATGACGATGGCCGCGCACCTGACGCCCTGGGGCATGTTCATGCAGGCCGACTGGGTGGTGAAGACGGTGATGATCGGGCTCCTGCTCGCCTCCGTTGCCACCTGGACCGTGCTGATCGCCAAGAGCGTGGAACTGCGCCGGGCCCGGGCCGTGCAGCGGGCCGGCTTCGCCAGTGTCGATTCGGCGCAGAGCCTGGCGCAGGCGATCCAGGCGGGCAGCCGGGAGGACGGCGTGCTGGCCGAGATGACGGCGGCGGCCTCTCTGGAGCTTCGCCTCTCCGCCGACGCCTTGCAGGACGTGGACGGCGTCAAGGAGCGTGTCGCCCTGCGGCTGCAACGGATCGAGGCGACTGCCGGCCGCCGCATCGCCGTGGGCACCGGGCTGCTGGCAACGATCGGTGCCACCTCGCCCTTCATCGGGCTGTTCGGCACCGTCTGGGGCATCATGAACGCCTTCATCGGCATCGCCGATTCAAAGGCGACCAATCTGGCCGTCGTCGCCCCCGGCATCGCCGAGGCGCTGCTGGCGACGGCCTTCGGTCTGATCGCCGCCATCCCGGCGGTGGTGATCTACAACCACTTCACCCGTCAGATCGCCGCCTACCGCGGGCTGGTCGCGGATACCGGCGCCGCGGTGATGCGCATCGTTTCCCGCGATCTGAGCCGCGGCATGGTCGGGCGCGCCGATCTGCGCCTCGTGGCGGAGTGATCCGCCATGGCGGTGAAGATGGAGCATGGCGACGACGATCTGCGGGAAAGCCACGAGATCAACGTCACGCCGTTCATCGACGTCATGCTGGTGCTTCTCATCATCTTCATGGTGGTGGCGCCGCTTGCCACGGTGGACATCAAGGTGGACCTGCCGGCGGCGTCGGCCGAGCAGCAGTCGCGGCCGGACAAGCCGATCTTCCTGACGGTGGGCGCCGATCACAGCCTTGCCGTCGGCGAGGACGTGGTGCCCCGCGAGGGGCTGGCGTCCGCCCTGGACCTCGCCTCCGGCGGGGACAAGGAACAGCGGATCTTCCTGCGGGCCGACAAGACGGTGGACTACGACACGATCATGCAGACCATGAACGCGCTGCGTGAAGCCGGCTATCTGAAGGTGGCCCTGGTCGGGCTGGAGAGTTCGCCCCGATGACGCTTGAAATGGTGGCGCCGGCGCCGGACACGGGTCCGCGCTGGGGCCGGGCCTTTGCCCTGGCGCTCGGCGCGCACCTGCTGCCGGGCGCGGTTCTTGTCGGCTGGCTGGGTCCCGTCGCCGCTCCGCCTGCGCCGCCGCCGGCCGGCATCATGCTGGAACTGGCCCCCCTGCCCAGCGCGCCGGCGGTCACCCCGTCCGACGCTGCCCCGGCCCCGCCGGCGGTCGAGGCACCGCCCCCTCCGCCCGAGCCCGTGGAGGAACCGACCCCCGAGCCGGACCCCGTTCCGGTGCCCAAGCCGCGTGAACGGCCCGTCGTGAAGCCGCTGCCCGTCCGCCCCAAGGCGGAGGTGGCGCTGCCCCGGGCCGAGGCCGCGCCATCCCGGCCGCGGGAGCAGGCCGAAGCGCGGACTCCTGCCTCCGCGAGCAGTGCTCCGCCGGCCGCCGCCCAGGTCTCCGACCGCACGGCCGCTCCGGCCGTCGGTGCCTCTTCCGCGCAGACCTCCAGCAGCGTGCAGACCTGGCAGAGCCGGCTGTTCGCCCATCTGGAGCGGCACAAGCGCTATCCCAGCCGGGCCCGCCGGCTGCGCCAGGAGGGCGTGCCGATGGTGCGCTTCGCCATGGACCGCGAGGGCCGGCTGCTGTCCGTCCGGCTGGAGCATCCCTGCGGGGTGGACAGCCTGGACGAGGAGGCGCTGGCGCTGGTGGACCGGGCCCAGCCCTTCCCGCCGCCGCCGCCGGAGATCCAGGGCGAGCGGGTTGAGCTGGTGGTGCCCGTCGATTTCTCCATCCGCACCCGCTGACAGCCTTCCGTTCACCGGACGGTCACCGCCCTTCCGGGGTCCCTGCGGGACAGGAAGGGCGGCGGCCGGGCTGGTCGGATATCCCCTGGGATCAGGCGTCGGCGGCCCGCTGCCGGGACAGTGGTCCCAGCAGCAGCAACGCCAGAAGACCCGCCACCCCGGTCAGCAGGGTCGTGACCAGCTCCAGCGGATGCAGCGGTGCCCGGCTGCGCCGGCGCCAGAGCCAGAGCAGGGCGCAGCACAGCAGCCCGCCGGCCGCCGCCAGCCCGAGATGCTCCGCCGGAACGAGGTGCAGGTGGAGCAGATCGTCCGTCTCCGAGGTCTGCGAGACCGTCAGCGGAAACAGGGCGGACCCGACCATGCTCCGCCGTTCCAGCGAAGCCAGATACTCCGCGGGCAGGGGCAGGTCGAAGCTGTGGACCGGCCGGTACTCCCTGTCCGTCGCCGTCAGGTGGTAGGGGGTGTCGGTGCTGCCGCTCAGGTCGGTGCTCAGCACCGTGCGGTTCAGCGGATCGGTACGCAGCGAGACGGACACCGTGTCGGCGTCGAAACCGGCGGCGGGCAGCGGCACCAGCCGGTCGTCATAGGTCACCAGATGGACGGCATCGTCGCTGACGACGGCACCGATGAACTCGCGGCGCTGGTGTTCTGACACCGTCGCCGCCCGTACACGGCCCGGAACGGTCAGCCCCGTCGCCCGGCACTCGGGCTCCCCCTTCACCAGCTTGAGCTGGAACAGCCGGTTGGCGGAATCGACCAGCAGATAGCCTTCGTCGAACTCCTTGCGGGTGGAGGGGTTGCCGCCGATGGCGACCAGCGGCCAGACGACCCCGGCCCGCGTCATGGCGGCGGTGAAGCGGTCGGACAGGTCCCGGTCCACGCGGCCGTCGGCCACGCGCAGGAATTCCAGCCCGGCCGGCATCACCCGGAACATGTGGTCCGGCAGCGACAGCCGGGCACCCCAGGGGGCGGATTCGATCAGGGTGTGCAGGTTCAGCCCGCCGGAATTCCAGTCGCGCGGCGCCAGCCGCAGCATCTGCAACTGCCGCCGCGCCTCCGCCACGGTGACCGGTACGCCGGCCACCGTTTCGGGGAACTCGCCGTGCTTCTCCAGATCGGCGAAGTAGAGGAAGGGCAGACCGCGGCGGAACGCTTCCTCCGTCACGGGATTGCCCTGTTCGTCCTGGAAACGGGTGTCGTCACGGCCATCCACCCGGACCAGGAAGCTGCCGGCATCGGCGCTGTAGTAGCCCGAGCTCCGCACCGGCTCGGGCAGCGCCGCCCGGTCATACAGGTCGGGCAGGAACCAGCACAGGGCCAGAACGGCCACGAACAGCGTGGCGAGACGGGAGACGGGCGGCATCACGAACTCTCCTTGGTGCGCTGGGCCGCCGCTTCCAGCGGCAGCAGCCAGGGCAGGCAGGCCAGGGCGTACCAGCCCAGGCTGCCGGACATGCCGGCGAAGATGGTGGTGCGGGTCAGCAGGGTGACGAAGGCCAGCCCGGCCAGCGCGATGACAAGACGGCGGTGCAGCGCCGGATCGGCCAGCGTGGCCGCGGTGGCGAGATAGGCCACCATGCCGGCGAGGCACCAGGGCAGGGCGGTCTCCACCATCGGCCCCCAGAGCTGCGGCGGCAGGTTCAGCGACCCGGCCACGGCGGCCAGACCGCCCAGCGCCAGGACCGAGCAGAGCAGCACCAGCCCGAGCCCGACCGCGACCGGGACATAGAGCCCCAGCCACGGCGACACCGGCAGGTGGAACATCAGGCGCAGCCGCCGGCCGGTGCATTCCGGCAGGAACTGCACGCAGGCGTACCAGATCCCCGCGAACGGCAGCACATAGGCCAGGCTGTCGAAGGTGATCTCCTGCTTGTAGGTCAGGGCGTTCCAGAGCTGGGCCGGACCGCGCATGCTGTTGAAGGCGCGCAGGGTCAGCCAGGTATCGACCAGGGCGGCCAGGACGACCAGCGGTGGCACCCAGAAGAGCCGGCGCAGCTTGATGGTTTCCTTGAGCAGGAGGGGCTTCAGCGGCATCGGTCTCTCCTCAGGCGCGGCCGGTCAGGCCGATGAAGGCGTCTTCGAAGCCCATCGGCACCTCTTCCAGGGCATCCACGGCGACGCCGTGGGCGGACAGGTGGGCGGCCATGGCGGCACGGTCGGCGTAGCCGAAGACGGAGACGGAGTGCAGGTTGCGCTCCACGTTGACGACCGGCCCCTCGCGCCGCAGGGCGTCGGTCGCGCCGCTGCGGGGCAGGCGGTACTGCCGGAACCGCTCCATGAAGTCCGCCCGCGTGCAGTCCACGAGCACACGGCCCGCCTGGAGCACGATCATGCGGTCGATCAGCTTCTCCAGTTCCTGCACCACATGGGAGGTCAGCAGCACGGTGGTGCCGCGCTCGCGCACATAGTCCCGCAGCAGGTCCAGGAACAGCCGGCGGTAGCCGACATCCAGGCCCATGGAATAGTCGTCCAGGATCATCAGCCGCGGGTTCTGCGCCATGATCAGGCCCAGCACGACCTGCGAGCGCTGGCCGCAGGACATCCGCGAGACCCGCCGGCTGCGCGGCAGGTTCAACTGGTCCACCAGATCGTAGAAGGCGCTGCGGTCCCAGCGCGGGTAGAAGGGGGCGTGGAAGCGTTCGATCTCGTCGATCGACATGAAGTCGTACTGGATGAAGCCCTCGTGCAGCAGTCCGATGTCCTGCCGCACGGCCGGGGGCAGGGCATGGCTGGGATGGCCCAGCACCCGGCATTCGCCCGACTGGGGCCGCAGGAAGCCCATCAGGATGTTGATGGCGGTGCTCTTGCCGGCGCCGTTCTTGCCCAGAAGGCCGAAGATGCCGCCTTCCTCCACGCGGAAATCCAGCCCGTGCAGCACGGGGGTGTCCCCGTAGCTGTGCCGGAGCTGTCTGCATTCGATCATCGTGCTCATGCGGCCATCGCGGTCGTGGGTCCTTGGAAATCACCGGCCCTGGGGCCGGTCCCGGAACGGGAACCGCCGCCGGCCCAGGGACCGGCGGCGGCAGCGGATCAGAACCGGTAGCCGGCTCCCAGCCAGAAGGCCCTGCCCCGTTCGTAGGGAGCATTGGCATCGGCCGTGTAGGTGCGCGAGTCCAGCAGGTTCTCCACCGTCAGGGTCAGGTCGAGATGCTGGTCCGTCCAGGTCTCGATCCGGTAGACGGCGTTGAGGTCGAACCGCCAGGTGCCGTGGTTCGTGCGCTTCTCGTAGATGTAGTAGGTCGAGTTGTTGACCCGGATGGTCTTGTCCGTGGCGACGATCTCGTCATGGGAGAAGCGGTACTTGCCGGTGACGTTGGTCGACAGCCGGTCGTCGAACCAGTCGGCGGTCCACACCGCGTTGATGGTTACCGGCTGGCCGTAGGTGTCCGCGATCAGCGACAGGTCCCCGCGGCTCACGACCCGTCCGTCGTAATAGACGCTGGTGGTGCCTTCGTCGTCCGGCGTGTTCAGATAGTTCAGGATGTTACGGTCCGTGTCCGACCACGTGCCGTTGATCATGAAGGCGTGGTTGTCGAGCGTCTTCACCCATTCCAGGCTGACCGACCGGTAGTCGATGCGCCCGTTGTTCGTCGGACGGCGGACGGTCCGGCCATCGACCGAGGCCAGTTCCATGGCGATGTCGTCGCGGGTGTCGCGGTCGATGTACTTGGCGCGCGCCTCACCCCACAGCAGCGGGAAGGTCAGGGCGGCCGTCAGTTCGTCCGAATAGGGCGTGTCCACCTCGGCGGACAGGTACGGGTAGGACGGCGTCGTGACGGCCCATTCGTTCCTGTAGACATTGCGGCTTGCCGCGACGCGGGTCTCGCTGACGACGGCCGGGTCCCTGGCATAGAAGGCATAGACCAGCGTGTCGGTCCCGTAGTACCGGCCGGCCGCGAGCGTCAGGCCGACATCGGCCGGCAGGTTGAAGGTGGTGGACAGGCGCGGCGACCAGTTCAGGTTTTCCCAGAAGTCGCCGTAGTCGGCCCGCAGGCCGGCCCGCAGGTCGATGCTCTTCAGGTAGTCGGCGCCCACCTCCAGCGTCCTGTCGGCCTGGAGCCAGAGGCCGTAGGTCGACACGTCCGCCGAGTAGTCACGCTGCGGATAGAAGTTGCGCCGGGTCAGCACCTGTTCGCCGGCGATGCAGCCCGGATCATTCGGATCCGCGCAGACGATGGCGCTGCTGACGGTCGGGGAGAAGTAATGCACCGCCTCGTCATCGCGCTTGCGGGTGCCCTCGGTCCGGTTGAAGTCGAAGCCCGCCGACCAGTCCACCGTCAGGAAGGTCGTGGCCGCCTCGCCCTTGATCTCGATGTTCTCCTGGCTGTCGGCGATGTCGCCGTAGCCGCCCTCCACGCACTGGGTCCCGCCGGCACAGACGCTGGTCTTGCTGCCCGTGCGGCGCCAGGTGTAGGCGGTGTCGGGGGCGTCGCGCTCGGTTTCCCTCAGGCTGTAGCCGGCGGTCAGTTTCGCCGTGACCGCGCTGCCGGTGTAGCGCAGGTCGCCGGTGACCTGGTAGGCGTCCTTCGTCGTTTCCTGGCGGTCGTTCGCCATGTTCCAGCGGGTGTATTCCTGCGTGTAGGGCGAATAGAGGCCCTTCACGTCCAGCACCAGCGCTTCGCTCAGATCCGCCGAGATCCCGGCCAGATAGGTGGCGCTGGTGCTTTTCGTCGCCGGCCGGGTGCCGTCGTCGTAGTTCGCGGTGCGGACGCGGTCCTGTTCCGCCTCGACATAGGAGGCGCCGACCATGCTGCGCAACCCCGGCAGCAGGGGAATGTCGATCAGCGCGTCATAGGACGTCTTCTTGAACTTCGGCTTTTCGGCCGTGGCGTCGGGCTCCTCCCATTCGTAATGGTAGTCCACCCAGGAGTCGCGCTGGTGGGAGATGCTGGCCGATCCGCCAAAGACATCCCGCGGGGCGCGCAGCTTCATCGAGACGACGCCGCCGGTGAAGCCGCTGTAACGGACCGGGACGTTCGAATCGTAGATGGCGATTTCGTCCAGCAGGTCGGCGTTGGTGAACAGCGCCAGCGGATTGTGGATGCCGATATGGTCGGCGTGCGCCTCGTTCGTCTCGGTGACGTCGAAGATCGAACCGTTGTCCAGCCCGTCGATCAGGTACTTGTTGTCGTAGTCCTTGCCGCCGGAGATGCTGATGCGGGCCGGCGACAGGTCCTGTTCCGTCAGCGTGCCGTTGCCGGCGGCGTTCCCCACGGCATAGAGGTCGTCGGCGAAGACGACGTTGGGCGTCGCGCGCAGCAGGCGCATCGGGTCCCGGTTCGGCGTGCCCATCGCCCCGATCAGCTCCCGGCCGATCACGGTGGCGCCGGTCTCGCCGGCCGGCAGGCTGAACTGCTCGGGAATGCCGACGACCCGGACCGGGTCCAGCACCTGCACCGAGGTGTCGCCCGCGGCGACGCCGCGACCGACGATCAGAGCGCCCTCGGCGAAGCGGTAGGGAACCTCGCGCCCTGCCAGCAGGCGGCCGACGGCTTCCTCCGGGCTCATCCGGCCGGAAACGGCGGCGGCGCGCATGTCGGACGGCGTGTCCGGCAGGATCGTCAGCGGGATGCCCGTCTGCCGGGAGAAGGCCTGCAACGCCTCATGCAGCGGCTGGGCCGGGATGTCCAGGCGGACCGTCTCCGGCACGGCGGCACCCGGTTGTGCGCCGCTTTCCTGCGCCAGGGCCGTTCCCTGGCAGGCCAGCAGTGAAATCGGCAGCACGACAGTGGCGGCAAGGCGCCGGACCCGGCCAACGCGATCGCGCATGGGACCCCCTTTTCTTATGCAATTGCGTATCCTTCGCAGCCAAGACGCTGCGCCGCGGCAAATCCGGACACACTTTTTTGCAGCCGATCCGTGGGGCGGCCGGACGAACGGGCGGGGCGCGGGCCGCGTCCTGGGCGCTTGCTCAATCTTGCGAATGCGTCGCATAAGCAGTTGACGCGCCCCGACTGCGGACCTTAGCCTCCCGTCCGTGATCGGCGGCCGGAGCGGGCCGGGGTGCCGGACCGCCGCCGTCACTGACCGCCGGGAGCGTTCCCATGCACAGCCATTCGATGGACCGCTGGACCCACAGCCACAGTTTCGGCCAGGACCGTCCCGCCTCCGGGGAGCGCCGGACCCTGCTGGTCGTCGCCCTGACCGCCATCACCATGGTGGTGGAGGTCGCGGCCGGACTCTGGACCGGTTCCATGGCCCTTCTGGCCGACGGCGTCCACATGGCATCGCACACCCTGGCGCTGGGCATCGCCGCCTTCGCCTATGTCTATGCGCGGCGCCATGCCCATGACGACCGCTTCAGCTTCGGCACCGGCAAGGTCAATGCCCTGGGGGGCTTCACCGGGGCGCTGCTGCTGGCGGTGGTGGCGCTCGGCATGGGCTGGGAGAGCGTGTCGCGGCTGTTCTCCCCGGGCGCGATCGCCTTCGAGGAGGCGATCGTGGTGGCGGTGCTGGGGCTCGTGGTCAATGCCGCCAGTGTCCTGATCCTCGGCGGGCATGGGCACGATCATCATGACCACGATCACCATGGCCACGATCATGCTCACGACCACGATCATGACCATGACCACCTTCATCGCCACGAAGGGCATGCGGCCGGGCACGAGGATCACAATCTCCGTTCCGCCTATCTGCACGTCCTTGCCGACGCCCTGACCTCCGTCCTGGCGATCGTGGCGTTGCTGGGGGCGAAGTATCTCGGCGCCGGCTGGCTCGACCCGGCCATGGGAATCGTGGGGGCGCTGCTGGTCGCCAACTGGTCGCGGGGCCTGATGGCGAGCACCAGCCGGGTCCTGCTCGACCATCAGGCGCCGGACGCCGTCCGGGCGCGTCTGCGCGCCGAGTTCGAGCACGACGGCGACAGGCTGGCCGATCTGCATGTCTGGTCCGTGGGGCCGGGCGTGAGCGCGGCCATTCTCAGCATCGTCACCCACGCGCCGCAGTCGCCCGAGCACTACCGGGCGCGCATCCCCGCCGAACTGGGCATCCGGCACGCGAGCATCGAGGTGAACCGCTGCGGCTGAGGCCCTGCGGTCCGCCCGTCCCGGGAGGAGGTGAACCATGACCCAGGTCGGAGTGCAGCCGCGGGCGTCGCACGCGCCCGCAGCCCCGGAGCGTCCCCACCGGCCCGCCGGGCCGCCTGCCGGGCATTCCGGGGGGCATCCCGGAGGACATCCCGGGGGCCCGCCCGGCGCTGCGGAGCCGCCACCGCTGGAGTCCTTCTTCGCCCGGACCGGGGGCGACCCGCTGGCCACCGCGTTTCCCGGCCGGCGCCCGGTGCATCCGGCCAGCGCCATGGACACGGTGCCCGAGGACGAGATCGTCCCGCTCTGGCAGCGCCTGCACGCCACCGGGCGGACGCGCCGCGCCGTGGCCTATGTGCATGTGCCCTTCTGCGAAAACCACTGCCTGTTCTGCGGTTTCTACCAGAACCCCTGGCGGGCCGAAGCGGGGGCGCCCTATGTCGATGCGGTCATCGCCCAGATGGCCGCCTTCGCCCGCACCCCGGCCCATGCCGGCCCACCGCTCCAGGCGGTCTATCTGGGGGGCGGCACCCCCACGGCGCTGTCCGGCCCCGACATCGCCCGGCTGGTGCGCGCCATCCGCACCCACCTGCCGCTCGCCCCGGACTGCGAGATCACGCTGGAGGGGCGCATCCATTCCTTCGGCCTGGAGAAGGCCCGCGCCGCCTTCGACGCCGGGGTCACCCGCATGTCCTTCGGTGTGCAGAGCTTCTCCGACACCATCCGCCGCCCGCTCGGCCGCAAGGCTCCGCGCCGGCAGCTCATCGCCGAACTGGAAGGGCTCGTGGCGCTGGACCGCGGCGCCATCGTCGCCGACCTGATCTACGGCCTGCCGGACCAGACGCCCGAGGACGTGGCGGCCGACGTGCGGCTCTGCGCGGCGCTGGGGCTGGACGGCTTCGACCTCTATTCGCTGAACGTGATCCCCGGCACGCCGCTGCTGAGCGCCATCGAGAAGGGCAAGAAGCGCGTCGCCGCGCCGGAGGAGCTGGGGCGCTACTTCGCCGCGGGCGAGGAGGCGGCCGAGGCCGAAGGCATGGTGTCGATCTCGACCACGCACTGGCAGGGCAGCCTGCGCGAGCGCAACGTCTACAATCTGGCCGTCAAGACCGGCGCCGACTGCCTGGCCTTCGGTGCCGGGGCCGGCGGGTTCCTGGGCGGCTGCAGTTACCGCATCACCACCGATCTCGACGATTACGCCGCCCGCTCGGGATCGGGCGACTGCCTCACCCGGGGCATGATGCGGCAGGGGGCGGGGTCGGCCGTCGGCCATGCGATCCGCTACGGCATGGAACGCGGGCTGCTGGACCTGTCCCGCGCCGAGGCCGCCCTCACCGCGCTCTGCCCCGCCCCGCGCACAACGCTGGCGGCACACGTCGCACCGCTGCTGGCACAGTGGCAGGAGGCCGGTCTGCTGGCGCCGCAGCACCGTTTCCACCGCCTCACCCGGCCCGGCCGCTTCTGGCAGGTGGCGATGACCGGGCGGCTTCTGGGCTGGCTTGCCCGGCACCCCGACATGAAGGAACTCCGATGACCGCCACCCTGGCCGAGGCGCTCGCCGCGAACCCGACCGCCGCCCTCGAAGACATCGCCCGCGCCGCGGGCACGACGCCGCTCGCCGTCCTCGACGCCCTGCCCGCGGGCGAGGTCACGTCCCTGCCCGGCCACCTCATGGTGGAGGTGCTGGACGACATGGCGGGCTGGGGCGAGATCACCCTGATCGTCAATACCGGCCCCGTGATCCTGGAGGTGAAGGCCCCGCTGAAGGGCGGCACGGTGGCGCACGGCATGTACAACTTCAAGGGCAAGCCGATCGGCGGGCACCTCAAGGTCGATGCCTGCATCCGCGTCGCCTTCGTGCGCCGCCGGCTCTTCTCGACGGAGACCCGCTCGGTCCAGTTCTACGATGCCGACGGGGCCTGCATGTTCAAGGTCTATCTCGGCCGCGATGCCAGGCGGCAGCTTCTTCCCGAACAGATCGCCGCGTTCGACGCGCTGGAGGCCCGTCTGCTGAGCGTGGCGGCGTGACGGGCCGGCGGGCGGGGTGGCTGGTCAGTAGATCACCGTCGTGCCCGGCCAGGGCTGCAGCCGGCGCAGGCCGTAGGCGTCGGCCAGCAGCGCCAGGGTTGCGCCGGCGTCCCGCATCCGGAAGCGCCCGGTGACCGCGGCCGCCGGGGCGGTCGGCAGGACCAGGATGCGCTCCCCACTGGCCGCCGCGAGGGCCCCGGTCACGTCCGCCAGCGGTGCCGCGGCGAAGCTGCGCCAGCCCTGGCGCACCTCGTCCGGGGTGTCCGCCACCGTGCCCGGCGCCGGTTCAACGATCCCCGCCGGGGTGATCTGCACATGGTCGGGCGGGCGCAGGGTGCGCCGCTCCTCCGGTTGGGCGGCGGCCACCGTCTCCACCACCCCGTGGCTGACCGTGACCCCGGTGCGGGAGCCGTCGGCGACCACCAGGAAGCGGGTGCCGACGACGCGGACGCTGCCGTGCGGCGTCTCCACCACCAGGGGCCGCTGCGGGTCCGGGGCGGCCTCGACGATGACGCTGCCGGTGTCCAGCCGGATTTCCCGCAGCCGTTCGTCGAACCGCAGCCAGCCGCGGGAACCGGGGCCGAACGCGACCCCGCTGCCGTCGGCCAGCCGGTCCTCCTGCCACTGCCCGGGCGGCACGGCGATGTCCGGCCGCGGTTCCAGGCCATGGGCGCCGATGACGGCGGCGGCCAGCACGGCCGCCAGCGCCAGGGCCGGGCGCCACGAGCGCCGCGGCGCCGGCCGGGGTGAGCGTGCCGGTCCGGACGGGCCCAGACGGCGGCAGGCTTCCTCGAAGGCGGCGGGATGGGCCGGGTCGGCCTCCAGCCAGTCGCTGAACGCGGCCAGAAGCTGGGGCGCCGCCGCGTCGTCGCGCATCAGCAGCCACCAGCGGCCGGCCTCGGCGCGGGCCGTGGCACGGCGTCGGTCCAGGAAGGGGAAGAGTCGGGTCAGCATGGGTGTCGTGGCCGTCGGGCTTGCTTCAACACCTAAGACGCGGCAGCCGGCGGAATCCGGATACTGCGGAACGCGATTTCCGTCGCCGGTCAGACCGGGCCGGGATCGCCGGCCGGATCGGGTGCCGCCGGATCGCCGGGCCGGGTCTGCCAGCCCAGGCCGGGCAGGGCGACGATGCGCTCCCCTGCCAGGGCCGTGCGCAGGACGATCACGCCGCGCTGCTCCATGTAGGAGAGAAGCCGCCGCGCCCGGCCCGGGGACCGGCTGCCGCAGGCGCGCGCGACCTGGGCGTCGGAGGGGCAGGGGGCGCGTTCCATCGCCGCCCGGGCCAGCAGCAGGAAGACGCCCTGCATCTCCTCCGGCAGCGTGGCCGCGGCGGCCACCGCCCGTTCCCAGTCGGGACTCTCCGCCGACTCCAGATCCACGCCGGCCCGGATCACGCTGACCCGGCGGCGGAACCCGGGCAGGTCCAGGCTCTCCCCCCGCACCCGGTTCATCCGGCAGCGGACCAGGAAATCCTGGTACAGCACCGCATCGCTGCGGAAGGCGCTGTCCGGATCGGCCAGCACCTCGCGCAGCACGGCGTCGAGCTGTGCGGGGTCCGCCTCGGCCTGGGTCTCCGCGCTCTCCGCCGCGGGGCGGGGACGGGCCATGCGCAGCAGCGCGTTGATGTCCTGGGGCGGCGGGGGCGGCGGCCGCCGGGGCGGCAGCGGCACGGGGGAGGCCAGTTCCTCCGCGTCCGGGGTCAGGATCAGGTCGCGGGCGTCGGCCTGCGGCGTCTCCGGCAGCGGCATCAGCTTCGGCGTGCCGCCGCGCCCGGAGGTCTCCACCCCGCCGATCCGGACCGGCAGGGGCCGGCGGCTGACGGCGGGACCCAGCGCCACGAAATGCCCCCGTGCCAGATCGCGGAACATCTCCGCCTGGCGCCGCTCCATGCCCAGCAGGTCGGCGGCGCGGGCCATGTCGATGTCCAGGAAGGTGCGGCCCATGAGGAAGTTGCTGGCCTCGGCAGCCACGTTCTTCGCCAGCTTCGCCAGACGCTGGGTGGCGATGACGCCGGCCAGGCCGCGTTTGCGGCCGCGGCACATCAGGTTGGTCATGGCGCCCAGGCTGGCCTTGCGCGCCTCGTCCGACACCTCGCCGGCGGCGGCCGGGGCGAAGAGCTGCGCCTCGTCCACCACCACCAGCATCGGATACCAGTGGTCACGGTCGGCGTCGAACAGGCCGCCCAGGAAGGCGGCGGCCAGACGCATCTGCATCTCCACCTCCGCCCCTTCCAGGTTCAGCACGACGGAGACGCGGTGCTGGCGGACCCGCGCGGCCACCCGTTGCAGGGCGCCCTCGGAGTGGGCCGCGGCGTCCACCACGACATGGCCGAAGCGGTCGGCCAGGGTCACGAAGTCACCCTCGGGATCGACCACGCACTGCTGCACCCACGGCGCCGACTGCTCCAGCAGGCGCCGCAGCAGGTGCGACTTGCCGGAGCCGGAATTGCCCTGCACCAGCAGCCGGGTCGCCAGCAGCTCCTCCAGGTCCATCTCCACCGGCCTGCCGTCGCCGGCGGCCGTGCCCATGTCGATGCCGACCTTCATCCCGTGTCCTTCGTTGCGAGAGGGGCCGGATATAGCGCAGCCGGGCGCTCGCGGGGAGGGCCATGGGCGGGAGGCGGGTGTGCTTTCCCGGAACGGTCAGTCCCGGACGCTGCGGCGGAGGCGCTGCATGGCCCGGACGATGTGCTTTTCCACCGCCGGCCGGCTCAGGCCGGTCACGGCGCTGATGTCCGCGTGCGACAGGCCGTCGATGCGGCACAGGGTGAAGACCCGGCGGCAGACCGGCGGCAGGGCGTCGATCCCCGCCTGGGCCGCGCGCAGCCGCCGCCGGGCCAGCAGCGTCTCTTCCGGGTCTGGCGCCGCGGCCGGGATGCAGACGGCCTCCGATCCGTCGGCGTCCGCCAGTTCGACCGACCGCCGGCGCCGCCTGCGGATGTCGTGGATCACGTTCAGATGGATGCGGGTCAGCATCGCCTCGGGACTCTGGACCGAGCCCCAGGCCACGTCGCGGCACTTCAGATAGGTGTCCTGGACGGCATCCTCCGCATCCGCGGCCGAGCCCAGGCGCTGGAAGGCCAGGGCGTAGAGCGCGCGCCGTCGGGTCTGGAACAGGGCGTCGATCGGGGCGGGGGGCTGGGTCATCGCGGCGGGGTGGCGGGAACCGGACCGCCGGGGACGGCGGTGTGTTGATTTGCGAATGATTATGACTTGATCGCGCGTCCGGCAAGCACGCCGCTGCAGGGCAGGGCTGTGGCAAAGTCACAGGCAGAGCGCCGGTGCCCCGGGGTTTGCCGGCACCGGCGGAACCTGACGTGATATCGGCCGGGTCGCTACCGGATATCGGAAGGTCCCGGGCGATCCTCGCGTTCCACGCCGCGGTGACACCACTGAACCTGTTCCGTCCGGTGGAAGTCGCGGCTCGGAATCCTGGCACGAGAATTAATGGTTAATGCCCCTCTGCAGTAAACAACTCCTTATGGTTTCCGGAAATATTGAAGTTCTGGCGGGCCATTGTTAAAATTCGGACATGTCTCTGCCATGCATTTCTTTCCTCCTGCGGCGCACACGCTGCCCGGTCCGACGGACCGGCCGCGGCGGGCCGTGCGGCGGCCCCTCGGCGCGGTGAGGCCATGAGGCGACCGGACCGGACTGCTGCCGGCCCCCTCCCGGAACTGCTGCGCCTGGGACTCCGGGCGTGGCGGGAGGGCGACCTGATCCTGGCCGGACGTCTGGCGCGGCAGGTACTCGATCTGGCGCCCGGGCAGGTCAGCGCCCTGCATCTGCTCGGTCTCGTGGCGCGCGACGGCGGCGACGGGGACGAAGCCGTGCGGCTGCTGCGTGCCGCGGTTGCGGCAGCGCCCGGTGATCCGGACCTGCTCTGCGATCTCGGTGCCCTGACGTTCAAGCAGGGCGCTGCCTCCGAAGCGCTCGGTCTGTTCTCCCGGGCCGCCATGCTGGCCCCGGACAGGGCTGCCCCGTTCCATGCCATGGCAGGGGTCCTGGAGGCGCTGGGCCGGACGGAGGAGGCTGAAGCCGCCCTGCGCACGGCACAGCGCCTTTCGCCGGTCGATCCGGGGGTGGCGGCGGATCTCGGGCTGCTGCTGCTCCGCTCCGGCCGGCAGACGGAGGCGCTCGACCTGCTGCGCCGGGCATCGGTGCGCTGTGGCGCCTCCGTGGCACTCGCCCAGGCGCAGGGGCTTGTCCTGCTCGCCCTGGGCCGGACGGAAGAGGCCATCGTCTGGCTGCGCCGGGCCGTGGCGCTGGAGCCTGACCGGGCCGATCTCTGGACCGGGCTCGGGCGGGCCAGTGCCGAGGCGGGGGCCGCCGCGGACGCGCTGCGTGCCTTCCGTCGGGCCACCGCGCTGGCTCCGCTGGATGCCGAGGCGCACGCCCGGCTCGGTCGCTTTCTCTGCCGTCTCGGTCGGCAGGGGGAGGCGATCCACGGCTACCGGGAGCTGGAGCGGTCCCTGCCGCCTTCTGCGGCCCGCAGCCGCCTGATCGCGGACGGGGAGGCTGCGTTCGGCGATCCCGAGCGCGCCCTCGGCCTTTTCGATTCGCTGCTGGCGGAGGGCGGTGACAGCCCCGCAGCCCGCGCCGCCCTCCTGGGCCGGACTGCGGCGCTCCATCTCCGTCTCGGGCGGCCGCGCGCAGCGTGGGCGCAGGCGGAAGCGGCGCTGGCGCTTGATCCCGTCTGTTCCGGCGCACTCCTTGCCGGTGCGGAGGCCGCGCTGCGCGACGACCGTCCGCACGCGGCCCTGGAACTGGCGCGGCGGGCAACGGAAAGCGGCAGGCCACGGGCCGTGGCCCTGATGGCAACGGCCTTGCAGTGCCTGGGTGATCCGCTCGGGCGACGCCTCGCCGACCCTGCGGCGCTGGTCCGGGTGGAGGATCTGCCTCCCCCGCCGGACATGGGGGGACCCGACGGCTTCCGGCGAGCGCTGCTGGAGACGCTTCTGCCGCTGCATGCCGTGCCGGAGGCCTCGACGGGTCCGTCGCCGCTGCTGGAATCGCGGACGGTGGGCAACCTGTTCGCCCGGCCGGCGCTGTCCGCCCCGCTGGAGGCGCTGCGCCGGCAGATCATGGCGGCACTGGACCGTCATCTCGCCGTCCTTCCGGTCGATCCGGAGCATCCGGTGCTGTGCCGTCGGCCGGCGCACCTGCGCATCGTGGACTCCTGGTCGGTGCGTGGCCGTCGCCGCGGCTGTGCCGCCGACCCCGACCAGGGACAGGGATGGCTGTACGGCATCTACCACGTCGATGCGCCGGCCGATGCCGGCAGCCTCAGCTTCGGCCGCCCTCCCTTCGGGACCGGACCCGGGCCGGACCTCCCCTTTCTGGTCCCGCCGCGTCCCGGCCGGCTGGTCCTGTTCCCGTCCTTCCTCTGGCACGGAGCGGTGTCGGGAGAGGGTTCCTGCGTCACCCTGGCCTTCGAGGCGGCCCCCGCCGACGGAGCATGACGGAGGGACCGGCCGGGGCGGGCGGTTGTCCACGCTGTATGCGCGGCCCCGGTCCGCGTGCGAACCCGTTGCAAAGGTGACGCATTGCCCCGATAGTCCGATCGCCCTAGGGTGCCCGGAAGACAAGGAGTCATCAGGTCTATGGCGTTTTCGGAAGCCCTTCAGTCCAAAGTTCTTGATGTACTGCGGACCGGAGGAACAGAGGTCACCGTGTTCCTGGTCACGGGGGTCAGACTGGTCGGGCGTATCGTTGCGCACGACGCCTACAGCCTTGCCCTGACCGGGCATGGCGGTGGTCTGCAACTCATCTACAAGCATGCCGTGACGACTCTGGTTCCGTCGTCGCCGCTCAGCCTGTACGATCCCTCCTCTTCGGCTGACAGGCCTGCAGCGGCGGCTCCGGTCGCCCCGGCGCCGGCGCGGCCCGCCGAACCGCCGAAGAAGCTCAAGCTGGTCCGTCAGGGCACGCGCCTGTCGCTCGCCGCGGAGGAGTGACGGGGCGCCCGCTTTCCGGGCGGCACCGACCCGTCTGCCAGAACGGGCCTTCCCCCGCAGGGGTGGCCGCGGTCAGGGCATGGCCGCGCCGAGCGGTGCGGCGGGGCTGTCCGTCGCGGCGCGCTGTGCTGTCCGCAGCTTGGCATGCGCGCGGGCCATCAGGCCCAGCATCACGGCCTGGCAGACGATGGTCAGAACGGACATGGCGATCAGCGCGCGGTCATGGTTGACCGCCAACGCATAGGCCAGACTGTTCAGGCTGATCCCGAACCAGCCGAGCCACGACCAGGGGGAGATGCCCGCCACCAGCGCGGGCGTCCGCCAGAGCCGCAGCCATTGCGGCACATGGAAGAAAGCCGCGGCGATGCCGCCGACGGCATAGGTCAGCGTGAGAAGGTCCTGCATGGGATGGGCTCGGGGGAGGCGTGAGAACCTCACCTTGCCATGCCATCGGTTAACGGGCCTTCACCGGAACCGGAGGGATCCAGGTCGAAGCGGGGGCAAAGCGGGGACAGGCGCCCGGCGGGGCGTCCCTGAAAGGTCACGCCTTCCGCCTGCCGGCGCCGTCTCCAGGGCTCAGCGCCGCAGGAACGGGATCATCCGCGCCAGCGTGCCGTCGCGCAGGATCAGCGCGTGCTTCATCGCCCCGGCGACATGCAGCACCAGCGCCAGCAGGAACAGCATGGCGACCGCGCCGTGGACACCGCCGGCCAGAGCGTGCAGCGACTCCGACGGCGCTCCCGCCGGCAGGTCGAACAGCCCGGCGACGGAGACCGTAGCACCGCTGGTCAGGACGGCGGTCATGCCCAGCACGGGCAGCGCCAGCATCGTCAGGTAGAGCACGCCCTGCACCGCCTTGGCGACGATCACGTCGCGCCGCGGCCCCTCGGGTGCCGGGGCGGCCCCGCGCAGGACGTTGATGAACCGTGGGATCGCCAGCGCGAGGACCAGCAGGCCGGCCAGCGCGTGCCAGCCCAGCGCGGCGATCTTCTCCGGCCCGTCGGGCATGTCCTCCATCACCTTGCCGAGGACGAAGGCGGCGATCATCGCGGCGGCCATGACCCAGTGGATCACGATCATGCCGGTCGGGTATCTCTCGGTCGGGGCGGCGTTCATCGGGCCGGTCATGGGGGGCGGTCCTGGATCGGTGGAACTGCGGTCGGTCAGCGGTAGGCTGCCCGGCGTCCGCCGTCCTTGACATTCCGCAAGGCAGGGCGGCCCCGGCCTCCCTATCCTGCGATGCGATGCATCAGGACTTGCACGCGCGGAGACGCGGTTGATCCACCGCCCCCGGTCCATCCTCTCCGGTCCAGGCCAGCGTCCGTCAGGCCTGTTCGGCGATGGCCGACAGGGCCGGGCGGTCGCACAGGACCAGGTTGTAGCCTACCTCCCGGATGGCGCCCGTCCGCTTGAACTCGGCGATGGTCCGGCTCGTCGTCTCCAGCGTCACCGCCAGGATCGCCCCCAGATCCTCCCGCGAGAACAGCCGCACCGGCGCCTGCGGCGCCTCTTCCGACAGCAGCAGCAGCAGGCGGGCCAGCCGCTGGCGCACGCTGCCCACCGACAGGTCGGTCAGGAAGTCGTCGGCGATGCTCAGGGCCTCGTGCCACTTCTCCATCAGCCGGAAATGCAGGCGTGGCGTCTCCGCCTGCAGGCGCTGCACGACGGTGACGGGGATGCGGCAGACCTCTACGGGTTGCAGGGCCACGGCGCTGTGGGCGTAGCCGGGCCGCAGCAGCGCCTCCAGCCCGGCGACGCCGCCCGACCGGATCAGCCGGACGATGCGCTGGGTGCCGTCATGTTGCAGGTGGACCAGCTTGACCAGCCCGCGCCGGACGGTGAAGACGGCTTCCGCCGGGTCGTCCACCCCGTAGATCTGGCTGCCGGCCTCGTAGCGCAGCTCCTCGATCGGCGTGTGGATGTGGGCGAAGTCGGACTCCTGGAGATCGGCGAACAGGGCCAGATGGCGGATGCCGCATGTCTGGCACGCCGCCAGCCCCTTCCAGGCCGCCTCGATCTGTGGAGCCCTCACCGCGAATCTCCGATGCCATCCATCCCTGACTTATGCATCCTGCCCGCCATCGGGCAAGGCCCAGCATTGTCGCTCGACCGGGCCGTGGTCGCGGCCGGTCCCACCGGGACGGGCGGATGACCGCCCGTGCAACAGCCACCGGGCCCGCCGGCAGGCGGGCCGTCACGACAAGGGAGAGAAAGATGCCCCAGATCGAATCCTTCGGCATGGCCGAACTGGCCAACTACACCCCGGAGGAGGTCCGCGCCGCCCTGGAGGCCGGCCAGATCACCCTGATCGACGTCCGCACGCCGCACGAATACGCGCTGGAGCACATCCAGGGCGCCCTGCTGTCGCCGATGCCGTTCCTGGAGCCCCGCTACCTGCCGGTCGCCGAGGGGGCCCGGCCGATCGTGTTCCACTGCGGCTCGGGCATGCGCTCGCGCATCGTGGCGCAGCGCTGCATCGATTCGGGCTTCACCCGGGTCGCCCACATGGTCGGCGGCATGGCGGCCTGGAAGCAGGCCGGGCTGCCCTACATCGCCACCGACCTCGCCACCGGCGGCCCGGTCTGGAAGCCGGAAGCGGCCAAGGCCTGACGCCGCCCGGCGGGGCCGCCGGCCTTGCGGATTCTCAATCCGGCCGCCCCGCCGCGGTGCGATCATGGCCCATCCATCCAATCCCGCCCCACCGGATCTGACGAGGTTCCAGGGATGCAAGCCCTCCCCCATATCTATCTGACCAAGGCCACCGGCACCGCCCAGGGCAATGTCCGCCTGGAGGCCGAGGCCGACGTGCCGGCGCTGGACACCGCCGCCCCGCCGCAGTTCGGCGGGCCGAACGGTTTCTGGTCGCCGGAGACCCTGTTCGTCGGCGCCGTCGCCGACTGCTACATCCTGACCTTCCGGGCCATCGCCCGCGCCTCCAAGCTGGAGTGGGAGAGCCTGGAGGTCGATGTCGAAGGCGTGCTCGACCGGGTCGAAGGCGTCAACCGCTTCACCCGCTTCACCGTGAAGCCCCGCCTGCTGGTGAAGGCCGCGGCCGACGCGGAGCGCGCGACGACTCTGCTGGAAAAGGCGGAGCGCACCTGCCTCATCACCAACTCGCTGACCGCGGAAATCCATCTGGAGCCCTCGGTCGGCGTGGCCGCCTGAACCGGCCGGGCCGGTCCCCGCGGACCGGCCCGCCTGCTCCCCCGTGGTGCCGGCGGGGGCCATCACTCCGGGGCGAACAGCGTGCCACCCAGGAGCGCCATCAGCGTGCGGGCCGCCACCGTGGCCACGATGACCGTCGCCAGCAGCAGGGCGGCCGCGGCCAGCCCCGTGGCCCAGGCCGGTCCCTGAAGCCCCCCGTCCTGAACCGCTCCGGTCAGTTCGGCGAGGCGCAGGCAGGCGAGCGCCAGCGCCGCCGAGGGGAAGGTGAAGGCCCACCAGGACACGGCGAAGGGCAGGTTCCGGAAGGACCGCGCCCGCGACAGCAGGATCGCCGCCAGGAAGACCGCCGGCCCCAGCAGGATGCGGGCTGCGGCGTCCAGCACGCCGCCGTTCAGCGCCAGCCAGGACAGGAACCCCACCGACGGCGGCGCCACCAGGATCGCCAGCGTCGGCAGCAGTCGCGCCGGCATCATCCCGTGGAACAGGATGCGGTTCAGCACCACCGGGAACAGCACCAGCCAGAACAGCAGCCCGACGCTGAACAGGAACCAGGACAGCTCCGTATGGCCGAGCGGGACCCCGACGACGGGGGCCAGGATGTTGCCGACCACGGGGATGAACCAGGCCGGCCCGGCCGTGGCGATCTGCTGTTCCCGCGTGATCCAGCGCCCGATGATCAGGCCGGCCAGGGCGATCTGCCCGACCGCTCCGGCCAGCCACAGCCCCTCGGCCACAGCGGGGCGGTAGGGCAGCAGACCGCCGGCCAGGATCATCAGCCCGATGGTCGCGGCCGGGTAGAAGTTCACCCGCACCGGATGGCGGGACTCCGCCGCGGCTTCCTCCGGATGGCGGACCACCTTCAGCAGGTAGAGCGCGCCGACCGCGACGAAGAGGACCGCGGCCAGGGCCAGCAGACCCTCGCCGACAACGGCGGGCAGGCCCAGGACGGTGTGCGCCTTGCGCCAGGCGAGCCCCAGCCCGCCGACGCCCATCACCGTGGCGAACAGGGGCAGGGGCACATGGGCGACCCAGGAGGCCGGCGCGTGGGGGGCGGGAAGGACGGTCATGGGCCGCTCGCGGGACAGGAGGGGGCGGGCAAAGGGGGCACGCCGGGGGCGTCTGGGCCAGAGGCGTGTGGGCTTTGTCAGCGACTGGCCGATCCTGGCAGGGTCCGTCGCGGTCCGTTTTGCGGTTTCGCAAGACAGGCGCGGAATTGACGCAGGAGAACCGGCGGGACAGGGAAGAGGCGGCGGCCGCCACCGGGGCGACGGGCAGGGGTGTGACGGTCGCCGCTTGCGCAGCGTGGCCGGGCGGCGCCAAATCGCCCGATCGAACCCCGAACGGCTCCCCTGAGACCGGAAAGCAGAATCATGCGTCTTCAACTCATGTCCTGGCCCGAGGTCGAGACCTACCTCCAGCGCCGGACGGACATCATCATTCCCATCGGTTCCACCGAACAGCACGGCCCCACCGGCCTGCTGGGCACCGACGCCATCACGGCCGAGGCGATCGCCTGGAAGCTGGGCGAGGCGGTCGGCGCCTGCGTCGGCCCGACGCTGGGGGTCGGCATGGCGCACCACCATCTGGCCTTCGCCGGCACGGTGTCGCTCCGCCCCTCCACCCTGGCCGCCGTGGTGGCCGACGTGGTAGCGAGCCTGCACCGCCACGGTTTCACCCACATGCTGTTCGTCAACGGCCATGGCGGCAATGTCGCCACGGTGAACATGGCGTTCCAGGAGATCGCGGCCGCCAGCTCCTTCGGCGGCGGCTCGGTGCCGCCCGTGTGCAGCATCGTGAACTGGTGGGACGGCAACCGGGTGAAGGATCTGGCCCGCTCGCTCTATGGCGATCAGGACGGCAGCCACGGCACGGCGAGCGAGATCTCCGTCACCTGGGCGGTGCATCCCGACCAGGTCCGCCGTGCCGAGTTCGGTCCCGCCCCGGCGGCGCGGCCCTGGACCGACGCGGCCGACTTCCGCCGCCATTTCCCGGACGGCCGCATCGGCTCCAACCCCGCCCTGTCCGATCCCGCCCATGGCACCGCCCTGATCGACGCGGCGGTGGCCGACCTCACGGAGCGCCACGCCAGCTTCGCCGCGCGCACCTGATCGCCGGCCGGCGGGGAGGGAACTGCCTTCCCGCCGGCCGCCTGCCCCTGCTCTCCATACCGTCTGCCCCTGCACGCCGCTCCCGCACCGGCTCCCCCCGCCGTCCGGCGGGCGCGGCCGTGCGGCCTGCACCTGCCCCAATCCCTTCACCCGCGTATCCCCCGGATCGGGTAGCCCGTCCGTCGCTGGCGTGTTCCGTTGGCGGACAGTCGGGAAACATGATACTTGATAATGCGAACAACTCGCATTACTACGGTCTGATCCTGGTTCAAGCCAGCCGAGACGGCCCGGCCCCATGGTCCCCGTCGGACGCCAGCCAGAACGCCGAACCCTGCCGACCCGCCTTCGATCCGGTCGGGCAGCCCGTTTGGAGTCTCGCATGTCGGTTCGACGCCTTCGCCGGTCCACGGCCCTTGCTCCCCTGCTCACGCTCGCCATCGCCTTCGTGCCGGGTGCCCTCGTCCCGGCGGCCGCTGCTGCCCAGTCCGGCGGCACGGCGCCGGCCGATCCTGCCGCGTCTCCCCCGGCCGAGGACGAGCCGGTCATCCGTCTGAAGCGGATCACCGTCACCGCCACCCGCACGCCGCGTCCGGCGATCGAGGTGCCGGCCGCCATCACCGTAATCGACGAGGAGGAGATCCTGCGCCGTCAGGCCCAGAGCCTGGACGATCTGCTGCGCGACGTTCCCGGCCTGGAGATGGCCGGCGGTCCGCGCACGACGGCGGAACAGCCCAGCATCCGCGGGCTGGGCGATGAACGCATTCTGATCCGCCTGGACGGCGCCCGGCAGAACTTCCAGGCCGGGCACAAGGGGCGGACCTTCCTCGATCCCTCGCTGCTGAAGCAGGTGGACGTGCTCCGCGGACCGGCGTCGGCGCTGTACGGCAGCGGGGCGCTGGGCGGTGTCATCGCCCTCACCACCAAGGATCCCGCCGACCTGCTGAAGGACGGCGACAAGGCGGGCGGACGGGCGCGGCTGTCCTGGCAGGACAACGGCGACGAATTCGTCGCCAGCCTGACCGGCTACGGCGCGCCCAGCGACACGGTCGGCCTTCTGGCCAGCGCCACCTACCGCAACAGCGGCGATGTGGATTCCGGCTCCGACCTGAGCATCCCCTACACCGGCGACGATCTGGTCAGCGGCCTTGTCAAGATGGACTGGGCGGTGCAGCCGGACCACCGGCTGCGGCTGTCCTGGCAGGGCTACCGCAACGACCAGGACCTGCCGTCGGCCCCGGACACCGACGACCTCAGCATCCTGGTGGACCGGATCACCCGCCAGGACACGGCGACGCTCGCCTATGAGGGGCAGTCCGGCCCCTGGTTCGACATGCGCGGCACCGTCTACTGGACGCGCACGAAGCTGGACGAGGACAGGATCGGCCAGCCCCGGGCGGACGATACGGAGCTGGAGACGATCGGCGTCGATCTCGCCAACACCAGCCGCTTCACGGCCGGTCCCGCCGCCGTGGCCCTGACCTACGGCATCGAGGCCTACCGGGACGAGCAGCGCGGCACCCGCGACGGCGGGCCGCGGCCGCAGTTCCCCGATGCCGACAGCGAGGTGCTGGGCCTGTTCGCCCAGGCCGAAACGGTGTTCGCCGAGCGCTTCACCCTGACCCCGGCCATCCGCTACGACCGCTTCGACCAGTCGGCGGACGGGCAGGAGGGGCGCACCGATTCCGAGGTCTCGCCCAGCCTCCGGGCGGCGTTCGACGCGACGCCCTGGATGACCCTGTACGCCAGCTACGCCACGGCCTTCCGGTCGCCCTCGCTGACCGAGCTGTACAACAGCGGCCTGCACTTCCCCGGCGTCTGCCCGATTCCGGGCCGCCCCTGCATCATCCCCAACAACTTCTTCGTCCCGAACCCCGATCTGGAGCCGGAGAGCGGGGCCACCGTCGAGATCGGCGGCAATCTGGATTTCGACGATGTCTTCCTGGCGCGCGACCGGCTGCTCTTGAAGGCCGCCCTGTTCCGCAACGACGTGGACGACTTCATCGAGCAGGCGGTCCTGATCTCCCAGGGCCAGACCACCCGCCGCAACGTGCAGGACGCCATCATCAAGGGCATGGAGGTCGAACTGACCTACGACAGCCCGACCTGGTTCGGCAGCGTGTCGGGCTCTCTGCTGCGCGGCGAGGACGACGACACCGGCCTGTCGCTGGACTCCATCCCGGCCGACCGGCTGGTGCTGACCGCCGGGCGCACCCTGCCGGAGTACGACCTGAGCGCAGGCTGGCGCACGACTCTGGCCGACGAGCAGGACCGGGTGGCGTCGGCCGAGCCCACGGCCGGTTATGTGATCCACGACCTGTTCGTCGTCTGGCAGCCGCGGGAGGCGCTACGGCTGGACCTCGGCATCGACAACATCTTCGACAAGGCCTACCGCCGCCACCTGTCCAGCATCCCCGAGCGGGGCCGGACCTTCAAGGTGGCCGCGGGGGTCAGCTTCTGAAGCATGCAGGAGAAGGAGACACCCATGCTCTCGGAGAGCGACGCCCGGACCGGCCCCCGGGCGCCATCCGGTCCTCCGGACCCCGGACGGGTCCCGCGTGTGCCGCGCATCGACAGCCGTGACCTGCTGCGCGGCGGGCGCGAGATCGTGATCGTCCACGAGGGGGAGGAGTACCGCCTGCGCAGGACCAGCCAAGGCAAGCTGATCCTGACGAAATAACGGCCGACACCACTGAGGCCGACACGACGGAGAGGGAGAGGCGCATGGATCAGATACTGACCGGCTCGCTGCCGGACCTGAAGGCGGCATGGCTGCGGCTGCTGGAGACGACGCCCGGGCTGCGGGCCCGCGACGCCGCCGCCCGGCTCGGGGTGAGCGAGGGCGAACTGGTCGCCGCCCGGGTGGGCGAGGGGCCGGGGGCGGCGCGCGTCGTCCGCCTGGACCCCGGCACGGCGGCCAACGGCTGGGGCGGGCTCATCGAACAGTTGCCCACGCTGGGCGAGGTGATGACCCTGACCCGCAACGAGCATGCCGTGCATGAGAAGCACGGCACCTTCGAGACGGTCTCGATCGGGCCGGGCAGCGGCCTCGTGCTGGGGCTGGAGATCGACCTGCGCCTCTTCCTCAACCACTGGCGCCACGGTTTCGCCGTGCGCGAGGAGGTGAAGAGCGGCCTGCGCCACAGCCTCCAGTTCTTCGACATCGACGGCACCGCCGTCCACAAGGTCTATGTGACAGAGGCGACGGACCGCGCGGCGTTCGACCGGCTGGTCGAGCATTTCCGCGCCCCCGACCAGACTCCGGGCATGGGGGTGCTGCCCTTGCCGGTGCCGCCGCCCGACCGCCCCGATGCGGAGATCGACCTGGCCGGCTTCCGCCGGCACTGGGAGAACCTTCAGGACGCGCACGACTTCTTCCCCATGCTGCGTGAGTTCGGCATCGGGCGGCACCAGGCGTTCCGCCTGATCGGCAGCGACTTCGCGCGGCCCGTGTCGGTGCAGGCGCTGGCGCTCTGCCTGCGCCTCGCTGCCCAGCGGCAGGTGCCGATCATGGTCTTCGCCGGCAATGCCGGCTGCATCCAGATCCATACCGGCCCGGTCGAGCGGATCGAGCCGACGGGTCCCTGGATCAACGTGCTGGATCCCCGCTTCAACCTGCATGTCCGGCAGGACCGGATCGCCAGCGCCTGGGTCGTGCGCAAGCCGACGCGCGAGGGCGTCGTCACCTCGCTGGAGCTGTTCGACGCCGAGGACCGCCAGTTCCTCCAGCTCTTCGGGGAGCGTCGCGGTGGCAAGCCGGAGCGGGCGACCTGGCGCGGCATCCTGGCCGACCTGCCGGAACCGGAGATCGCGGCATGAGATCCCTTCTGCGGGCGGCCCTCGCGCCGCTGATCGGTCTGCTGCTGGCCGCCGCTCCGGCGGCTGCCGATCCGTCCGCCCCCGATCCGTCTCCCCCCGATCCGTCTGCCGCCAGCCGCATCGTCAGCGTGGACGGTGCGGTGACGGAGATCGTCTACGCGCTGGGTCAGGGCGGCCGGGTGGTGGCGACGGACACGACCAGTTCCTGGCCGGCGGAGGTCGCTTCCCTGCCGAAGGTGGGCTACAAGCGCTCCCTGACACCGGAGGGGTTGCTGTCGCTGCGGCCGGACCTGATCCTCGCCAGCAGCACCGCCGGCCCGGCACAGGTGCTGGACGCCGTGCGTGCGGCCGGGGTGCCGGTGGTGACGGTGCCCGATGCGCATTCGACCGAGGGCGTGCTGGCCAAGGTCCGCGCCGTTGCCGTGGCGCTGGGGCTGCCGGCCCAGGGCGAGGCGCTGGCCGGGCGGATCGCCGCCGACCTGGAGACCCAGGCGGCCCGGCTCGCCACGGTCCGGGAACGGCCGCGGGTCCTGTTCGTGATGGATACGGGCCAGGGCGGACTGATGGCCGCCGGGCGCGACACGGCGGCGGACGCGGCCATCGCGCTGGCCGGCGGCATCAACGCCTTCGCCGGGGTCACCGGGCTGAAGCCGCTGACTCCGGAGGCCGCCGTCCTGGCAGCCCCGCAGGTCATCGTCGTGACGCATCAGGCCGCCGACCGCCAGGGCGGGCTCGCCAGCATCGCGGCACACCCCGCGCTGGCCCTGACCCCCGCCGTGCGGGACGGACGCCTCGTCTCTCTCGACGCGCTGCTGGTGCTGGGGTTCGGCCCCCGCATCGGGGAGGCCGTGCGGGTGATGGTGGCGGCTTTCCATCCGGAGCTGCCGGCGCAGGCGGCCGAGGTCCCGCGGTGACGATGGCCGCGGGCGCGAGGCGGGCCGCGCGCGCCGGTGACGCCGGCCGGGAGCGATCCCGGCTCCGGCGCGGTGGCCTGCTGCTGCCGGGGCTGGCGGCGGCGCTGGTCGTGGGCGTCGTCCTGGCGCTCGGCATCGGTGCCCTTCCGGTGCCGCCCGACCGGGTGCTGGGGGCCTTGGGCGTGCGGCTGGGGCTCGTGGCGCCGGATCCTGCCTCCCTGCACGAGGTGGCGGTGGTCACCGGAATCCGCCTGCCGCGCATTCTGATGGCGCTGGCGGTGGGGGCGGCGCTCGCCGTCGCCGGTGCCGTCTTGCAGGCCTGGTTCCGCAACCCCCTGGCCGACCCCGGCCTGATCGGCGTTTCCAGCGGTGCCGCCCTGGCCGCCGTCGCCATGATCGTGCTGGGCGGGCCGCTCGCGGCCCTGCTGGGGGTCTGGGCGCTGCCGCTGGCCGCCTTCGTGGGCGGCACCGCGACGACCCTGCTGATCCACAGCCTCGCCCGGGTGGAGGGGCAGGTGGACGTGGCGACCCTGCTGCTGGCCGGCATCGCCATCAACGCCATCGCCGGGGCGGGCATCGGCATCCTCTCCTTCTTCAGCGACGACCAGCAGCTCCGGGCGCTGACCTTCTGGACCATGGGCAGCCTCACCGTGTCCGACTGGAAGGCCCTGGCCGTGGCGGTGCCGTTGCTGCTGCTGCCGCTGGTCCCGCTGCTGACCATGGCGCGGGGGCTCGACCAGCTCAGCCTGGGCGAGGAGGCGGCCCGCCATCTCGGTCTCGATATCCGCCGGATGAAGACCGTCTCCATCCTGGGCGTCGCGGTGATGGTGGGAGCCGCGGTGGCGGCGGTGGGCCCGATCGGCTTCGTCGGGCTGGTGGTGCCGCACCTGATCCGGCTGCTGGCCGGACCCGGCCACCGTATCCTGCTGCCCGCCGCGGCCCTGGGCGGGGCGCTCCTGGTGCTGCTGGCGGACACGGTGGCGCGCACGCTGGTGGCGCCGGCGGAACTGCCCATCGGTCTGCTGACCGCCGCCATCGGCGGTCCGTTCTTCCTGGGACTGCTGCTCCATCGCAAGGGAGGGCTGCGCGGATGACCCTGGCGGCAAGCGATCTCCGCATCGTGCAGGGCGGGCGGACCCTGCTGGACCGCGTCGATCTCAGCCTCGATCCCGGAGCCTTCACGGTCATCCTGGGACCGAACGGGGCCGGCAAATCCACCCTGCTGCGGGCCCTCTGCGGGGACCTGAAGCCGGCGCGGGGCCGGGTCACGCTGGACGGCGCGGATGTCTGGCGCCTGGGTCCGGTCGAGCTGGCCCGCCGGCGGGCCGTGCTGCCGCAGGACATCAGCGTTTCCTTCCCCTTCCCGGCGCGCGAGGTGGTGGGCTGGGGGGTGCGCGACCTGCCGCCGGCCGCGGCCGACGCGCTGGTGGCCCGCGCCCTGGCCGCGGCCGACGCCGCCCATCTGGCCGACCGCCCCGTCACCCGGCTGTCGGGGGGCGAGCGGCGCCGGGTGCATCTGGCCCGCGCCCTGGCCCAGGCCTGGGCTGCCGACCGACCGGACCTGCGGGCGGTGCTGCTGCTGGACGAGCCGACGGCCGGGCTGGACCCGCGGCACCAGCATCTGGTGCTCCGGCTGGCGGCGGATCTCGCGCGGCAGGGCATGGCGGTGGCCGCCGTGCTGCACGATCTGGACCTTGCCGCGCGCTACGCCGACCGGGTGATGCTGCTGGCCGACGGCCGTCTGGTCGCCCTGGGACCGCCGTCAGCGGTGCTGACGCCCGACACGATCCGCACGGTGTTCGAACTGGACGCCTGGGTGGACCATTGCCGCATCACCGGCGCGCCCCGCATCTACATCCATCCCCCGGTCCCGCCCCCGGTGGTCGCAGAGGCGGCGGAGTAGGGCAGGAGAGCGGGCCTCCGGTGCCACCCTGTGTTGCGCCGGCAACGCTGCACCGCCCGGCAGGCAGAGGGTGCAATCCCCCATTGATGCGCCGGCACCGGAGCCCCACAAAGAGGGGAGCCTTCCGGGAGCGGTATCGATGGCCTCCTCCTCGTCCATGCTGTCACAGCGCTGCAAGTACGCCCTGCGGGCAGCGGTCCACCTGGCCGGACTTTCCGAGCAGGAGGGCTGCGCCCGGATCGCCGACATCGCGGCGGCGGAGAACATCCCGCACAAGTTCCTGGAAGCCATCCTGCTGGATCTGCGCAAGGCGGGCCTGCTGAAGAGCGTCCGTGGCCGTGACGGTGGCTACCGTCTGGCGAAGCCGCCCGAGCATGTCTCCATGGGCGACATCATCCGGGTGGTGGAAGGCACCATCGCCCCGATCCGCTGCGCCAGCCGGAACCGCTTCGAACCCTGCGAAGACTGCGGCAACCCGGACGAGTGCGTGATCCGCTGGGCCATGGTAAAGGCGCGCGACGCCATGGCCGAAGTGCTGGACCGCTGCACGCTGGCCGAAGCCGCCCGCCGCCGGCGGACTCTGGGCACTCCCCTCGACTTCGTGATCTGACGATGTCCGGGCCAGCCGGAGGGGCGTTCTGTCACCCGCGAGTTCCTACCCGCAAACCTTGTGCCAGCCGGCCGATCCGAAGGTTATGGATGACATACAAACTTATGCTTAGGTGGAAATAACCCCGTCCACTATAAAGACTTTGACTTTTTCCACCAGAAAGAGACGACAGGAGGCCGCCTTGCGCGACAACGGGCCCGTGACGGGACGTGAGGTGATGCTCGGCGACGGGGATCTGCTGGTCTCCCGCACCGACACGGCGGGCCGGATCACCTTCGCCAACGATGCGTTCGTGAAGATATCGGGCTTCAGCGAAAAGGAACTGCTGGGCGCGCCGCACAACCTCGTCCGCCACCCGCACATGCCGAAGGAGGCCTTCGCCGACCTCTGGGCCACGGTGAAGTCCGGCCAGCCCTGGGAGGGTCTGGTCAAGAACCGTTGCAAGAACGGCGACCATTACTGGGTCCGCGCCAACGTCACCCCCGTGGTCGAGGCTGGCGAGGTGAAGGGCTATATCTCCATCCGCACCCGGCCCGCCCGGGCGGATGTCGAGGCGGCGGAGCGTCTGTACGCCGCGATCCGCGCCGGCACCGCCAAGGACATCGCCGTCGTCGGCGGCGAACCCGTGCGCAAGGGGCTGTCGGCCTGGGTCCGTCGCACCGCAGCCAGCCTGACCGGCCGTCTCGTCGCCTCCTTCGCCATCATGGTCGTGCTGGTCGCCGCCCTGGGCTGGGTCGGCCTCCAGGGACTGTCCGATACCCAGGAGGGGCTGCGCACGGTCTACGAGGACCGGGTCGTCGCCCTGCGCGACCTGAAGCTGGTATCGGACGAGGTCGCCGTCGCCATCGTGGACGCCGCCAACAAGGTGCGCAGCGGCAGCCTGTCTCCGGCGGAGGGGGCCGATTCCGTCGAGCGGGCTCAGGGAATCCTGAGCAAAGGCTGGAGCGCCTTCAAGGCCACCAGCCTCGATGCGGAGGAGGCCCGGCTCGTCGCCGGGGCGGAAGCCCCTCTGCTGCGGGCCGACGGGGCCATCACCGACCTTCTCGCCCTGTTGCGGCAGGGGGACCGGGCGGCGCTCGACCTGTTCATCCGGGACCGGCTGTACCAGGAGGTGGCGCCCGTCGTCGGCGCCCTGAACGGTCTCGCGGACCTCCAGGTGCGGGTCGCCGCCGAGGAATACGCCAGGGCCAGCGGTCGGTTCGGCACCGTCGTCTGGCTGTTCGCGGCGATGCTGGTGATCGGCGCCGTGGTGGCGGCCGGCGCTGCGACCCTGCTGCTGCGCACCGTGCTCCGGCCGCTCGCCACCCTGGGCCGGCATTTCGAGGCCATCGCCCGGGGCAACCGCGGCCACACCATCGCCCTGCCGCCGGCGGCCGAGTTCCGCCCGGTCACGGCGCAGCTCCGGTCGCTGCGGGCCCGGCTGGCCTTCGCCGCGGAGGAGACGGAGACGCAGACCCGGCGTGCCGCGCTGGAGCGCCAGCGCGCCGTCCTTTCCATGGCCGAGACGGTCGAACGCGAGAGCAACGCCGCCGTCGAGGCGGTGGCCGACCGCACCGGCACCATGGCCCGGGATGCCGACGGCATGGCGAATTCCGCCGACCGCGTCAGCAGCGCCGCCGGGGGCGTCGCCGCCGCGGCCGACCAGGCGCTCGCCAACGCCCAGGCGGTCGCCAGCGCGGCCGAGGAGCTGTCCGCCTCGATCAACGAGATCGTGGCCCAGGTCACCCATGCCAGCGTGATCACCCGCAGCGCGGTGGCCGAGGGCCAGAACACGGCGGAGGCGATCCGCGCCCTGTCCGAGCAGGTCGCCGGGATCGGCGAGGTGGCCCGGCTGATCAACGACATCGCCGCCCGCACCAACCTGCTGGCGCTGAACGCGACGATCGAGGCGGCGCGGGCCGGAGAGGCCGGCAAGGGCTTCGCCGTCGTGGCCGGCGAGGTGAAGTCGCTGGCCAACCAGACCTCGCAGGCGACGGACGAGATCACGGCGCAGATCACGGAGATCCAGCGCGCGACCGCCGCGGCCGTCACCGCGGTCTCCAGCATCGGCCAGCGCATCGGCGAGGTGGATCAGGTGTCCACCACCGTCGCCGCCGCCATGGAGCAGCAGAGCGCGGCCACCCGCGAGATCAGCCGCAACGTCGTGGAGACGACCCAGGCCGCCCGGCAGGTGTCCGAACTGATCGGCACCGTGGCCCGCGATGCCGCGGAGACGGGGCAGCAGGCGGCGGCGGTGCGGGCCAATGCCGGCAGTGTGGCGGACAGCATCCGCGAGCTGCGCCAGGTGCTGGTGCGGGTGGTGCGGACCTCCACCCGCGAGGCGGACCGTCGGACCGAGCAGCGCTTCGCCGTGGACATCCCCTGCGAGGTCCGGCTGGTCGGCGGCAGCCGGCAGGAGGTCCGCTTGAGCGACCTGTCCGTCGGCGGGGCCACGCTGGCCGGAGCGCAGGCGGACATCGGCAGCGAGGGGCTGCTGCACCTGCCCGGCCTGCCGGAGCCGGTGCCCTTCACCGTCCGCGCGGCCGACGGGACCGGCCTGCACGTCGCCTTCGAGCCCCGCCTGCCGGACGGCGTGCCGGCCCGGCTGGCCGGCCACGGCACGGCCGCCTGACGCTGGGGGCCGCCCGTCGTCGCTGCCGGGGCCGATCCGGCGGGGCGATGGCGGGCGGAATCCCGCGGCCACATCCCTCGGCCACATATCACATGCAATGCGCGGCCAATCGCGTCACCAAATCCTATTGACAGAATGGGGATTGCCCGCCAGCATTCCCGGGTCGGCTTCCCGGCCGGCCGCGGCCCTTTGATGTGCAGCTTGCGCCGCGAAACCAAACGCTAAAGCGCCACGAAGCGGGTTCGTGGTGCCCGGTTGCGGAGGGCACCCCGGCAGCGGCATCACGGGCGACCGCCCGGCCCCGCCGGCATCTCCCCTCCCGTCCTCCGGCACCGCGAGGCTCCCGGTTCTCCCGCTTGGCCGGACAAGGGAGTGCCCCATGATCTGGTTTGCACGCGCCGCCGCCGCTGTCGCCCTGGCCGTCGGTATCGCCGCCGCCGCCGCGGTGGCCCAGCCGAAATCCTATGAGATCCTGAACGTCAGCTACGACCCCACGCGGGAGCTGTACAAGGAGTTCAACAAGGTCTTCGCCGAGCGCTACAAGAAAGAGACCGGCGCCACCGTCACCATCAAGACCAGCCATGGTGGCTCGGGCAAGCAGGCCCGGTCGGTCATCGACGGGCTGAACGCCGATGTCGTGACCCTGGCCCTGGCCTACGACATCGACGCCATCGCCGAAAAGACGGATCTGCTGCCGAAGGACTGGCAGACGCGCCTGCCGGACAACAGCACCCCCTACACCAGCACCATCGTGTTCCTGGTCCGCAAGGGCAACCCTAAGGGAATCAAGGACTGGGACGATCTGGTGAAGCCGGGTGTCCAGGTCATCACCCCCAACCCCAAGACCTCGGGCGGGGCGCGCTGGAACTACCTCGCGGCCTGGGCCTACGCCCTGGAGCACGGCGGCGGGGACGAGGCGGCGGCCCGCAGCTTCGTCGAGCGCCTCTACCGCAACGTTCCGGTCCTCGACACCGGCGCCCGCGGCGCCACCACCACCTTCGTCCAGCGCGGCATCGGCGACGTGCTGCTGGCCTGGGAGAACGAGGCCTTCCTGGCGATCGAGGAACTGGGGCCCGACACGGTGGAGATCGTCGTGCCCAGCCTCTCCATCCTGGCCGAGCCGCCGGTGGCGGTGGTGGACAGGAACGTGGACCGCAAGGGCACCCGGGCGGTGGCCGAGGCCTATCTCGCCTTCCTCTACACGCCCGAGGGCCAGGAACTGGTCGCCAGGCACTACTACCGGCCGCGCCTGCCGCAGCTCGCCACCCGCTACAAGGACCGTTTCCCCGCGCTCAAGCTGGTGGAGATCGCCCAGTTCGGCGGCTGGGGGCAGGCCCAGGCGACGCATTTCGCCGACGGCGGCGTGTTCGATCAGATCTATCGACCCGACGGGCGGTGACCTGGTTCCCGATCGGAGACCGTGGCTCCGGGATTCGAGAGTTGACGGACGGTATCGGAATCTGCACGCAATGGACCCCCCGGCGGACCGCGACCCGCGGTGTGCCGGGGGTTTCCGTCATCGGGCAGCCCCCACCACCGGGAGACTTGCGATGACCGTCCTCTGGCAGCCTTTTGCCCGGCCGCGTCGGTCGGTCATCCCCGGGCTGGGGCTCACGCTCGGCGTCACGCTCCTCTACATGGCCCTGGTCGTCCTGATTCCGCTGGCGGCGCTGGTCGCCCGCCCCTGGGAACTGGGCGTCGCCGGATTCCTCGATCAGGTGACGCAGCCGCGGGTGCTGGCGGCGCTGCGGCTCAGCTTCGGGGCGGCATTCCTGGGCGCCTGCATCAACGCCGTCTTCGGTCTGGCCCTCGCCTGGACGCTGGTGCGCTACGATTTCCCGCTGAAGCGGCTGGTGGATGCCGTGGTGGATCTGCCCTTCGCCCTGCCCACCGCGGTGGCCGGCATCGCGCTCACCTCGCTCTATGCCCCCAACGGCTGGATCGGGCAGATCCTGGCGCCGCTGGGGGTGAAGGTCGCCTTCACGCCGCTGGGGGTCATCGTCGCCCTGACCTTCATCGGCCTGCCCTTCGTCGTCCGCACCGTGCAGCCCGTGCTGGAGGATCTGGACAAGGAACTGGAGGAGGCCGCCGCCAGCCTGGGCGCCACCCGGGCGGAGACTTTCCTGCGGGTGATCCTGCCCACCATCCTGCCGGCCCTGCTGACCGGCTTCGCGCTCGCCTTCGCCCGCGCGGTGGGGGAGTACGGCTCCGTCATCTTCATCGCCGGGAACATGCCCATGGTCAGCGAGATCGCCCCCCTTCTCATCGTCATCCGGCTGGAGCAGTTCGACTATGCCGGGGCGGCGGCCATCGGCGTGACCATGCTGCTGGCGAGCTTCGTGCTGCTGCTGGTCATCAACCTGCTGCAACGCTGGACGCGGCGATGGGCCGGGCTGTGAGGGAGCCGCCCGTGACCGCCTCCCCCTGTGACGCCGATCCCGCCGTTCCGGGCAGAGCCGCGTCAGCGGCCAGGGGCGGGTCGGTCCTGGACGATCCTGTCGTGATCGAGCGGCCGCCGGAACGGCGCCGCGGCGTGCTGGAGGATCCGCTCTGGGTGAAGCTCCTGGTCGGCGGGACGGCTCTGGGGTTCCTCGCCCTCTTCATCGCACTGCCGCTCCTCGCCGTCTTCGTGGAGGCGATGCGGCGGGGCTTCGGGCCCTTCTGGGAGGCGCTGGTCGAGCCCGACGCCCTGGCCGCCGTCCGCCTGACCCTGACGGTGGCGGCCATCGCCGTGCCGGCGAACATGGTGTTCGGCGTCTGTGCCGCCTGGGCCATCGCCAAGCACCGCTTCCCCGGCAAGTCGCTGCTGCTGACCCTCGTGGATCTGCCCTTCAGCGTCTCGCCGGTCATCTCCGGCCTTGTCTACGTGCTGCTGTTCGGGGCGCACGGCTGGTTCGGCGGCTGGCTGCGCGAGCACGACATCCAGATCGTCTTCGCCGTGCCGGGGCTGGTGCTGGCGACCCTGTTCGTCACTTTTCCCTTCGTGGCGCGTGAGCTGATCCCGCTGATGCAGGCGCAGGGCACCGACGAGGAGGAGGCGGCCGTCACCCTGGGCGCCAGCGGCTGGCAGACCTTCCTGCGGGTGACGCTGCCGAACATCAAGTGGGGCCTGCTCTACGGCGTGCTGCTCTGCAACGCCCGGGCGATGGGGGAGTTCGGCGCCGTCTCCGTCGTCTCCGGCCACATCCGGGGGGAGACGAACACGATGCCGCTGCATGTCGAGATCCTCTACAACGAATACAATTTCGTGGCCGCCTTCGCCGTCGCTTCCCTGCTGGCGCTGCTGGCGATCGTGACCCTGGTTGCGAAGTCGCTGCTGGAATGGCGGTTCGGGGCCGAGCTGGCCGCCACCCGCAGGCATTGAGGGGCTGCGCATGAGCATCGTCCTGTCCGGCATCACCAAGCGGTTCGGCGTCTTCACGGCGGTCGATCATGTGGACCTGACCATCGCCCCGGGCGAGCTGGTGGCGCTGCTGGGGCCATCCGGATCGGGCAAGACGACCCTGCTGCGCATCATGGGCGGGCTGGACTTCGCCGATTCCGGCCAGCTTCTGATCGACGGCCAGGATGCCACCGCGACCGAGCCGCACGCCCGCCGCGTCGGCTTCGTCTTCCAGCACTACGCCCTGTTCCGGCACATGACGGTGTTCGAGAACGTGGCCTTCGGCCTGCGGGTCGCCCGCCGTCGGCCGAAGCTGGCGGAGGCGGAGATCCGCCGGCGGGTCCTGGAACTGCTGGATCTGGTCCAGCTCGCGCAGCTTGCCGACCGCTATCCGAACCAGCTTTCCGGCGGGCAGCGCCAGCGGGTGGCGCTGGCGCGGGCCCTGGCCACGGAACCGCGCGTGCTGCTGCTGGACGAACCGTTCGGGGCGCTGGACGCCAAGGTGCGCAAGGAGCTGCGGCGCTGGCTGCGGGAGATCCACAAGGGCATGGGCGTCATCACCGTGTTCGTGACCCACGACCAGGAGGAGGCGCTGGAACTGGCCGACCGTGTCGCCATCCTGCATCGGGGGCGGCTGGAGCAGGTGGGCACCCCGGCGGAGATCTACGACCGGCCGGCCACGGCCTTCGTCTGCGATTTCCTGGGCGGCGGCACCCGGCTCGCCTGCACCATCCAGGGCGACCATGCGGAGATCGCGGGGCTGTCGCTGGCCCTGCCGGCCGGTGCCTGGACCCGTGGTCCCGGGATCGCCTTCGTCCGGCCGCATGATGTGGAGGTGCTGCCCGCCGCCGGTCCGGGCAGCCTGTCCGCCCGGGTCCGGGCGGTGCAGCCGGTCGGCCCGGAGCTGCGGCTCGACCTCGACCTGGACGGACAGGTCATGGAGGCCCTGCTGGACCGCCGCACGGCCGATGCGGGGGCGCTGACCCCCGGGGCCGCGGTGGGCGTCAGGCTGCGCCATGTCAACATCTTCCCGGCCTGAGGGATGGCGCCGTTTCCGTCAGGCTGTCGCCTGACCCTGGCGCACGACCGTCGGGCCGAGAGGTGCGAATCAGACGGCAGACACCGCGTTAGCGTCATGTTAACGTAGTTACGCCTCACTTGGGGAGTAACGCGCTCGGAGGCTGTGCGGTGCGTGTCATCATCATAGGATCACAGGCAGAGGATCTGGCGGCGGCCCGGGCGCAGTGCCAGAGCGGTCGGCTTGCCGTCGTCGGCACCGGCGGCTGGCAGGATGCGGTCCGTCTGTTCGATGCCACCCAGCCATCGGCGGTGGTGCTCGCCTCCGCCCCCTTATCCCCCGAAGCCGCCGGGGCGATCTGGTCCTTGCGCGCCCGCGATCCCTTCGTCGCCATCGTGCCGCCGCATGCGGCCTCCGCCATGCCCGGTCACGTCGCACCCGCCGCGCCCGCGGCAGGCGGTCCGTTCCCGATGGGCGGTCTTCCGGGCTGATCCGCCGCCGGCCGGTCGCCGGGTCCTGGGGGCGCGCGCTGGGGCATATCGGGTTATGCGTGTCGCCGCTGCCACAGGTTTCGGAACACCGCCGCTCATCCCTTGTGCCGCGGTTCCGACTAGGCTAACCCTCAGCCCGCCGAAGGTGCCCCGGAAGGGGTGAAAAGGGAACGCGGTGCGGGTCGCAAGGCCCCAGGCCGCGGCTGCCCCCGCAACTGTGAGCGGCGAGCGCTCGCCCATTCATGGCCACTGGGAAACTGGGAAGGCCGGGCGAGCGTCGTGACCCGCAAGCCAGGAGACCTGCCTTCGGAAACGCGTCGCACGGCCGTTGGGCGGGGTGTCCTGGCGGGGCGGATTTCCGTTTCGTGCCGGCGCTTCGGAAGGAGCGTGCCCGTGTCGCTGCCATGCCTGCCATGGCGGTGCCGGACCGGCCTGTCATCCCCCCGACGCGGCAGGTCCGCCGCGCCGGCTGTCGGGCCCTGCTTCCGATTTCGCATCCTTGTGGAACGGAGCCAGAGAAGTGCCCAAGTCCTCCCTGTCGTCCCGTCGCCGTCACGCGCTGTTCGCCGGCCTGACCGCCGCCTCCTGCCTCGGTCTGGCGGTGCAGGCCCAGGCCCAGAGCGCAGGGCGCGATCCCCTGGTCGATGAGATCGTCGTCACCGCGACCCGCACCCCGACCCGGATCGACCGCGTCGGCAGCAGCATCAGCGTCGTCACCGCGGCGGACATCGCGCGCAGCCAGCAGTCGCAGGTCCTGGACGTGCTGAAGCGCGTCCCTGGCATCAGCATCTCGCGCAGCGGCGGCGTCGGCGCCACCTCCAACGTCCGGATCCGCGGCTCCGAGACCAGCATGGTCAAGGTGCTGGTGGACGGGGTGGAGATGAACGACAGCTCCGGCGCGAGCCGCGATTTCGACTTCAATGCCCTGCTGAGCGACGACATCGAGCGGATCGAGGTGCTGCGCGGGCCGCAGAGCGCGCTCTACGGCAACGACGCCATGGCCGGCGTCATCAACATCATCACCCGTCAGGGCGACGGCCCGCTGACCGTCCGCGGACTGGTCGAGGCCGGTGCCTACGACACCTTCCGGCAGAATCTGTCCCTGTCCGGCCGCTCGGGCGACGTCGATTATTCGCTCTCGGGCAGCAACTACAAGACGGACGGCTTCTCCCGTGTCGGCGCGGGCGACGAGAAGGACGGGTCGGAAATGCGCTCCCTGCGGGGGCGGCTCGGCTGGCGCGCCAGCGAGGCGCTGCGCTTCGACTTCTCTGCCGGCTGGGACTGGCTGGACACCGACTTCGATCCCAGCGCCAGCAGCGACGGTCCCGCCTTCCAGGAGAAGGAGACCCTGTTCGGCCATGCCGGCGCGTTCTTCACGGCGCTGGACGGCCGGCTGGAAACCACCCTGTCGGTCGGCGCCAGCCGGACGGACCGCGACTTCGACGAGCCCCAGGGCTGGTACCGCTATTCGACCTTCGACAGCGACCAGCTCAGCGTTGACCTGATGTCCAGCCTGAAGCTGCGCCGGGCGGATGTCGCCACCGTCGGCCTCGCCTGGGACCGGGAGAAGGCGGAGACCACCACCACCAGCAGCCGGGGCGTCACCACGCCGGGCGTCGATGCGGATGTCGAGACCTGGGGCGTCTTCGGCCAGTATCTCGCGGCCCTGACCGAGGAACTGTCGGTCACCCTGGGCGCCCGCCACGACCATAACGACCAGTTCGGCGGCGACACCACCTGGCGCGCCACGGCGGCCTATGCGCTGTCCCCGGTGGGCACCACGCTGCGCGCCAGCTACGGTACGGCCCGCCGCGCGCCCAGCCTGTACCAGCTCTTCGACCCGACCTACGGCAACCGGCGCCTGGAGACGGAGAAGAGCTGGGGCGCCGATGCCGGGATCGAGCAGGCCCTCTTCGACGGCAAGGTCACCGCGGGCGTGTCCGTGTTCCGCAACAGCTACCGCAACCTGATCGCCTTCACCTCCAGCTACGTGAACATCGGCCGCGCCCGGACCCAGGGCGTGGAGACGACGCTGGCCGTGCAGCCGGTTTCCTGGCTCTCGCTGGATGCGAACTACACCCTGCTGGACACGGAGAACCGGGACAACGGCCGCGACCTGCCGCGGCGGCCGCGCCATTCGTTCAACCTGGGCGCGGACGTGACGGTGACGGACGCGGTCACCCTGGGGGCGGACCTGCGCCATGTCACCTCGCAGCTCGACCGCGCGTCGGCCACCTCGCCGCGGGTGGACGGCTACACGGTCGTGAACCTGCTGGGCCGCTGGGAGCTGACGGACAGCCTGAGCCTGTTCGGCCGGGTCGAGAACCTGTTCGACGAGGACTACCAGGAGGTCCTGAACTACAACACGCCCGGCCGCTCCGCCTATATCGGCATCCAGGCGGCGTTCTGAGCATGGGCCGGCGCGTCGCCGCCGCCCTCCTGCCGCTCGCCCTCGTCCTGTCCTCCGTCGTCCTGTCCGTCGCGGGCCTGCCCGGTCCGGCGGCCGGGGCGACGGACGGGGTGGGGGCGGCGCCCCGCCGTGTCGTCTCGCTCTCGCTCTGCGCCGACCAGTTCGTGCTGGCCGTGGCGGAGCGGGAGCAGATCGCCGGCCTCAGCCGCCTTGCCGCGGACCCGAACCTGACGCCCTTCGCGGCGCAGGCTTCGGGTCTGCACCGGCACGGCGGCACGGCGGAGGAGATCCTGATGCTGAAGCCCGACCTGGTGGTGGACGGCGGTTTCACCCGCGGTCGCACGGTCGCCATGCTGGAGCATCTCGGCGTGCCGGTGCTGCGGCTGCGCGGTGCGGTGACCCTGGCCGGCATCCTGCCCCAGATCGACGCCGTGGCGGCGGCGGTCGGGCAGCCGGAGCGAGGCCGGGCGCTGCGGCGCGCCCTGGAGGCACGGTTGGCCGGGGCGGGCACCGCCCCCGCCCTGGGCACCGCCATGCTGTACCGGCCGGGGGGCGAGGTTCCCGGCTCCCGCGGCATCGTCAACGACATGATGGCCGCGGCCGGCCTGACGAACATCGGCGGGCGTCTCTCCACCCGCCCGAACGGCCGTGTCATGGTGGAACAGCTCGCGCTCGATCCGCCGGACGTTCTGGTGGTGGACAGCCGCCGGCCGGACCGGCCCGGTGTGGGCCAGTCGGTGCTGGACCACCCCGCGCTGCGCCCACTGGCAGGGCGGATGCGGGAGGTGTCCTTCCCCTTGAAGTACTGGCTCTGCGCCGGCCCCGGCTCCATCGACGGGGTGGCCCTGCTGCGTGAGGCCGTCCGCGGCGGGGGAGGGGCGTCATGACCGCCGCCGCTGCCGACCGAGCCCGCCCCCCGGACGCAGCCCGGCCGCGGGGAGACGGGCTCCTGCTGGCCGGGCTTGGGCTGCTGCTGGCCGCCCTGTTCCTGGTGTCCCTGCTGGTCGGTCCGGCCCCGGTCCCGCCCGGACAGATCCTGGCGGGGCTGGCGGGGCGGGGCGATCCCGCCGTGGTGCTGGTGGCGCAGGAGGTGCGCCTGCCGCGCGCCCTGCTGGGGGCGCTGGTGGGGGCCGGTCTGGGCATGGCGGGGGCGGCCCTGCAGGGATTCCTGCGCAACCCGCTGGCCGATCCGGGCCTTGTCGGGGCGTCCGCCTCCGCCTCGTTCGGCGCCGTGCTGGTGCTCTATTTCGGGCTCTCCGCCCAGCTTGCGCTCGCCATGCCGCTGGCCGGGATGGCGGGGGCCGGCTGCGGCATGGCGCTGATCCTCATGCTGGCAGGAAGGCAGGCCAGCGTGCTGTCCCTCATCCTCGCCGGCGTGGCGGTGCAGACCCTCGCCGGGGCGCTGACCTCGCTGGCCCTGAACCTCGCGCCCAACCCGCACGCGGCCCTGGAGATCGCCTTCTGGCTGCTGGGGTCGCTGACCGACCGGACGCGCGACCATGTGCTGCTGGCGGCCCCCTTCCTGCTTGTCGGGATGGCGATGCTGGCGCGGGAGCGGCACAGCCTGGACGCGCTGGGCCTGGGCGAACGCACGGCGGCCAGCCTGGGCGTGGACGTGGCGGCGCTGCGCCGCCGCATCGTGCTGGGCACGGTGCTGGCTGTCGGGCCGGGGGTGGCCGTGACGGGTGCCATCGGCTTCATCGGGCTGGTGGTGCCGCACCTGCTGAGGCCCTTCGTCGGGCACGAGCCGGGGCGCCTGCTGCTGCCCAGTGCCCTGGCCGGCGGTGCCCTGCTGCTGGCGGCCGATATCCTGGTCCGGCTGGTGCCGACCAATGACGAGCTGAAGCTGGGTGTCGTCACCGGCCTGATCGGGGCGCCCTTCTTCCTGCTCCTGCTCAACCGGCTGAGGGCGGAGGTGCGATGACGGGGCTCCGGGCACACGAGCTGGGGATCGACCTGGGCGGCCGGGCCGTGCTGGACGGGGTGTCCGTCGGGCTCCGGCCGGGGGAACTGGTCGGGCTGATCGGCCCCAACGGGGCGGGCAAGACGACCCTGCTGGGGACGCTCGCCGGCCTCTCCCGGCCCGACCGGGGGCAGGTCAGCCTGGACGGCCGTCCCCTGGCCGGGCTGCCGCCGGCGGAGCGGGCGCGGCGGCTGGCCTTCCTCGACCAGCAGGCCGGCAGCCACTGGCCGCTGCGGGTGGAGCGCGTGGTCACGCTGGGCCGCCTGCCCCACGCCGATCCCTGGCGCGGCAGCGGCGGGGCGGACGCGGCTGCCGTCGGGCGGGCGATGGCCCGCTGCGGCGTCACCGGCCTGCGCGACCGCGTGGTGACGACGCTGTCGGGCGGCGAGCGGGCGCGGGTGATGCTGGCCCGCGCCCTGGCGGTGGAGCCCGACTATCTGCTGGCGGACGAGCCGGCGGCGGGGCTCGACCCCTACCACCAGCTCCAGCTCATGGAACTGCTGGCCGGGCTGGCGGCGGAGGGCATGGGGGTGATGGTGGTGCTGCACGAGCTGGCGCTGGCGCTGCGCTTCTGCACCCGCCTCTGCCTCATGGCGGAAGGTGGCGCCATCGTGGCCGACAGCGATCCGGCCACGCTGCTCTCCGGTGGCCGGCTGGAGCAGGTCTACGCCATCGAACTGCTGCGCGGAGTCCGGGAGGGGCAGCCCTACGCGCTCGCCTGGCGGCGGGCGGACGCGGCGGACATGGGGGGCCGCCGGGGCTGAGACGATGCGGCCACGCGCGGTTCTGCCCGCCGGCCCGCGGCCGGGTCTGGACGCCGCCGCGGCGCTGGCTTATGGGCAGTGCTGGCATTCCGCCGGCCGGGGAAGAAGCATGAACGGGGACAGCGGAGACAGCGTGACCGCAGGGCAGGGCCTGCTGCCGCATGGCGGCGACCTGGACACCGCGCGCCGGACCTGGCCGGACGCCCCCGGCCCCTGGATCGACCTGTCCACGGGGATCAACCCCTGGCCCTTCCCGGTCGGGCCGCTGGAGCCGGAGAGCTGGACCCGGCTGCCCGGTGCGGCCGCCCTTGCCGCCCTCCGTCACGCGGCCGCCCGGCGCTACGGCGTTCCGGACGCGGGCCGTGTCGCGGCGGCGCCGGGCACCCAGGCGCTGATCCAGCTTCTGCCACGGCTGCGGCCCCCCGCGCGGGTCGCCATCCAGTCGCCCACCTACAACGAGCATGCCCACTGCTGGGCCGCGGCCGGCCACGAGGTGACGGCCGTTCCCGGCATCGACGCCCTGCCCGACGACACTGAGGTCTGCGTCGTCGTCAACCCGAACAATCCCGACGGCCGCCTGCACCCGCCGCGGCGGGTGCTGGAGCTCGCGGCGGCCCTGGCCCGGCGGGGCGGCTGGCTGGTGGTGGACGAGGCGTTCGCCGACACCTGCCCCGAGGCCAGCGTCGCCCCGGCGGCGGGCATGCCGGGGCTGGTCGTGCTGCGCAGCTTCGGGAAGTTCTACGGGCTGGCGGGTCTGCGGCTGGGGTTCGTCCTGGCGGACACCGCCCTCGTGGCCGCGGTCGAGGCGGCACTCGGCCCCTGGAGCGTCTCCGGCCCGGCGCTGGAGATCGGCCGCCGCGCGCTGGAGGACGATGCCTGGACGGCGGCGACCCGCCTCCGGCTGGAGGCCGCCGCGGCGGCGCTCGACGCCGATCTGGCAGCGGCCGGGCTGACGGTCGTGGGCGGCACGCCGCTGTTCCGGCTGGTGCGGACCCCGGCCGCCCTGGCCCTGTCCGGGGCGCTGGCCGCCGCCGGACTCTGGGTGCGCCGCTTTCCCGACCGGCCGGACCTCCTGCGCTTCGGCCTGCCGCCGGACGATCCGGCGCGGGCCCGGCTGCGGCAGGTCGTCCGCGATCCGGTCTGGCGGGGCTGAGGGCGTCAGGGCAGCGGATCTGCGGCGTGTAAGGGCTGAGGAGTGCCGTCCGGCGCGCTCCACCAACGCCGAGGACCCCCATGGCCAGTTCCATTTCCGGTTACGGGAGCACGTCCCTGCTCCAGCAGGCGCTCCTGTCCTCCCTGAAGCGCACGAGCACGACCGACGACGAGACGACCGCCACGACCGTGGCGGACACCGTCACCACGACCGCCGGAACGGATGCGGAGTCGGAGGGCACGTCCTTCGAGGAGAAGCTGGCTGCCAGACTCGCGGCCGATGTCGAGGCCGGGACGCTCAGCGAGGACGATGCCGACCTGATCGCGAAGACGTTTGACGAGCTCGCCCAGTCCCTGGGCGGGGGCGGTCGTCCGGCCGGCGGACCGCCTCCCGGCGGGGCCGGTGGACCGCCCCCCGGCGGCGCGGGCGGACCGCCTCCGGGCGGCGGGATGCCCCCTGGCGGTGCTGCCGGCGGGGCGGAGACGGAGTCCGACAGTTCGGCAACCACCTCCGTCTATGAGACGGCGCTGAGCCTCCTGAAGCAGAATGCGGAGGAGGAGGGCACGGATTCCGGCACCGCGACCGCCTATCTGAGCAAGCTCCTCTCCGGCGGTCTGGTCGATACCAGGGCCTGACGGGTCAAGCCCCTGGGCAGCGGGCGCCAGATCGCGCCGGCCGGATGCCGGCCGGATGCCATGGGCGTCCCTTCATGCCCCCATGCTTCCAGGTCGCCTGCCACGGCGGTTCCCGTGCCGCCGTGGCAGGCGACATTCAACATCCACGATTGATTCTGTTCTGATTCCACCCCTCTGGCCCGATGGGGCGGACGGGACCGGCCGGTCCGTGCCAGCGGCCATATGCTCCTGTGGTAACTGTCCGATACCGTGGCAATGTCCCGTCGTGAGTGACGTGGCGGCGGGGCAGGGTGCCGGCTATTTCAGATTGTGGATTCCGGCGGCACGGTCGCTGCTGCTGCCCGTGGAAGTGGTGTCTTCTCAATTAACCACAGGCTGTCATGGGCAGTGACAGCTTTATGGGCTAGCCTGTTCGCGTGTCCGCGGGACTGTGCCGGATGCCCGACAGGGTAGGCGCTGCCGCTGGCCGGAAGAGGCAATGGTCCTGGGTAGCGAAGCGTGCCGACGTGATGGCGAAGCAACTCGAGTCTCTTCTGGACAGAATGACCGCAGCGTTCCTGGGGGGGGATCTCCCCGGCCTGGATCGGATCGTCCTGGAAGGGGCCGAGGCCCTGACAGGAAGCGGGGTCAGCTACCTGCAGTTCTTTGATCCGCTGGATGGGACGGCGACCACGGCAATGTGGTCCCGACCCGCCGCGGGGGCGGCCCCGCCGCCGGATGTCCATGACCATGCCACAGGCGGTCTCTGGGAAGACTGCCTCCGCAGCGGTCGCGCCGTCGTCCAGAACACGGTGGGCGCGGCCGTGCGGGAAGCCGGTGCGCTTCCCCGGAACGGCGCGATGCCCCCCCCGGCGAAGCCGGTCGGCCATGTCGCGCTGTGGCGGCATCTCGGCGTCCCCGTTCTGGAGACCGGGCCGGCTCCGTTCGTCCTGGGCGTCGGTAACAAGCCCGCCCCCTACGGTCCGGAAGACATGGCCGTACTGGAGCGGATCAGCGGTGTCTTCGCGGCGATGCGGGCCGCGCTCCTGTACCGCCGGCGCGAGCGGGCCCGCGTCGCCTCGGTCGGCGGTCAGGACTGGACGGCCGGCATCGACGGCACCTTCCGCCCGTCGGCCGATTTCCTGGTGGCGCTCGGGTACGATCCGGCGCTGCCGCCGGACCTTTCCGCCCTGATCGCCGCGGAGGACCGGCCGGCCTTCGCCGCGGCCATGGAGGGCGCTGCCGACGGTATACCGCTGTCGGTCGATGTGAGGCTGGCGACGGCTGACGGGCGTGTCCGCTGGTACAGCCTGTTCGGCAGCGTGGACCGCGACGAGCGGGGGACGTTCCAGCAGGTCCTCGGCATCGCCCTGGACCGGGAGTCCGAGCGGGGCCTGTCGGACCGGGCGCGCTGGCTGGCATCGCACGATGCCCTGACACGGCTGCCCAACCGTTCCTCCCTTCTGAATCATCTGGCGGAGATCCAGGGCAGTCCCGGCGGGGGCAGCCAGATCGCGCTGTTCGCGCTCGATCTCGACAAGTTCAGCAGCGTCAACGCCAAGATCGGCGTGGATGCGGGGGATCGACTGTTGCGCCAGGTGGCGGACGAGCTGACGCTGCGCCTGGATGCGGGCGACCTGCTGTCCCGTACCGGGGGGGACGAGTTCTGTCTTGTCAAGCACGCTCCCCTGACCCCAGCCCAGGCCGGCCAGTTCGCCGAGGAACTGCTCTCGGCCGTGCGCGCCGTTGTCGTGCCGGACGAGGATATCGGTTTCCTGACCGCCGGAATCGGTATCAGCCTGTCGGCGTCGGGACCCCGGCCCGAAACATCGCTGGAGCAGGCGGAATCGGCCCTGCACATGGCCCGTGCCCAGGGCGGAAACCACTTCGCCTTCTTCGAGCGGCAGGCCACCGAGCGGCAGATGGACGAGATCCGCCTGTCGCGCCTCGTCTCCAGCCCGGCCTTCTGGGACAGTCTGCGGGTGGTCTACCAGGCTCAGGTCCGCCTCTCCGACCAGCGTATCATGGGGGTGGAGGCGCTGGTCCGCTCCGACCTCAGCGGCCAGATGGGCATCGGTACGGAACGGCTGATCGCCACCATCGAGGACATGGGCCTGACCCAGCGACTCGGGCGCGCCGTGCGCGATCTCGTCATCGCCGACGTCAAGGCCATGGGGCTCACGGACGAGGAGCTGCCGGTCATCTCCATCAACTTCTCGCCCGTCGAATTCGCCGACGTGGACCATGTGCGCGACTTCATCGCCGCCATCAAGGCGAGCGGCCTCAATCCGGAGAAGTTCGAGATCGAGATCACCGAGCGGTCCCTGCTGGCCGCGTCGGAGGCGCTGGATGTCGTGCAGTCCATGCTGCAACAGAGCGGCGTCCGCCTCGCGCTCGACGATTTCGGCTCCGGCTACTCGTCCTTGCGCTATCTGACCCATATCCAGGTGGACAAGATCAAGATCGACAAGGTCTTCATCAACGGGATCGAGACGAACGGCCGTGAGCGCCGGGTCGTGGAATCCATCATCGCGCTCGCCCGCGGCCTGGATGCCGTGGCCCTGGCGGAAGGGGTGGAGGAGGCGGGACAGGCCCGCCTGCTCAAGGACCTGGGCTGTGAGATGGCCCAGGGCTACCATTTCTGCCGGCCCGTCGGGCGCACGCTGATCCTTCAGATGATCAGGGGGAACGGTTGACCACGCGCCGCCACCCCGCCCCCGATCTCCCGACGGCTGCAAAGGCGCCGGAGCCCCGTCTCCGGTGCGGGCCGGCGCCGGTCTCCCTGCACGGCCGGCCGGACTTCATCGTCGCGCTGGGGGCCTCGGCCGGCGGGCTGGAGGCGTTGCAGGATTTCTTCTCCGCGCTCGACCCGGTGCAGGCGCGCCCGGCGGCCTTCATCGTCGTGCAGCATCTCTCGCCCGACCATAAGAGCATGATGCCGGACCTGCTGACCCGGAGCACATGCCTGCCGATCACCGTGATCGAGGACGGCATGCCGCTCGTGGCCGGGCAGGTCTTCCTGATTCCGCCCTCGGTGACGCTGCGCATCACGCCGACCGGGCGCTTCGCGTTGCGCCCGAAGACCCCCGGCGTCGTCAGCCTGCCCATCGACATCCTGTTCACGTCGATGGCCGAGGTGTTCAAGAACAACTGCATCGGGGTCGTGCTGTCCGGCACCGGCAGCGACGGCACGCGCGGCGTGGTGGCGATCAACAGCGTCGGCGGCCTGACGCTCGCGCAGACTCCTTCCTCGGCCCAGTTCGACGGCATGCCCCGCAGCGCCATCGCCACCGGCTACGTGGACGAGCAGGGGGATGCGCGACAGCTCGCCCGCCGCGTCCTGGAATACCTGCACGGCCAGGTCCCCGAACCCGTGCTGCTGCATGCCCCGGACGGGGTGTCCGGCCCCGAGCAGGAGGGATACCGCGCGATCCTGGAGGATCTGAGCACCCGGACCGCCATTCCCTTCGACCAGTACAAGCAGTCCACCGTCGTCCGCCGCATCCACCGCCGGATGACCCTCCGCCACTGTGCCAGCCTGACCGACTACGCCAAGCTCCTGCGCGGCGATCCCGCGGAGTTGCAGACGCTGCGCCGTGAGGTTCTGATCGGCGTCACCCGGTTCTTCCGCGACGGTCCCGCCTTCGACGAGCTGGCCAGGCTCCTGCCCGACCTGCTGGCGCACAAGGCGAAGGGCGAACCGCTGCGGATCTGGTCGGCCGGGTGCTCCACAGGGGAAGAAGCCTACTCCCTGGCCATCCTGGTCCATGAGGCGATGCAGGCGGCGGGCCTGAGCCTTGAGGTGAAGATCTTCGCCACCGACGTGGTGCAGGACTATCTCGACGTCGCCTCCGCCGGGCTCTATCCCGCGACCATCGAGGCCGAGCTGTCGCCGCAGCGGCTGGATGCCTGTTTCGTCCGCCAGGGGGAGATGTACCGCATCACCCCGGCGATCCGGCGCATGGTGATCTTCGCCCGGCACAACGTCATCACCGACGCCCCCTTCACCAAGGTCGATCTGCTGGTCTGCCGCAACACGCTGATCTACTTCGAGGCGTCCCTCCAGGAGAAGGTCATCAAGCGCTTCCAGTACGCGCTGACGGACGGCGGCATCCTGTTCCTGGGCAGCAGCGAGAGCCTGGGACCCGCCGCGCGCGATTTCATGGTCCTTTCCTCCAAGAACAAGATCTTCCGGACCTTGCGGCCGGGGGCCCTGTCGCTGGAGGCGTTGCAGATCGGGCGCATGGACCGGGCCCTGCACGTCGTCTCCCGGCCGCCGGGCGTGGCGGACCCGGCGACGCCGATGGACCGGATCAAGGATGCGCTGATCGACACCCTCCTGCCGCCCAGCATCCTGCTGACCGAAACGCGGGAGATCGCGCATGTGTTCGGGGATGTCTCCCGCTTCCTGCGGCTGCCGAAGGGGCAGGCGACCCTGGATCCTGCCCGCATGATGGCGCCCGGCGCCAGCGCCACCCTGCTTCAGGTCCTGGCGGTGGCCAGACGGGACCGTGCCCCCGTGTTCTCTGCCCCGATCGCCCTCGGGCGCCCGGCGGACGGCCCTGTCGAAGCCTTCCGCATCCGGGCGGCGCCGGTGGCGCACGAGGCGCCGCTGGACCAGTTGATGGTCGTGACCTTCCTGCCTGTGCAGGCGGCGGCCATCGTTCCGGATCCGGCCGACGCTGCGGAAGCCCCCAGCGCCCGCATCGAGATGCTGGAAGGGGAACTGGCGATCACACGGGAACACCTTCAGTCTACCATCGAAGAACTGGAGGCGGCCAACGAGGAACTGCAGGCGGCCAACGAGGAGCTTCTGGCTTCCAACGAGGAACTGCAATCGACGAACGAGGAACTGCAGTCGGTCAATGAGGAACTCTATACGGTCAACAGCGAGTATCAGGAGAAGATCCAGCTTCTGGTGAAGGCGAATGCCGATCTGGACCTGATGGCGCGGGCGGCGGCAATCCCGACGATCTTCGTGGATTCGGAGATCGTCCTGACCCGGTTCACGCCGGATTCCCGCCTGATCTACGATTTCCGCGATACCGACATCGGTCGCCCGCTCGGGGATTTCTCGAACAAGATCGGCTATGCGACCTTGCCGCGCGACCTCGGGGCGGTGGTGCAGCAGCGGACCGGCCGGGAGGTCTACTGGCGGACCCGGGACGGCACCGACTACCTGATCCGCATGATGCCCTATTCCGACGGCGAGGGGGCCGTGCTGGGCGCGGTCGTCGCCTTCATCGACATCACCAAGCTGAACCAGCTTGAAAGTCTCCAGAACCTCATCGATTCACTGCCCGAGCATCTGGCCGTCCTGGATGGCGACGGGAACATCCAGTTCGTCAACTCCGCCTGGACCCGGTTCGCCGCAGCCAATGAGGGAGACGCCGAGCGGGTCGGCGTCGGCACCAACTATTTCGATGCCTGCGTGGGTGCCGTGCCCCGCGACAGCTACGCTGCCAAGGCGGCGGCCGGGCTGCGTGCCGTGCTCAGCCGCAGCATCGAGCATTTCTCCCTGCGCTATCCCTGCCATTCACCGACCGAGAAGCGCTGGTTCCTGATGCATGCGGCTCCCCTGCAAGGCAGCGGGGGCGGCGCTGTGGTCAGCCATATCAACATCACGTCGCTGGTCGGTGCGAACGACGAGGAGGAGGTCTTGTCCCATGAAGCCTGATCCGGATACCACCGGTCGGGGCCTGGACCGGATCGGCATGGACCCGACGAAGCTGTCCAAGGACGAGCTGGTCCAGGAATGGAACGTCCGTGAGGAGGAACTGCGCCTCCAGAACGAACAGTTGCGCGAGTCGGAACTGCGGGCCGTTACCCAGCTCCAGCGCTTCGAGACGATGTTCAACCACTTTCCGCTGCCCGTGGTGATCGTCGATGACCATCTGGTCATCGTCGATGCCAACCGGGCGGCGAAGGAGACGCTGCCGGCCCTGATCCGGGTCCGGGACAGCTCGCTGGTGCGCTTCCTGGACGCCCCGACCCGTTCGTCCGTGACCCGGACGCTGGTCCAGGGCGGCGTCGCCGACATCGACGCCGGGCTGCACCTCCAGGCGCCGGTCGCCTACCGGCTACGGGTCGTCCCGCTGCATTCCGATCCGGGCCGCATGAACTACGCTGTCATCTTCCAGCCCCGGACCTGACGGCGTGTCTTTACCGGCACGAGAAAGGCCTTGCCTGTCCACCCGTTCTGGATTGGACTAGGCGGATGCGAGGTGGTCTCACAGGCACCGCGGATCTGTTGCGCCAGGTCCAGTCCGGTCAGGCCGGCGGCGTTGCCGTCGCCCTGGACCTGTGGGAGGTGCCGCACGCCGAAAATCCCCTGTTCCGGCGGGCGGTGATGGAACTGGTGGACCGCTTCGCCGGCCGCTTCACGCCGGAGATCGTGGACACCGGTCCCTACTCGCAGGTCTTCCTGTTCCACGGGACGTCGCCCGATCCGTTCATCGAGAAGCTGCATGCCGTCGCATCCGACTTCGCCGGGCAGCATCTGACGGCGCCGCGCTTCACCGTCTTCCATCTGCCGGCCGATACCGCCCGTTTCGTCGCCCATCTGCGCCGGCTTCTGCCGGCCGCTGACGACCCCCGGCCCAGTGCCCTGACCCCGGCCGAAGCGCAGCGGCTGGCCGCGATCCACCGGCTGGGCGCCTATGAGCAGGTGCTGTCGCGGGCGGACATCGCCGCCGTGGTCCGCGAATCGCCGGTCTGGCGGCACGATGACGACGGGGGCTGGTCGCTGCTGTTCAGCGAGGTCACGGTCGCCCTGGACAGCCTGGAACGCGCCATCGGCGTTCCGCTGCGCCACGATCCCTGGCTGTTGCAGCAGATCTCCCCCATTCTGGACCGCCGCATCATCCGGCATTTCCAGACGGAGCCGACGCGGCTGCAATCCCCGCACAGCATCAACCTGCTGGCCGGAACCGTGGTCGAGCCGGTCTTCCAGGAGTTCATGCGCGGGCTCAGCTTCGACCAGCGCGTCAACCTGATCGTCGAACTGCCGGTCACGGATCCGGACCTGAGCCGCGAGCGGCTGGAGGAAGCGGTGGATGTCCTGCGGCTCTGGGACTGCCGGGTCGCTTTCGACCACCTGTCCCTGCGCAACACGGATCCCGGCTTCCTGCCGCTGGCGGCGGCGGACTACCTGAAGGTGGACATGCGCGGTCTGGACCAGGCGGCGGGCGCCTGGGAGCCGCGGATTCCCGACTGGATGCTCCGCTTCGGACTCGGGCGGCTGATCGCGCTCTGCCCGGATTCGTCCTGCGAGACGGAACTCAGCCGGAGCCTCGGCTTCCAGCTCCTGGAGCGACGGACCCGGCCCCCCGCCGATGGTCCGCCTGCCGGTTCCAGCGGACGACCTGCCGGATGAGCATGGCTGGAGACGCATTGTTTGCGCGCAGGGCCGGGCAGAGATGTGTGAAGGACTGGAAACGCCTGTGACGCTGTATGGTCATGTCTTCCCCCGCCCTCTCTCCGCGTTGTCCGTCATGACAAGCCGTGTTCTTCCAGTGCTCGCACTCATCCTTGCGGCCCTGGCCCTCGCGCCTCCTGCCCGGGCCAACGATCACTGGCAGGTTCTGGCGACCCCGGCTTTCGACAGCATCGGGCAGCGCGACGGTCTTCCCCATCCGATTGTCACCGCGGTCGTGCAGGATGCCCAGGGGTTCATGTGGGTGGGGACCCAGGGCGGTCTCTCGCGGTTCGACGGCTACCGGCTGCGGACCTATCTCGCCACCCCCTCCGATCCGGCGGGTCTCCCCCATGCCTATATCCTGGCCCTGCATGTGGACCATGCGGGCCGTCTGTGGGTCGGGACGGCGGGTGCGGGGGCCGCCTGGTATGACGAAACCCGTGACCGCTTCATCCCGCTGTCGCCGGACAGGGGGATGCTGCCGCATCCGCTCGTGCAGGACTTCGCCGACGACGGGCGGGGCGGGCTGTGGATCGCCACCCGCGGCGGCCTCGCCCACCGTACCGCCGACGGGACGCTTGTCACGGTCAGTCAAGGCGTGCCCGACCCGCGCATCAGTTCTCTGCTGCGGGATGACCGTGGCGCCGTCTGGATCGGGACTCAGGGGGGGCTCGCGCGGGTCGCTCCGGACGGTGACGGCCCGCGCCCCTTTCCCGGGCTGCCGGAAGGGATGGCGGCCCGGGTGCTGGGCAAGGACGCCGCCGACCGTATCCATGTCGCGGTGACGACCTCCGACAACGATCAGCTCTGGCGCGGCGGCGTGGACGGGTTCACGCCGGTCAAGGGGGCGGACGGGCAGAACCTCGGCTTTCCCCGTGGCAGTCTTGTCCGCATGGTCGATACCGGCACCGGCAGCCTGTGGATCGCCACGCTCAGGGACGGGATCATCGAACTGGAGGCGAAGACGGGGCGGACACACCCGATCCGGCACGACCGGGCCGACGACCTCAGCCTCGCCGACGATGTGCTCTTCGCCCTGTTCCGCGACCGTGGCGGCATGATCTGGGTGGGCACCCGCAACGGTCTCTCCCGGGTCGATGCTGCCGCTGCCAGCGTGACCTCGATCCGTTATTCGCCCTTGCGCCGCGAGGGGTTGAGCGGGGCCGACATCATGGCGGTCGATGCCCTGTCCGACGGCCGTGTGGCGGTGGGATATCTCGCCGGCGGCATCGACATTCTGGACCCGCGCGACGGGGTGGTCGAACGGCTGCCTCCGGGTGGCCTGCTGCCGGACGGGGCTGTGCTGGCCGTCCGGTTGCACGCGGGCCGCTACTATGTCGGCATGCAGCACGGTTTGGCGATCATCGATCCGGTTGCCCGCACGGTCAGCCGCCCCACGATGCCGGACCCGGACCGTGTCGTCCATTCGCTCCTCTTCCGCGAGGGACGCCTTCTGCTGGGCGGACGGGCGGGCCTGTTCGTCCTGGGGGCGTCGGGGAAGACGGTCGAGCGGTTCCGCTGCGTCGCGGCCGACGGGACGGACGCCGCGGCGGGTCTTGCCAATGCGATGTCGCTGCTGAACGGACCCGACGGGCGGCTCTGGGCCGGCACGCCCGACGGTCTGCATGCGGTGGATACCGGAACCTGCACCGGCCAGGTCCTGCGTCACGATCCCGCCGATCCGGCATCGCTGCCGGAGGGACTGTTGAGCGTGGTGCGCTTTGACAGCCAGGGACGCCCCTGGGTCGGCACCATGGGCAGTGGCCTTGCCGTCGGCGAACCGGGCGGCGGGACGCGCTTCCGCACCCTGACGACGGCCGACGGGCTGCCGAACAACAATATCGGGGAGATCCTGGAGGACCGCACCGGGGCCTTCTGGATCAGCACCGCCGATGGCATCGGCCGCGTCGCCCCCGATCTGACGGTGACGGCGTTCCGAGCGGCGGAGGGCGTCTCGCTTCCCGCCTACTGGGCGCGCTCCGGTGCTGCCACGCCGGCCGGGGACATGCTGTTCGGTGCCGGCGGCGGCCTGACCGTGATCGAGCCGGCCGAGCTGGGGCCGCATCGGCCGCACCCGCCGGTGCGGCTGACAGGACTGCGTGCCGGCGGGGTTGAGCAGCCGGTCGGGCTTTACAACGGCACCCGCATGGCCCCGCCGCTCGTCCTGCCGGGCCAGCAGCGCAGCCTTTCCGTCGATTTCGCCGCCCTGGGGTATGTCGCTGCCGACCTGATGCGTTACCGGGTCCGTCTGGACGGCTTCGACAGCGACTGGACCGACCGGGGACCGGCCGACCGCAGCGTCGCCTACACCAACCTGCCGCCCGGGGACTATGTCCTGCGGATCCAGGCGGTCGCCCCTGGCGAGGACTGGGGAGCGGACGATTTCACCCTGGATGTCCGGGTCGAGGCCGGCTGGTATCAGACCAATGCCTTCCGCGCCCTCATGGTGATGCTGGCGGCGCTGCTGGTGGTGGCCATCGTGCAGGGCCGCACATCTGTTCTACGCCGCCGTCAGGCCCAGTTGCAGAAGGAGGTGGCGGAGCGGACCCGGGAACTGGAACTGGCGAACCGACGGCTGGAGCAGCTTGCCAACACCGATCCGCTCACCGGCATTCTGAACCACCGGGCCTTCTGGGCGGCGCTGGAGGCGGAATGGGACCGGGCCTGCCGCTATGGCCGCGTGTTCAGTGTCTTGCAGATCGACATGGACCATTTCAAGCGGGTCAACGACACCTATGGACATGCGGCGGGGGATGCTGTTCTGCAGACGCTGACGGACCGGGTCGGCCGGCTGCTGCGCTCGGTGGACAGGTTCGGCCGCCTGGGTGGTGAGGAATTCGCCGTGCTCCTGCCCGATACCGGATACGAGGGGGCGGTGCAGGTGGCCGAACGCATCCTGGACGCCATCCGCACCGAACCCGTCCTTTTCGAAGGGACCGCGATACCGATTTCGGCCAGCATCGGCGGCAGTTCGCTGCGCCCCGACGACGCCAACGTGAACGTCATCCTGCACCGGGCGGATGCGGCGCTGTACGCGGCGAAGGGGCGGGGGCGCAGCCAGGCGGCCTTCGCCGAGGACGGGGCCGGCTGGCTGGATCAGGCCCGCCCGGCCTGAGCGAAGGCCGCAGCTTCCCCGTGCAGCCGTCCTACACGGCCGTCCGGCGCCGCAGGCGGCCGCTCAGGACAAACCCGTCGCGCGCGTTCAGGCCCAGCAGCACGAGGTTCGTGGCACCGGCCAGCAGTTCCACCGCCTGCACGGCATAGAAAGTTGCGTCGAAGGCACCGGCCTCCGCCTTCGCTGCCAGGAACAGGGCGGCCGGAACCAGCACCAGCAGCCCGTTCGCCGCGATCAGCGGCATGCGCCGGCGCTTCGCCGCGGCCAGGGGCGCTGTCCACCCGGCCCCCAGGCGGAAGCCCGACCCGCCGGCGAGCGCGATCGCCGGGATCAGCACCAGCAGCAGCCAGGGGATCGCCGTCTTCACGACGACGATGTCCGCCGGCGTGCCCGCCAGTTCCGCCAGCAGGGTGGCAATGAGGAACCCCGACACCATCAGCAGGGCGGTGGCGCCGGCGACGGGATGGATGAGCTTCACAAGGGAGCGCATGGCGAGGGTCCTTCCGCAGGGGCCGGGCCGGGGATCGGCCGGCGGGGACGGGTCCGTCAATATACATAGCATGCCATATATCATTGCATGGCATGCTATGCAAGACCAGTATCCCCGCATGGCCTTCGACAAGACGACCTCGGCGGGCTATCTCGCCAACCATCTGGCCCGGCTCTTCGCGATCCGGCTGCAGGAGCGCATCCGGCCCCTGGGGCTGGCCCCGGCCCAGTTCATGACCCTGATCGAACTCTGGCGGCAGGACGGGCTGACCCAGCGCGAGCTGGTCGAACGCCTGGACGTGGAGCAGGCGACCATGGCCAAGACCCTGGCCCGGATGGAACGCGACGGGCTGGTCGTCCGCCGGCCGCATCCGGGTGACGGACGGGCACAGCAGGTCTGGCTGACCGAGACAGCCCGCCTGCTGCAAGGACCGGCCACTGCTGCCGCGCAGGACGTGAACCGGGCGGCGCTCGCCCCCCTGTCCGAGCCGGAGCGGCGGCAGCTCATCGACCTGATCGCCCGGGTGGTTGCGGGGATGCGCGCAGACGGGGCCATCCCCTCCGATAATTCGGCCGCCGACGGCTGAAGCTACGCCGGTTTTTCGGATCGGCCCGCACGATGATCCGTGCGGATTCGCCCTCCCGGCTGTTGCAGGCGCGCAGGTCCGGTTTTCTGCCCCGGAGTCCTGTCCGGGTTCCTGGCAGCCAAGGCGCGCCCATGATCCACCCCAGCCGCACCGGCCGGTCGCTCCGGGCCGCTCTCGCCTTCCTCCTTGTGGTCGTGCCCGGACCGGCGGTCGCGCAGGCGCCCGGCGGGGCCGGTGGCCCGCCTCCCGCCGTCGTGACGGCGGAGGTCGGGACGGCGCCGATCGCACCGCCCGCCGAGTTCGTCGGCCGTGTCGAGGCGGTCGCCAGTTTCGAGGCCCGGCCGCGGGTGTCCGGTACGCTGGAGGCCGTGGCCTTCGAGGAGGGCACGGATGTCGAGGCGGGCCAGCTCCTCTACGTCATCGAGCCGGCGCCCTACGAGGCCGAGAGGACCGCCGCCGAGGCCCAGCTCGCCCGCGCCCAGGCCCAGTTGACCGAGGCATCGGAATCCGCGCGCCGGGCGGAGGCGCTGCGCTCCAAGGGAACCGTCAGCGAGGCCGCCCTGGACGAGGCCCAGGCCGCGCTCGCCTCGGCCGAGGCCGACGTGCTGGCCGCCAAGGCGCAGCTCCAGCAGACGGAACTGCGGCTCTCCTATACCCGCATCGCCAGCCCGATCGCCGGACGCATCGGGGCGACCGCCGTCACCGCCGGCAATCTGGTGACGCCCGAGACGGGCGTGCTGACGACGGTCGTCGATCTCGATCCGATCCGCGTCACCTTCTCCGTCTCGGACCGGCAGGTGCTCCAGGTCATGCAGCAGACCGGGGCGGAGACCCTGGCGCAGCTCGGCGACCGCTTCGTGCCGACCTTGCGGCTGGCGACGGGGGCGGACTATCCCCACCGCGGCCGGGTCGAGTTCATGGACAACCGGGTCGATCCGCGCACCGGCACCGTCACCGTGCGCGCCCTGTTTCCCAACCCGGACCGGCTGCTGCTGCCCGGCCAGTACGCCACGGTGCTGGTCCGGCCGCAGGCGGTGGAGAGCGGGCCCGCGGTCCCGGTCAGTGCCGTGCAGCGCGACCGCGAGGGGCCGTTCGTGCTGGTCGTCGACTCCGACAACGTGGCGCGGATGCGGCGGGTGACCCTGGGGGCGCAGTCCGACGGGCTGTTCGCGGTCGAGCAGGGTCTGGACCCCGGCGAGGTGATCGTGGTGACGGGGCAGCAGAAGGCCCGCCCCGGCGCCCCCGTCCGCCCCGTGCCCGATACGGCGTCGGAGGCTCCTCCGGCCGGTGAAGCCGCGCCCGCCATCGACGGCTCCGGCGGGCAGGGCTAGGCCGGCATGATCTCGCACATCTTCGTCCGCCGGCCGAACCTGGCCATCGTGCTGTCGCTGGTCCTGCTGGTGGCGGGGCTGCTGGCCCTGCGCGCCATCCCCGTCGCGCAGTTCCCGCCGATCACCCCGCCCGCCGTGCAGGTCAGCGCGACCTATCCCGGCGCCAACGCCCAGGTGGTGGCGGAAACGGTGGCGGCCCCCATCGAGGCCCAGGTGAACGGGGTGGACGACATGCTCTACATGTCCTCCACCAGCACCGATGCCGGCAGTTACTCCCTGACGGTGACCTTCGAGGTCGGCACCGACCCCGACCTTGCGGCCATCAACGTACAGAACCGGGTGCAGCTCGCCACGGCCCTGCTGCCCTCGGCCGTGGCGCGTCAGGGGGTGGCGGTCCGCAAGCAGTCCACGAACATGCTGCTGGCCGTGAACCTGTTCGCCACGGACGAGCGGCTGGATTCCCTCTTCATCAGCAACTATGCCAGCCTGAACCTGCGCGATCGCGTCGCCCGCATCGAGGGGGTGGGCGAGGCGCAGGTGCTGGGGGCGCTGACCTACAGCATGCGGATCTGGATGTATCCGGACCGGATGACGTCGCTGGGCGTCACGGCCGGGGACATCATCTCGGCGCTGGAGGCGCAGAACGTGCAGGCGCCGGCCGGCCAGATCGGCGCCCCGCCGATCGGCACCGACCAGCGCCAGCAGCTCACCGTCATCGCCGAGGGCCGGCTGGAGGATGCGCAGGAGTTCCGTCAGGTCGTCGTGCGGGTCGGCGAAGCCGGTGCCCTGGTCCGGCTGGGCGACGTGGCCGATGTGGAACTGGGGGCGCAGACCTACACGGCCAGCGCCCGGCTGAACGGCCAGCCCTCCGCCACGCTGGTCGTCTACCAGTCGCCCGACGCGAACGCGCTGGAGGTCGCGGACTCCGTGCGGGCGGAGATCGAGCGGCTGGCCGGTCAGTTCCCGCCCGGTCTCGACTACGCGGTGGTGTTCGACACCACCCGCTTCGTCTCCGCCACCATCGAGGAGATCGCGCTCACCCTGGCGATCACCTTCGTGCTGGTGGTCGGGGTGACCTTCCTCTTCCTTCAGGATTTCCGCTCGACCCTGATCCCGACGCTGGCGATCCCGGTGTCGCTGGTCGCCACCTTTGCCGTGCTGCTGGTCCTGGGCTACAGCGCCAACACCGTCACCCTCTTCGCGCTGGTGCTTGCCATCGGGCTGGTCGTGGACGATGCCATCGTTGTGGTGGAGAACGTCCACCGCGTCATGGGGGATGCGCCCGACCTGGCCCCCGGAACCGCCGCCATCCGGGCGATGGGGGAGGTGACGGGTCCGATCGTCGCCTCCACCCTCGTGCTGGCGGCGGTCTTCGTGCCCGTCGCCTTCCTGCCCGGCATCACAGGCCAGCTCTACCGCCAGTTCGCCGTGACGATCACGGTCGCCTTCCTGATCTCCGGTCTCGTCTCCCTGACGCTCAGCCCCGCCCTCTGCGCCCTGATCCTGAAGCCGGGCCACCAGCCCCGGCGGCGCGGGCCGCTGGGACTGTTCAACCGGGTGCTGGACCGGACCCGGGCGGGCTACGGTGCCCTGGTCGGGCGGCTGGGCCGGCATCTCATCGTGGTGACGGGGGCACTGGCGCTGGTGATCGCCGGCGGCTGGGTCTCGCTGCGCGCGGTGCCGACCGCCTTCCTGCCGGCGGAGGATGCCGGTTACTTCTTCGTCAACATCCAGCTCCCGAGCGCCGCCGCCCTCAACCGGACGGAGGAGGTGGTGGACCGGGTGGCGTCCATGGTGCAGGAGACGCCGGGCGTCGCGGACGTCATCACCGTTTCCGGGTTCAGCCTTCTGGGCGGCGGCGGCTCCAACGCCGGGCTCGCCATCGTCGTGCTGGAGCCCTGGGCCGACCGGTCGGAGGAGGAGAGCGTGCAGGCCCTGATCGGGGCGCTCACGCCCCGCTTCTACGCCATGCCGGAGGCGAACATCGTCGCCTTCAACCCGCCCTCGATCCCCGGGCTGGGGGCCACCGGCGGTTTCGACCTGCGCCTCCAGGCGCTGTCGGGGCAGTCGCCGCAGGAGCTGGCGTCGGTGCTGCGCGGCCTGCTGGTCGCGGCCAACCAGAACCCGGCATTGCAGGCGGTCTTCTCCACCTATTCAGCGGACGTGCCGCATCTTTTCGTGGACCTGGACCGCACCCGCGCGGCGACGCTGGGCGTCACCCCGGCCGAGGTGTTCGGGACCCTCCAGGCGCATCTCGGCTCGGCCTACGTGAACGACTTCAACCTGTACGGCCGGGTCTTCCAGGTCCGGGTCCAGGACGCGCCGCAGTACCGCGACACGGCCAGCGTGATCCAGCGGCTGCATGTCCGGGCCCGGAGCGGGGAGCTGGTGCCGCTTTCCAGTCTGGTCAGCGTGGATACCGCCCTCGCTCCCGATTCCATCGGCCGCTACAACCAGTTCCTGGCGGCCACGGTGAACGGTGAGGCGGCGGCCGGCCGCACCTCGGGCGAAGCGCTGGCAGCCATGGAGGGGGTGCTGGCGGAAACGCTGCCCGACGGCTTCGGCTACGAATGGTCGGACCTGTCCTTCCAGGAGGCCCGCGCGGGCGGGGCTGCGGCGCTGGTCTTCGGTCTTGCGCTGCTGTTCGCCTTCCTGTTCCTGGTGGCGCAGTTCGAGAGCTGGACCCTGCCTCTGGCGGTGGTGCTCTCCGTCTCCGTGGCCCTCCTGGGAGCACTGGGCGGGCTGCTGCTCACGGCGTCGCCGCTGGACGTCTATGCCCAGATCGGCCTTGTCCTGCTGGTCGGGCTGGCGGCGAAGAACGCCATCCTGATCGTGGAGTTCAGCCGCACCCGCCTGGAGCACGGCATGTCGGTGATCGACGCGGCGGTGGATGGCGCACGCACGCGGTTCCGGGCCGTGCTGATGACCGCCTTCTCCTTCATCCTCGGCGTCGTGCCGCTGCTGGTCGCCTCCGGGGCGGGGGCCGCCAGCCGCCAGTCCATCGGCATCACCGTCTTCAGCGGCATGCTGGCGGCGACGCTGGTGGGCATCATCTTCGTGCCGCTGCTGTTCGTGCTGATCGAGCGGCTGGCGCTGCGCGTCCGTCGCCGGCGCAGCCCCGCCGGAGACCGGCGGCGGGAGGCGGCGGAATAGGACGGTGCGCCCGGTCCGGACGCCCCCCCCCCTCGGAGCCTGCTGTCGGCGTCTACCGTCAGCGCGGCAGGGCGAAGGCCACGACGAAGTCGCCCGTGTCGGTGCCGATGGAGCCGTGGCCGCCGGCCACCTGCACCACGTACTGCCGGCCATCGACCATGTAGGTCATGGGCGTGGCCTGCCCGCCGGCCGGCAGCCGGTGTTCCCAGATCTGCCGGCCCGTCGTCAGATCATAGGTGCGCAGGTAGTTGTCGATGGTCGCGCTCAGGAAGACCACGCCGCCCGCCGTGATGACCGGACCGCCCAGACCGGGCACGCCGATCCGGATCGGCACGGGAACCGGGGCCGCGTCCTGGATGGTGCCGTTCCTGTGCATCCAGGCGATCCCGCCGGTGCGCAGGTCCGCGCCGGCCACGTAGCCCCAGGGTGGCTGCTGGCAGGGCAGGCCCAGGGGCGACAGGAAGGGCTGCATGATGACACCGTAGGGGCCGCCGACATTCAGGTTCAGCCCGGCCTCGCCGGTGTTCACCTCCTGCTCGGGGCCGATCCGGTCGGCCGGGATGAGCTGCGAGGTGAAGGCCAGATGGGTGGGCATGCCGACCATCACCTGCCGCACCGGGTCCACGGCGATGGAGCCCCAGTTGAACACACCGAAATTGCCCGGGTAGACCAGGGTCCCCTGCGTGGAGGGCGGGGTGTAGCGCCCCTCGTAGCGCAGCGACCGGAACTTGATCCGGCAGGCGAGCTGGTCGAGCAGGCTGACGCCCCACATGTCCGCTTCCTGCAGGGGCCGGGGCGTGAAGGCCAGCGCGGAGACGGGCTGGGTGGGGGCGCTGAAATCCTCCGGGATCGTGCCGCCGGGGGCGGGGACCTCCCGCACCGGCAGGATCGGCTCGCCGGTGCGGCGGTCCAGCACGTAGACGTCGCCCTGCTTGGTCGGCGCGACGATGGCCGGGACGCGGCCGCCGGGCATGTCGAGATCGAGCAGCAGCGGCTGTGCCGGCACGTCCATGTCCCAGAGATCGTGATGGACCGTCTGGAAGACCCAGCGCACCTGCCCCGTCTCAAGGTCCAGCGCCGTGACGGAGGAGGAGAACCGCTCGACCGCCGGGCTGCGGCCCATGCCGAGCTGGTCCGGTGTCCGGTTGCCCAGGGGGACGTAGAGCATCCCCAGGTCCGGATCGGCGCTCATCACCGACCAGGTGTTGGGCGAGTTCGGCGTGTAGGTCTCTCCCGGCGGCAGCGGCTCGGTGCGGTCCGGATTGCCGGAATCCCAGTTCCAGACCAGATCGCCCGTGTCCACGTCGTAGGCCCGGATGACGCCCGAGGGCGCCTGGACGGCATAGTTGTCGTTCACGGCGCCGCCGATGATGACCAGCCCGCGCGCCACCACGGGCGGCGAGGTGGAATAGTAGAAGCCGGCCTTCTGGTTCGGCATGTGCGCCCAGAGATCGACCGCGCCGTTCTCGCCGAAGCCGGTGCAGACGGCGCCGGTGGCGGCATCCAGGGCGATCAGCCGGGCATCGGAGGTCGGCAGGAAGATCCGCGCGGCGCAGCTCTGCCCTGCGAGTTCCGGGTCGGCATGGTAGGAGACGCCGCGGCAGGTCTGGTGCTGCCGGTTCTCCTCCAGCCCCACCATCGGGTTGAAGCGCCACCGCTCCTCCCCGGTCGCCGCGTCCACGGCGATGGCGAGGTTGTGCGGCGTGCAGAGATAGAGCAGACCGTCCACCATCAGCGGCGTGACCTGATAGGTCGTCTCCGTCACGTCCTCCGGCCGCATCACGTCGCCGGTGCGGTAGGTCCAGGCCACCTGCAAGCGGTCGACATTGCGGGGCGTGATCTGGTCCAGCGGCGAATAACGCTGTCCCTTCAGCGTCCGGCCGTAATGGTGCCATTCGCCGGGCGGCACGCTGTCGTCGCTCAGGGCGGGATCGGCCGCCGCCTGTGCCGTCCGTGCGGGGGCGAGCTGCCCGGCGGTGCGGTGCTCGTCCCGCGTCAGGGCCAGCCCGGCCGTTGCCACGCAGGCCAGCACGGCCAGTCCCAGCGCGATCCGGCCGAGGCCCCAGCCGGAAGCCTCCCGCGTGGCCCAGGGCGTCAGCAGCCAGACGGCGGCCAGGATGACCAGCCCGCCGCGGGTGCCCAGGGGCCACCAGTCGAGGCCGGCTTCCGTCACGGCCCAGGCGAGCGTGCCGACCAGGACGGCGGCGAACAGCAGCCGTGCGAGGGTCCCGGACCGCGGCAGCAGGGCCGCGGTCAGGAGGAATCCCAGGCCGGCGAGCAGGTAGTACCAGCTTCCGCCGAGCGAAATCAGCCAGACACCGCCGGCGGCCAGGGGAAGTCCGATCAGGACGAGCAGGACGAGGGAGAGGACCATCGGCTTCGGCTCCGGTGCCGGACGCTCTCGTCGTCGCTGCACGACCGGCGGTACGGGGGCTGGGCGGGAACGGTCCGCGACCGGACCGCGCGGCGGCTGCACGCCGGCGCTCACGCGGCCCGGGGAAAGGCCGCGCGCTGGTCAATGCGCAGGATCGCCGAAGGTTCCCGGCCCGTGCCGGAGCGGGAGCGTCGGAGGGGGTAGCCGGACGGGACTGGCCGGAAGGGGAGCGGTCAGGCGCTGCGACGCTGCCCGACCTCGTCCGTCGCCTCGCGGACGATGGTGACGATCTTCTGGCGCAGGGCGTTGACGCTGTCCGCCACATCCGTGGTCTTGGCATGGACCCGGGCCGCCTGGCTGCCGGTCTCGCGTGCCGTGCTGGCGACGGCGCTGATGAGCCGCGCGACCTCGCGGGCGGCGTTGCTCGTCTCGCCCACGCTGTCGCTGATCTCCTGTGTGGCCTTGCGCTGCTCCTCCACCGCCAGGGCGATGGCGCCGGAGATCTCGTGGATCTGCGACACGCTGGTCGTCATCTGGTGGACGGCCGCCACGGCGTCGGTGCTGCGCTGCTGGATGGCGGCGAGGCTGGCCGTGATCTCCTCGGTGGAGCGGGCGGTCTGGGTGGCGAGGTTCTTCACCTCCCCGGCGACGACGGCGAAGCCCTTGCCCGCTTCCCCGGCGCGGGCCGCCTCGATCGTGGCGTTCAGCGCCAGCAGGTTCGTCTGCTGGGCGATGTCGCGGATCAACTGGGCGATGGTGCCGATCCGCTCGATGTCCTGCGACAGCCCGTCAATGACATCGGCCGCCGCCTGTGTCTCACCCACGGCCGTTTCGGTGACCGCACCGGCGCTGGCGACCTGCCGGGCGATCTCCTGGATGGCCGCGCCGAGCTGCTCCGTGGCGACGGCGACCGCGCTGGCATTCGCCAGCGCCTCCTCCGCCGCGGCGGCCACGCCGCTGGCGTCATGGCTGACCCGGTCGGCGGCGCTGGACATGCCGGTGGCGTCGCTCGCCATGGCATCGGTGTCGGAGGCGACGGTCTTCACCGCCTCGATGGATTCCCGCTCCACCGTCTCGGCCATGCGGCGCAACGCCTGCTCGCGATCCCGTGCCGCCCGGGTCTCCAGCTCGACCCGTTCCAGATGGGTGTAGGCCAGCCGCGCGCGCAGGGCGCGGATCTGGCCGGCCAGGGGGATGAAATCGGGGCAGGTGGGGATTTCGACGTCATGGCGGAAGTCGCTGCGCGCCGTCGCCTCCAGGTGCGCCTGGGCGCGGCCCAGTTCCCGCTTGGTAAGCGTGAGCACACCGAAGATGCCGCCGGCCCCCGCCGCCAGGGCTGCCGCCAGCAGCCCGATGACCTCGGGTTCGCCGCTCCAGGCCATGGCGGCCAACAGCAGGATGGCGTAGGCGGCGAAGCCGATCATGGCGCGGCCGCTGATGCTCCGCAGCATCCGCCCGGCCCGGCCCGCCGGCGTGGTGGGCCGGACCTCGCCCTCCTTCAGCATGATGCCCTTGGCGCGGCCGGTGCGGATGTCGGCGTAGAGCGCCTCGCAGGCGTCGATCTGGGCCCGGGTCGGCGCCTGCCGGATGGAGATGTAGCCCACCAGCCGGCCGCCCTCGACCTCGGGCGTGACATTGGCGCGGACCCAGTAATGGTCGCCGTTCTTGCGCCGGTTCTTGACCACGCCCTCCCACGGCTTGCCCGACTGGATCGTCGCCCAGAGATCGGCGAAGGCGACCTTGGGCATGTCGGGATGGCGCAGGATGTTGTGCGGGGCGCCGAGCAGCTCCTTCTCGGTGTAGCCGGACATCTCCACGAAGGTCTGGTTCACGAAGGTGATCCGACCTTTGAGATCCGTCCTCGACACGATGAAGGCACCCTCGGGCATGGGCACTTCCTTGCCGGTGACGGGACCGTTGTCGCGCATGCGGGAACTCCGGGAGAGAGGCGTGGCGGGGGGCAGGGCAGGGGGGGCAGTGTGTCGATCGGCGGGCACGCGACGGCGCCCGCGCGGCGCTGGAGAGCGGGCGGGTCAGGTCGTCATCGGGGGGCGCTCGGGGACGGATCGGGGCAGAGAGGTGGATGGCCAGGGAGCATCGGGACGCGCATTTCCCGGACCCGGTGTCAGGCCCGTTCCTTGGGGGAGGCATGACGGCGAAACCCGCCCTTTGTCCGACGGCATGGACAAAGGACTGGTTAATAAAATTTTAACCTTAATCTACTCTTGCGGTAGGGGTATTATTAAGTCGGCTCACGACTTCCGCTCTTGATCCAGATCAATCGTAGGTCGGATGGATGCACCGATTTGTGTGCATTCATCCGCTCTCTGCCGGTCTCCGCAGTCTGGGCGTGCGCGCTCCCCGACGGAGCAGGGCCGCCGAGCGCCCCGGAAATCCTGTTCAGGCAGCCCGGGTCGCCCCGTCCCGGTCGGCCGTTGCAGAGCGCACCACCCGCACGATCACCTGACGCAGGTCCTCGACACTGGTCGCCACCTCGGATGCTTCGTCGCGCACCCGCGCGGCATCGCTGCCGGTGGCGGATGCCTCGTCCGACACGTCCGCGATCCGGGTGGAGACATTGCGGGCGGCCTCGGCCGCCTCGGCCACGCTGCGCGCGATCTCCCCCGTCGCCGCCGCCTGTTCCTCGATCGCCGCGGCGATGGCGGTGGAGATGCTGTCCACCTCCTCGATCCGCCGGGAGATGCGGCCGACGGACTCGACGGCCAGCCGGGTCGCGGCCTGGATGCCGGCGATCTGGTGCTGGATGTCCTCCGTGGAACGTGAGGTCTGGTTGGCCAGCGACTTGACCTCGTGCGCCACGACGGCGAAGCCCTTGCCGGCCTCCCCGGCGCGGGCGGCCTCGATGGTCGCGTTCAGCGCCAGCAGGTTCGTCTGGCCGGCGATGTCGTTGATGATGGTGGCGAACTCGCCGATGCGGCTGACCGCATCGGACAGGGCGGCGATGGTCTGCTGCGTGTCGGTTCCGGCTTTCACCGCCTCCCGCGTGACGCTGGTGGCCTGGCCGATCTGGGCCGTGATCTCGCGGATGGAGGCGGACAGCTCCTCCGTCGCCGCGGCGACGGTGTTGGCACTGGTCAGGGCCTCGGACGCGGCGGCGGACACGCTGCCGGAACTTTCCGTGACCCGGCCGGCGGCCTCGGCGATGCCATCCACGCGGCTGGTCATCCGGCGCGTCCGCTCGGACACCGTGGCGACCGCGCTGCCGGCCTCCCGCTCGACCGTATCGGCCATGCGCAGCAGGGCGGAGCGCCGGGCTTCTTCGGCTTCCTGGCGTTGCTCGGCCTGCTCCTGCTGGCCATAGGCCAGTCTGGCCCGCAGACTGCGCATCTGGGCGCTCAGACGGGTGAATTCCGCCACCGGCGATGTCGGGATCGCGTGGGCGAAGTCGCCGCGGGCCAGGGCGTCGAAATCGACCTCGGCCCGGGTCAGCGGCCGTCGGATCGAGCGCAGGACCATGGCGCCCAGCCCCACCATCAGCGCGGCCAGCAGGCCGACGACTGCCACGGTCTCCCAGAGACGGCTGCGGAAGGCGGCCGTGGCGTCATCGAACGCTGCGTGCGCGGCCTGCGCCATCTCCGCCTGCAGGTCACGTCCATCCTGGACCGCCGCCTCGAACAGGGGTCTGATCTTGGTGTCCAGCAGTCTCTTCACACCGTCGGCGTCGCCGTGCAGGGCTTTCTCCAGGGCGGGCGACAGCCCTTCCTGCCGGTACAGCGCCCGCCGTTCGACGAAGCGTCTGGCCGCTTCCGCCGTCCCCGGATCGTGCTGCTTGAACTCTGTCAGTTCAGCATTGATCGCCTCGGAAGTGCTCCGGACCTGCGCCACCTGTCCGGCGATCACTTCCGGCGCGGCGCCCGTGCGCAGCGCCAGCGCGATGGCGGTGACCGCCTCCTGGTTGGCGCGCATCAGGTCCAGGGCGGCGCCCAGGTTCAGCGCGGGACGCATGTTCTCCTGAAAGACGGTGTGCAGGCGTTCGTTGCTGTCCGCCATGCCGGACAGACCGGACCAGGCGCCGACGCCGCCGGCCACCATGCCGATGGCGATCATCGCGGTCAGGCGCCCGGTGATGCTGCGGATGAAGCGTCTCACCCTCGCGCCCGGCCCCGCGGCGATGACGGCGCCTTCCCGGATGCGCTCGCCGGCGGCGCGGTTTTCACGGAAGCGGGCATAGGCTTCCTCGGCCGCGGCGATCTCCGCCCGGGTCGGCCGGGAGCGGATGGAGACATAGCCGACGACGCGCCCGTTCTCCACCTGCGGGGTGACGTTGGCGCGGACCCAGTAATGGTCGCCGTTCTTGCAGCGGTTCTTGACCAGCCCCTCCCAGGGGCGGCCTGCCTTGACCGTGGCCCAGAGGTCCGCGAACGCCTCCTTCGGCATGTGCGGATGGCGGACGAGGTTGTGCGGCGCGCCGACAAGCTCCTCCCGGGAGAAGCCGCTGATCTCGATGAACGCCCGGTTCACGAAGACGATCCGGCCTCCGGTGTCGGTGCGCGACACCAGCAGTTCGTCGTCGCGCAGTTCCACTTCCCGACCCGTGATCGGCCCATTGTCGCGCACTGGCGTCCCCCGTCGTTCCGCCGCCGTCGACCGCGGTGCGGCCGATCCGTGTCGGTTCAGGGAGCGAATTAGTTTCACCGGATTCGGGTCCCATCTATCCCGATGGAGGGATGGCCGATGGAGGGATGGGGACACGAGCCGGCCAATCCATGGCGCTTTGTCCGGACCGGATAAAGAAACATACGGACGAGATCGGACTGATTGCGTGGGATCGGGAGGTCATCGGCACAATGCTGTCAGAAGCGCGTTGCGCCGTCTCCTCAAGTATGCAATTTAGAAGCGTTCGCACGCGTAGCGCTGGCGCCCGGTACGTCCCCCGATACGCCCCCCCGATATCCCCCTGGAGTCCCCTCGGATGACGCGCGTCCTTTCCGGTTCCGCAGCCCTGGCCCTGGTGATCGGCCTCGCCGCCCCGGCTTTCGCCCAGTCCACGCCCATGCCCACGTCCACGCCCACGCCCGCCAGCGACCAGGAGATCGAGGAGATCATCGTCATCGGCAGCGGCTCCCAGGTCGGCCTGACCGGGGCCTATGCCGGCGGCCAGGTGGCCCGCGGCGGGCGCGCCGGCCTGCTGGGCAACCTGGACATGATGGACGCGCCCTTCGCCACCACGGCCTACACCTCGGCGCTGATCGGGCAGCAGCAGGCCAAGAGCGTGGCGGACGTGCTCCAGAACGACCCCGTGGTGCGGGTCGCCCGCGGCTTCGGGAACTTCCAGGAACTCTATGTGATCCGCGGCTTCCCGGTCTATTCGGACGACATGACCTACAATGGCGTCTACGGCATCCTGCCGCGCCAGTACGTCGCCGCCGAACTGCTGGAGCGGGTCGAGGTCTTCCGCGGTGCCAATTCCTTCCTCAACGGTGCCGCCCCCGGCGGCAGCGCCGCCGGCGGTTCGGTCAATCTGGTGCCGAAGCGCGCGCCGAAGGACCCGCTGAACCGCGTCACCCTGGGCTTCGAGAATGACGGTCAGGGCTATGCCGCCGTGGACGTCGCGCGCCGCTTCGGCCAGGGCGACGCCGCCGGCATCCGGCTGAACGCCGTGCGGCGCGACGGCGAGACCTCGGTGGAGGGGCAGGACCGCGAGCTGAGCGTGCTCGCCTTCGGCGCCGACTACCAGGGCGAGCGGCTGCGTCTGTCCGCCGACATCGGCTATCAGGACCACCATATCGACGCGCCGCGGCCCAGCGTCACCCCGCTGGGCGCCATCCCGTCGGCCCCCGACGCCGCCCGCAATTTCGCCCAGCCCTGGACCTACAGCGACGAGGAACAGCGTTTCGGCGCCGTCCGGGCGGAATACGACCTGACCGACCGGATCACGGCCTGGGCCGCGTTCGGCGCGCGCGACGGCAAGGAGGACAACGTCCTGGCCAACCCGGACGCGCTGGCCGACGGCACCACCAGCGCCTACCGGTTCGACAATGTGCGCGAGGACACGGTCTACTCCGCCGATACCGGCATCCGCGGCGACTTCGCCACCGGCCCGGTCGGGCACCGCGTGATCCTGTCGGGCTCCGCTGTCTCGCTGAAGTCGCGCAACGCCTACGCCTTCTCCAGCTTCGCCGGGTTCGCGGGCAATCTCTACCGTCCGGTCGCGGTGACGGCCCCGGCGGCCGATTTCTTCGTCGGCGGCGACCTGTCCGACCCGCACGTCACCGAGAGGAGCGACAACACCAGCCTGGCGCTGGCCGACATGCTGTCGTTCCTGGACGGCACGGTGCTGCTGACCGTGGGCGCCCGCTACCAGAGCATCGAGACGAAGACCTACGACTACAACACGGGGGCGCGGCTGTCCGGCTACGACGACGATGCGGTCACCCCGACCGTCGCCCTGGTCTACAAGCCGACGGATCAGATCTCCCTCTACGGCAACTACGCCGAGAGCCTGCGGCCGGGCGAGGTCGCCCCGGCCACCAGCGGCAGCAGCCCGGTGCTGAACGCGGGCGAGGCCTTCAGTCCCTACACCGCCGAACAGTACGAGATCGGCGCCAAGTACGATGCCGGGAGCTTCGGCGCCACGCTCAGCGCCTTCACCATCACGCTGCCGAGTTCGATCGTCGAGGACAACGTCTTCTCCGTCTCGGGCGAGCAGCGCAACCGCGGCCTGGAACTGAGCGTCTTCGGCGAGCCCGTCGAAGGGGTGCGCCTGCTGGGCGGGCTGACCTGGATCGACGCCGAGCTGACCCGCACGGCCAGCGGCGTCAACGAGGGGAACACGGCGATCGGCGTGCCCGACCTTCAGCTCAACGTGAACGTCGCCTGGGACGTGCCCGTGCTGCCGGGCCTGACGGTGGATGCACGGATGGTCCATACGGCGTCGCAGTATGCCGACGCCGCCAACACCACCAGCATCCCGTCCTGGACCCGCTTCGACCTGGGCGCCAGCTACGAGGTCGACCTCGCGGGCCGGGCCGTCGCCCTGCGCGGCCGGGTCGAGAACGTGACCGGCAAGGACTACTGGGCCTCCGCCGGAGGCTATCCGGGAGCGAACTATCTGGTGCTCGGCACGCCGCGCACCTTCATCCTGTCCGCCGCGGTGGACTTCTGAGGGGCGGGTGCTCGCCGGAAAGGGGAGAAGGGACGATGCCTGAAGCGGTGCCGATGGCGCTGGCCGCCGTCGCGGCGGCGGGGGCGGGCGTGGGCCTGCTGTACCAGTGCTGGCGTCGGCGCCCGGCGCGGGCCGGCTGGCTGGTCGCTCTGGGCTGGCTGCTGCTGGCGGTGTCGCTGCTGCCCTGGGTCCGGGCCGCGGGCGCGGAGTTCGGCACCGCCTACGCGCTGCTGGCCGTCACCGGCGCCGGCTGGGCCGGTGTCCTGGCCGCGGCGGAACTGCGCCGGCCCCGGCGTCAGGCGGCCGTTGGCGGCGGCGCCGAGGCTGCGGAGACCGGGCCGGGCCGGGGCGTCCGGCGCCACCTGCTGCTGTTCGTCCTGGCGGTGCCCGTCGCGGCCGCGGCTGCGGCGTTCGCCACCGTCGGGCTGACCCGCCTGCTGCCCTGGACCGTGGTGGACCGCATGGCCCTGTCCGCCCTGCTGATGCCGGTGGTCTGGGGCTGTGCCGCCTACTGGGTCACGGCCGATCCGCGGCCGCTGCGCCCCGTGCTGGGGATGGTGGTCGCCGCCCTGGTCGGCGGCGTCGCCATCATCGTCTGACCGAGACCGCTCCGGCCAAGGAGGCTCCCATGCCCTTCGCGCCCTCGCCCGCGCTGGTCCGCCGCTCCCTGTCCAGTCATTCCTGGCTGGGTCTGCTGGCCGGGTTCCTGATGTACCTGATCTGCCTGTCCGGCGCGCTGATCGTCTTCGTGCACGAGTTCGAGCGCTGGGAGCAGCCCGACGTGCCGGAGTTCACCGGCTACGACCCTGCCATGGTCGCGCGCGCCTACGGGACGGTGATGGCGGGGGACGTCGGGGACACCCACCACATGTACGTGCTGCTGCCGACGGAGGAGATGCCGCGCCTGCTCATCGCTTCGGACACCGAGGGCTGGGCCGTCAACCCGGACGGCACGATCGCCGGCGGGGTCAGCCACGAGTGGACGCACCTGCTGGAGCATCTGCACGTCTATCTGCACCTGCCGTCCACGCTCGGGCTGATCGTCGTCGGTGCGTTGGGGGCGATGCTCTGCGGTCTGATCGTCTCCGGTTTCGTGGCGCACCCGCGCATCTTCAAGGACGCCTTCGCCCTTCGGCTGCGCGGGTCACGCCAGCTCGAACAGGCCGACCTGCACAACCGGCTCAGCGTCTGGGGGGCGCCGTTCCATCTGGTGATCGCGGTCACCGGGGCCTATTTCGGGGTCGCCACCCTGCTGCTGCCGCTGTTCGCGGGGACCTATTTCGGCGGCGATACCGAGAAGGCGATGGCGGCCGTGTTCGGGGCCGAGCCGGCGCTGGAGCAGTCGCCGGGGCCGCTGGGCATCGACCGGGCGCTGGCCGCGATGCCCGCCATCGCCCCGGGCACCCGGCCCTTCTACGTGACGGTCGAGGATGTCGGCACGCCGCAGCAGTACATGATCGTCGGGGCGCAGCATCCCGACCGGCTGATCTATGCCGAGCAGTACCGTTTCGATTCCACCGGCGCGTATCTGGGGCCGGCCGGGTTCGCCGACGGGGAGGCGGGCAAGCAGGTCCTGTTCTCCGTCTACCGGGTGCATTTCGGCCATTTCGGCGGTCTGCCGGTGAAGATCGTCTATGCCCTGTTCGGGCTGGCGCTGACGGTCGTCTCCGTCACCGGGGTCAATCTCTGGCTGGTCAAGCGGCGCCGCCGGGATGCCTGGAACAATGTCTGGGCGGGCGTCGTCTGGGGCGCCCCGCTGGCCCTGGCGCTGACGGCGCTGCTGTCGCTCGGCACCGGCATCGCCTCCGTCGTGCTGTTCTGGGGAACCCTGCTGGCGACGGCCGGGCTGGCGCAATGGTGGGATGACGAGGCGCGCACCCGGTCCCGCCTGCTGCTGGCAAGCGGCGGAGCAGTCCTGCTGGTCGTGCTGGTGCATGGGCTGCGCTTCGGCGGCGACGCCCTGGCCGGCGCCGCGCTCGGCGTCAACCTGACCCTGCTCGCCATCGCAGCCGGCCTGCTGCTGGCGGGATTTCGCCTGCGCGGGGCGCGCCGGCCGGCGGCCGTCACCGTCTCCACCCAGGGTGCCTGACCCGGACTGCCGCGTGGAGTCGGTGCCGCGGAGTACGCCCCAAGGGTAGCATGCATTTGAATGCAATCGCGCCATGATTGCTTTTGTGCCCCTGATGCGTATGCTCGGATGAACGGGAGCGTTCCGCGCGGGCGTTCCCGCCGGTCCTCATCCTGGCACGGGGGTGGAAATGCGTTCTGTCTGGAAGGCGGCGTTGCGGCCCGCCGCCTGGGCGTCATGGTGGACAGCCCCGACGTTGTGGAGGCCGGCGCCTCGGTCGGCCTCGGCAAGAGGATCGTCAGGAACCATCTCGCCACCTTCGAGACGCTGCAGATCGGCGACGAGACGATCCGCAATCCCAAGCTGTGCATCGTGCCGATGCACCGCTACAGCCGCTACCAACCGCGGTTCTCCCGCCTGAACGTCCAGGTCGAGGACCTGCCGCAGATGCTGATCGGGGCCGACTGGTTCCTGGCGCACCGCGTTCTCATCTCCAATTCGCAGCGCCGCGTCTATTTCACCTACAACGGTCGCAAGCCCATCTTCCAGACGGTGCCGCCGCCGGGTGAGGAGGACACGACGGACTCCTGATCCCCTGCTTCGGAGACCGCCCGCGGGGCGCGACAGAAGCCTGCCGGCGCGCTACTTTCTACCGAGTGGCGCCCGGGAAGGTTACAGGTGAGCCGGGGCTGCATCGGTTCCGAACGGGGAGCGGCCCATGCCCTATGGTGTTCTGACACCGTTCGTCCGCCGCTTCACGGCGTGGCTGGAGGATGTGCTCGGCACCGAAGCCGCCGGCGATGAACGCCATCCGGACGAGCATCTCTGGACGTCCGCGGCGTTGCGGCGGCGGTTGCGTGATTTCATCGAAGAACATCCCCAGGCTCCGGCCGCCTGTCTCAACCTGATCGGGCTGGACGTGCTGAAGGCCCATCTCGGGCCGCGCTGGCCGGCCGCTGCCACCCGCGTGCAGATGCTGGCCGAGCACATGCTGGTCGAGCTGTCCGGGCCGGACGATCTCTGGTTCCGCTTCGAGGACGACCACTACATCGTCGTCTTCGCCCATCTGGACAAGGCGGAGGCACAGGCCCGCTGCGCCCGCTTCATCGCCCGGCTGAATGCGCTCCTGCTGGGCACGCCCGATCTCACCGGCCTTGTCTTCGAGACGGTCCTGATCGACGCGCGCTCGCTGGCCGTCGAACGGGTGCCGCTCCACAGCATGATGGACGAGGCGGCCCCCGCAGCCCGGTCAGCGCCCGCGCCGCTTCCCTCGGGCGCGGCCGGGGCGACGTCTCCGGGTGCCCAGGGGGCGCCGGACGTGCAGGCGGAGGCTCCGCCGACGTCGGTAACCAGCCCCGGGACGGTCCCGGCGGCGGGTGTCGCCATGGCCCCCTGCGGGCCGGCCGAGGCCCGCACGGCCCAGCCCGTGTCGCAACCGCCGCAGCTTCCCACCCCGCCGCCCATCGAACTGCGCTACGAGCCGGTGTGGGACGTGCGCGCCGGTGCCGTGACCACCTATCTGGCCCGCGCCGTCCGCGAAGGGTCGGGCGGGATGCACGGCGTCGGCTACGATGTGCTGTCCGACCACCGCCCGGACTCCATCGCCTCGCTGGACGGGCTGGTGCTGATGGAGGCGCGGTCCGTTCTGGCCGAGCTGTTCGAGAACCGTTTCCGGCTCCTGATCTCCGTGCCTGTGCATGTCGAGACGTTGGCGCAGGCGGGGCGACGCAGCGCCTATATGGAGATCTGCCGGGAGACACCGCGCCACCTGACGCCCTTCATCCTGTTCTGGCTGCACGGGCTGGGTCCCGGCGTGCCGGCGGGGCGGCTGGCCGAACTGGTCGGGATGCTGAAGCCTTTCAGCCGGGCCGTGCTGGCGCATCTCGACCTGGGCCAGGTCGATCCCGGCCCGCTGGTGACGGGGGGCCTTTCCATGGTCGGCATGGACCTGCCGTTGCCGGTGCAGACGCCGGCGCGGCTGCCGGAGGTGCTCCGGCTCCTGTCCGCCCTGAACAGGCGCGGCCTGCGCCTCTATGCCGGGGGTATCCGGCACGGGGAGACGGCGACCGCCCTCGTCAAGGCGGGGGTCGATCATATCTACGGTCCCGCCGTGGGGCCGCTCCGTGCCACGCCGGAGCACATGCTCCGCTTCTCCGAGAGCGATCTGCACGCCTGATCCGGCCGAGCGGCCGGCCTTCAGCCGGTGCCGAGGCGGCCGCCGTCGAGATAGCGCAGCACCGCATCGGCCACCGGCGGGCGCCGTTGCAGCGTCCAGTGGTCGCTCAGCACGAACAGACCGTCCTCCGCCCCGTCCAGCCAGGCCTCGGCGGTGCGCACGACGCCGTCATTGTCGCCGTCCAGCCAGGGATTGATGCCCCGGCGGTCACCGCGGCCGGCCATGACCACGGCAAAGGGGAAGTCCGGGACGGGCAGGACGCGGGCGTGCCGGGGCAGGGTGGCCAGCCCGCCGGGGCCGGCGACTCCCAGCAGGGAGGTGGCGACCAGCCGGGCGGCAAGCTGGCTGCCCTGGTTCGGCGTGCCCAGCAGCACCGCGCGGCGGCAGTCCAGCCGCCGCCGCCATGCCGCGTCGGGCCGCAGCGAACAGCGCAGGATCAGTCCGCCCAGACTGTAGGCGACGAAGGAAACAGCACGGGCGCCGTGGTCGGCCAGGGCGTCCAGCACTTCTCCCAGGGCCTGGGTGTTCTCCTCCATGCCCCGGAACAGGCTGGCATAGCCGAGATTGACCGCGTAGCGGCCGTGCCGCCGCAGCGCCGTCTCCAGCGGCTCCATGGCATCATGCCCGCAGCCCAGCCCGTGCAGCAGGATGACGACATGGGCCGGCACCCGCAGGCCGTGCGGGACCGCAGCCAGACAGTCCGCCCGGCTGCCGGTCAGCACCCTGCCGCGGCCGGGGTCCAGCAGACGGTGCTGTCCGGTCAGCGCATGGTGCTGGACCCGCCATTCGCCGATGACGAAGACATCCGACCAGACATGGGCGCCGCCCAGCACGGGCACCGCCAGCCAGGCGCGCAGCGGCGTCTGTCGCAGGGGGATGCGCTCGCCCCGGGTGGGCGCGGCCTCCGGCCCGGGTCCTGATCCGGCGGCCGGGGGGACCGGGGCAAGAGAGCGGACCCGGGCGAGGCGGCGGGCCGTCAGGGTTGCCTTGGTCAGAGCGGCGTTCATCGGCGGTCCGGGGCGGGAAATCGGAAGTGTTACAGATTCCCTACAGCCCGGACCGTTGCCGGGACCTTAACCGCCGGGTCCCGGGCGCCTGGATGTCCCCGCCCCCCTCCTTCCGCACAGGTCGTTCCGGACAGGCCCTCCGGGGGCCGGAACGGAAACGGCGGCCGTAGCCGGCCGCCGTCCCCTGTCACCCGATGTCCGCCCGTGATGTCCGCCCGTGGCTCACTCGGCCGGGCCGGGCTGCTGTTGCGGTGCGGGGGCACCGCGCCAGCGGGTGGTCACCTTCATCACCGCGACGAAGAAGACCGGCACGAAGTAGATCGCCAGCACGGTGGCCGCGATCATGCCGCCCATCACGCCGGTGCCGATGGCGTTCTGGCTCTCCGCACCGGCTCCCTTGGCGATGGCCAGCGGCAGCACGCCCAGGATGAAGGCCAGCGAGGTCATCAGGATCGGCCGCAGGCGCAGCCGGGCAGCCTCGATCGTCGCCTCGATCAGCCCCATCCCCTGTTCGTAGAGCGACTTTGCGAACTCCACGATCAGGATGGCGTTCTTCGAGGCGAGGCCGATCGTCGTCAGCAGGCCGACCTGGAAGTAGACGTCGCTGGGCAGGCCGCGCCCCAGGGCGGCAACGACGGCCCCGAGCACGCCCAGCGGCACCACCAGCATCACCGCCGCCGGCACCGACCAGCTCTCGTAGAGCGCGGCGAGGCACAGGAAGATGACCAGGGTGGACAGAGCGTACAGCGCCGGTGCCTGTGCCCCGGTCAGCCGCTCTTCATAGGACAGGCCGGTCCATTCCAGGCCGATGCCCGGCGGCAGTCTGCCGACCAGTTCCTCCATCGCCGCCATCGCTTCGCCGGAGCTGATCCCCGGCGCCGCCGAGCCCTGGATGTTGACCGACGGCACACCGTTGTAGCGTTCCAGCTGCGGCGAACCGTAGGTCCAGTGCCCGGTGGCGAAGGCCGAGAAGGGGACCATCTGGCCGGACGCATTGCGCACATACCAGTTGTCGATGTCGCCCGGCAGCATCCTGTAGGGAGCGTCCGCCTGGACATAGACGCGCTTGACGCGGCCGTTGTCGATGAAGTCATCGACGTAGCTCGATCCCCAGGCCGTCTGGAGAGTCCGGTTGATGTCCGCGATCGACAGGCCCAGGGCGCGCGCCTTCTCCCTGTCCACGTCCACGCGGTACTGCGGGGAATCGTCCAGACCGTTCGGACGGACCCCGGCCAGACGGGGGTCCTGCGCCGCCATGCCCAGAAGCTGATTCCGGGCCTGCATCAGCGCATCGTGTCCGACGCCGGCGCGATCGACGAGCTGCATGTCGAAGCCCGTGGCGTTACCCAGACCGGGGACGGACGGGGGCATGATCGTGAAGACCATGGCATCCTTCACCCGCATCAGGGCGCCCATGGCCCTGCCGGCGAGAGCTTCTGCCTTCAGGGCGGGCGCGTCACGCAGCTCCCAGTCGCGCAGGCGGACGAAGGCCATGCCGGCATTCTGGCCGCGGCCGGCGAAGCTGAAGCCGCTGACCGTGAACAGGCCCTCGACCGCCTCCTTCTCCGTCTCCAGGAAGTGCTTCTCGACCGTCTTCGCCGTCTCCAGGGTGCGTTCCAGGGTGGCGCCCGGCGGCGCCGTCCACAGCACGAAGAGCTGGCCGCGGTCCTCCGTCGGCAGGAACGAGGTCGGCATGCGGGAGAACAGCACCCCCAGTCCGATCAGGATCAGGACATAGGCGATGCCGTACCGGCCCAGCCGGTTGACCGCCCCGCGGACGCCGCCCTGATAGGCGCGCAGGCTGCGGTCGAAGCCCCGGTTGAACCAGCCGAAGGGGCCGCGGGTGTGGGCGTGGCCCCCATCGGCATGGGGCTTCAGGATGGTGGCGCACAGCGCCGGCGTCAGGATCAGGGCGACCAGCACCGACAGGCCCATCGCCGAGACGATGGTCAGTGAGAACTGGCGGTAGATCACGCCCGCCGATCCGCCGAAGAAGGCCATCGGAACGAACACGGCCGACAGCACCAGCGCGATGCCGATCAGCGCCCCGGTGATCTGTTCCATGGATTTGCGCGTCGCCTCGCGCGGGGGCAGCTTCTCCTCCGCCATCACGCGCTCGACATTCTCGACCACGACGATGGCGTCATCGACCAGCAGGCCGATCGCCAGCACCATGGCGAACATCGTCAGCACGTTGATGGTGAAGCCGAAGGCCGAGAGGATGCCGAAGGTCCCCAGCAGCACTACCGGCACCGCGATGGTCGGGATCAGCGTCGCCCGGAAGTTCTGGAGGAAGACGAACATCACCAGGAAGACCAGGGCGATGGCTTCCAGCAGCGTATGCACCACGCCTTCGATCGAGAGCTTGATGAAGGGAGTGGTGTCCAGCGGATAGATCACCTCCAGCCCAGGCGGGAAGAAGGGCTGCAGGTCGGCCACGCGGGCACGCACCGCCTCGGCCGTATCGAGCGCATTGGCTCCCGTGGCGAGGCGGATGGCGAGGCCGGAGGCGGGGTTGCCGTTGTAGCGGCCCTTGATCTCGTAGCTGTCCTGGCCCAGTTCGACCCGCGCCACGTCGCTCAGCCGCACCTGCGAACCGTCCGCGTTGACGCGCAGCAGGATGCCGGCGAACTCGTCGGCTGTGCGCATGCGCGTCTGGGCAACGATGGTGGCGTTGAGCTGCTGGCCCGGAACCGACGGGGCGCCGCCGAGCTGGCCGGCGGAAATCTGTGCGTTCTCGGCCTCGACGGCGTTGATGACGTCGGTGACCGTCATCCCGTAGGAGTTCATCCGCTCCGGGTCCAGCCAGATGCGCATGGCATTCTGGGGGCCGAAGACGATCACGGTGCCGACACCGGGCACGCGGCTCATCGGGTCCTGGATGGTCGAGGCCACGTAGTCGGAGATCTCGCCCTCCGTCATCGAGCCATCGGCGGAGACGAAGCCCACCACCATCAGGAAGTCGCGCGCCGACTTCGTGACCGTCAGGCCGCGCTGCTGCACCTCCTGCGGAAGCTGCGGGATGGCAAGCTGCAGCTTGTTCTGCACCTGCACCTGGGCGATGTCGGGATCGGCCTCGGGCTCGAAGGTCAGGGTGATGCTGACATTGCCCTGCGAGTCGCTGGTCGAGGAGAAGTACCGGAGATAGTCGATGCCGGTCAGCTTCTGCTCGATCACCTGGGTGACCGTATCTTCCAGCGTGCTGGCGGAGGCGCCCGGATAGGAAGCGGTGATGGTCACGGCCGGTGGCGCGATCGTCGGATACTGCTCGATCGGCAGCCTGAAGATCGCAAGCGCGCCGGCCAGCATGATGACGATCGCAATGACCCAGGCGAAGATCGGGCGATCGATGAAGAACTTGGCCATGTGGGTGTCCTTTGCCGGCCCGGAGCGTCAGACGACGCGGGCCGCCCAGATGTCTGCCGCGCGCCTGCCGGCGCGGATGTGCCTGCCGCTGTCGGGCTGTTGCCCGGGTGTCAGTCCGCCTTGCGCGGCGCGGCGGACTGGCCGGTCGCCACCTGCGCGGCGGTCATGGGAACCGGCTTCACCGCGGCGCCGGGACGGATCTTCTGGAGCCCCTCCATCACGATCCGCTCGCCCGGCTTCAGCCCGGCGGAGACCAGCCAGTCGGAGCCGATGGCCTGTGCCGCCTGGACCGGGCGCGGGTTGACGGTGCCGTCATCGCCCACGACCCAGACCATGGCACTGCCGTCCGGCTGGCGCACCACCGCCCGCTGCGAAATCAGGATGGCATCCTCCCGTGCGCCCTGCAGCACCCGGGCCCGGACGAACAGGCCCGGCAGCAGATCCTGGTTGGGGTTGGGCACGACGGCGCGGAGCAGCACCGAGTTGGTGCCGGTATCCACGGTCACGTCGGCGAACTGCAGTTCGCCGGGGATGCCGTATTCGACGCCTTCGACCTCCAGCGTCACCGGGGTCCGGCCGTTGGTGGAGAGCACGCGCCCTTCGGCGATGTCGCGCCGCAGCCGCATGAGCTGCGAGACGGACTGGGTGATGTCGACATAGATCGGGTCGAGCTGCTGGATGGTCGCCAGCGGGTTGGCCTGATTGGCCGTGACCAGCGCGCCCTCCGTGACCGAGGACTTGCCGATCCGGCCGGAGATCGGCGCATAGACCTTCGTGTAGCCGAGATCGATCTGCGCCTTCTGCAAAGAGGCGCGCGCGGCGGCGACACGGGCTTCCCCCTGTCCTTCCGCGGCGATGGCATCGTCAAGCGCCTGCTGGCTGACGGTGCTGGTCTTCACCAGCTCGCGGTAGCGCTTGGCCTTGGCCCGCTGGGCCTTCAGGTTGGCCTCGGCCTCGGACAGCTCGGCCTTGGCGCTGGCGACCGTCGCCTCGTAGGGAGCGGGGTCGATCTGGTAGAGCTGGTCGCCCTCCTTGACCGTGCCGCCTTCCTGGAACAGTCGCTTCTGGATGATGCCGTTCACCTGCGGCCGCACCTCGGCGACGCGGAAGGCGCTGGTGCGGCCGGGAAGTTCGGTCGTCACCGGGACGGGCTTCGTCTCCACGGTGGCGACACCGACCTCCACCGGACCCTGCGGCCCCATGCCGGGCGGTCCGCCGGCCTGCTGCGGAGCCTCGCCGCAGGCGGCGAGCAGAAGGGTCACGGCCGCTGCGGCGGAGATCAGCGCCTTGTTCACTCGGGGCATGGGGAAACCTGTTCTGTCTCGAGTTCGGGCAGGCTGACCAGGGGTTGCCGCTTTGTCGCGTCGTGGCCCATGGACATGAACTGTCCCGTACAGTACATTCGCTGGGGGGATTACATAGCCTTTATGTGGCAATGCCGCAAGGGGAGGGGGAGTTGATGGTCGCGGAACACCGGGCCGGCCCGGGGGCCGGTCCGCGCAGCATGGCACGCCGTCGTGCCCTGCTGGACGCGGCGACGCGCCTGTTCGTCGAAAAGGGATTCGAGAAGACGACGCTGAGCGATATCATCGCTCTGGCGGGCGGGTCCCGGGCGACGCTCTATGAACAGTTCGGGGACAAGGAAGGCCTGTTCCGGGCTGTTCTTGAAGCGCACCAGGAGCGGTTCCTGGCAAACCTGGAATGCGTGGAGGCCAACCCTTCGCTGCGTCCCGAGGATGCGCTGACGCATATGGCGCGCGGCTTTCTGCGCGCCATGCTGCATGACGATTCCCTGTCGGTGCTGCGCGTGCTGGTCGCCGAGGGCGGGCGGGTGCCGGGAATCGCGGAGACGTTCCTGGCCATGGGACCGGACACCACGGCGGCCCGGGTGGCGGACTATCTGCGTGTGCTGAGCGCCAAGGGACTGCTGCGGATCGATGATCCTGCAATGGCAGCCCGGGCCTTCCTGGGCATGATCGTGGGCCGGCTGTTCCTCGACCGTCTGGTCGATCCGCAACGGGCGATCGATCCGGAGAAGGAAGACCTCTACATCCGCCGGGCCGTGCGACTGTTCCTGGCCGGGGCGGCCTGCTGTCCGCAGGCGGCGAAAGGACCGGGGGCGGAGGTGCCGCTCCGCCCCGGCTGTCCGGCCCCGGCGCTGGCCAGGATCGCCGGCGCTTCCTGATCTGTCCGGTTCAGTGCCCGGGGGCGCCCTCCGGCGGCGGGGGGGCCTCTCCCGGGCCGAAGCGGCCGGGACCGGCCGCGCCGGGCGGCGGGGGACTGCGCCGCGGTCCCAGCAGGAAGGGAAGCTCGGCCAGCCGCCTGCGGCCCTCGGGCGACAGTCTTGCCGCCGCTTCCACCATGGCCTCATGCTGGCGCTGCTCGAACCGCACCCGCTCCTGCGTGCCGCGGTCGAGGGCCGCCCGCAGGGCCGCCGGATCGAACGGCTCCGCGGTCAGCGCGGCGCTGGTGGCGCGGATGTTCTCCTCCATCAGCCCGCCCAGCTCGCGGAAACCGTCGCGCGGGCGGAGGACCGTCTGCAACACCTCGGCATCCGCCGGGGGCAGCCCCTTGCTGATCCGCTGCGCCATCGCCTCCGGATCAGGGCGGAAATGGGGGGGTTCCGGCCCGGCCAGCAGCGGTGGCAGAAGCGCCCCCGCCAGGAACAGATTGAGGGCGACGGACCCCGCCAGGGTCCAGTCCTTGCGCGTCATGGTCATTGCACGTCACCGGCCATCGCTGTCAGGGTGAGGGGCGGAAACAGAAGGGCGGGGCTGCCCGTCGCCGTCCGGCTGTCCAGGCGGATGATGCCCAGCACCAGACCCGCCGCCAGCGCCCCGGCCATCAGACCGGCCCGGGGCCAGCGCCGGACCGGCGCCGTCATCCAGGGGAGCACCGCCGGCCGCGGCGGCCCGGCCGTTCCGTCCCGTGCGGCAGGCAACATGTCCGTCAGGACCCCGGTCGGGCTGTCGGGCAGTGTGGCCGCCAGAGCGCCGCGCACGACGCGCTCCACCGCGTCGGGCGGGGGCGGGAGGCGCAGCGCCTCCAGCATCATGTCCAGCGCCTTTTCGCGCTCCAGCAGGGCGACCGCCGTCGGCGACCGCGCCAGGAGCTGCCGGGCGGGTTCTCTCTCCCGCTCCGGCCAGCGGTCGATGTCGGCGCCATGGCATGCCGCCATCGTCTCGAATTCCGTTTCCGTCATGGCACCCACTCCGCCCCCATCACCCCCAGGGTCTGAAGCCTTCCCCGCAGCGCCCGCCGCGCCCGGGTCAGCATCTGTTCCACAGCGCCCGTCGTGACGCCCATCACCGCAGCCGCCTCCGCCGCGGTATGGTCGTCGTAGTAGCAGAGTGCGACTGCCGCCCGCTGCCGTTCCGGCAGGCCGTCCAGCGCCTGCGACAGCAGGTCGGCCGTCTGGCGTTCGGCGATCCGCTGCGGTGCCGGGCGCTCGGGCGCTTCGGGCTCTGCGATCTCCTCCAGCGTCAGCCCTGCCGGACGGCGGCGCCGGTCCAGGCAGAGATTCAGCACGATGCGGTGGAACCAGGTGGTGAAGCGCGCCCCGCCGTCGGGGTTCCACCGCTCCGCCGCCCGCCAGACACGCACCATCGCCTCCTGTACGATGTCCTCGTCCTCACCGGCGCCGCATCCCAGGCGGCGCGCCAGGGCAAGGGCGCGCGCTGCGTGCCGTCGGACCAGCACGGCGAAGGCCGCACGGTCCCCTGCCGACACCCGCTCCATCAGGTCCTCGTCGGTCGCTCCGTCCAGAAGTGACTGGACGGATGCGCCCCGGACGTTCGCATCCACGATCGACCGCCTCCGCATCCTGTCGCCCCCTTATACGGCGGGTCCGGGATTTCCTGACGCCGCCGGGCGTATCCCCACGGTCTTCCCCCCGGCACGGGGCAGGACATCGCCGCGACGGGCCGGGCGGCACCGGCGGCCGCCCCGGGAATCGGAAGAGTTTCCCGGGGCGGCGTCGGCTTTTCCTCCGGGATGCGTACAAGGATGTGCCGGCGCGACGCCGGACCGGCGCCGTCCTGATCCCGCGGTGCCGGGTTTCCCTTCAAGGATCCGTTACGGCGCCGGCCGGCCATGCCCCGCCGCCAGTGCCGCGGGCGGCCGCCCCGACCTCCCCTCCGGGGGCGGCCGCCCCCCTTTCCAGGGTCACGGCCACGCAGTCCTCAGGCGCCGGCCGTGACGCACGGCGTTTCCGCAAGGCTGTGAAGGCGTCGCGCGCATGGGCGGGCTCTTGCCTGCGACCAGGGGGCAGCCTACTCCTTAAGTCATATAAAGCGACGGATTTCCCGAGAGTGACGCTCACCGCCCCGGCCAGCGTTGGCGAGAACGGTGTGCCTGGGCTGCCTGGAGGGCACCGGGCGCGTTCCGCCGTCCATTCGCGTGACAGGGCGTCCGGGGCGGAGCGGGGGCCGTCCCCGGGTGACCGCGGGCGCCATGGTCTGTTCGGCTGGCTGGTCGTCTTTCTCTGGGTCTTCTTCGCGCTCCTGCCGCCGGCGCTTCCGGCGTGCCAGCCGGCTGCGTTGGGGGCGGCGCTGCTGGCCGCGACCACCGACGATCCCCTGATCCTGCCCGACGCGCGCACGGATCGTCTGATCGAACGCAGCATGCCGGGGCCGGGCGGCGGCGACACCCCGCTCCCTGTGGCGGCAGCCGCGGTGCATCCCCCGCTCCAGCTCCGGTCTCATCCAGCAGTGCGTGGCTCTGTCGCGCGCCGGCAGTCGGCCGGGCTGCGGCCGGCACCGCGGGGACCACCCGCCGCCTGACCCGGGCGCATGCTCATCCTGAACAATCTGACATGAAGAAACCGCGCGCGGAATGCAGGCGTGCGAACGGTTATTATTTGTATTTTTTCAGAAATCGCAAATGCAGGATAAAGACATGGGGGCGAAAATATCAATTGATATTCATGGCTTCTGTTGATCTATTGGGGGTGCTTGCCGATTCCTGGTGAGCGCGTTGTTCCAACTGCCAATATCAACTGGCCCGCGCCATCGGGGACGCCCGGCGGCGCGGGTTTCTTTTTGTCCGGAGCCAGGGTCGGAAGCGGGCGGGCCGGTGGGCGATGTTTCCACCTTCAGGGGCACGCTGCACCGCTACGAAGGCGCGGGGGGGGGGAGCCGGCAGCAGAAAACCCGGTCCCGTCCGGGCGGTGAAGAGGCCGTCCTTGGTGCTGTCAGGCGCTGTATTGGGAAAAACCATCAAGAAAACTTCACCCAAAGTTGAGATTGAGTCGGGGAAAGAGGGTTGCCCGCCCTCCTTTCCGAGTGTATTAATTCTTAAAAGAAATACAGATATGGTTAACACGTTAGCACAAGACGGCAGACTGGATGGAGATGATCTGTCCGACCCTGTCTGCGGTACCCCGATCACCTGACTGCGCAGTTTTCAGATCCGAATTCCTTCCTCCGACACCGCCTTCCTGCCATCCCCTGCTGGAGCCCTTCTTCGATGAGCCTGGACGCCTTCTCCCCCGCGATCCCTGGTGATGCGGTTTCCGCCTTTCCGTCCGTTGATGGGGTTTTTCCCGGTTCCGTCGGTGCCGGATGGGAAACGCCGCGGAATGCCGCCCGGCGGGAAGTGGCCTTCATCGACCGGGGCATCGCCGACTGGCGCACCCTGGCCGCCGGCGTGAAGCCCGGGGTCGAGACCGTGCTGCTGGACGCAGGCGAGGACGGTCTGGCGCGGATGGCGGCCTGGGCGCGGACCCGGCAGGGCTATGACGCCATCCATGTCTTCTCCCACGGCAGCGCCGGGACGCTGATCCTGGGGGCGCTGGTGCTGGATGCCGTGACGGCCGGCGCCCGCGCCGCCGACCTCGCCACCCTGGGGGCGGCGCTGGGCGATGACGGCGACCTGCTGCTCTACGGCTGCGAGGTGGCGAAGGGGGAAACGGGGGCGGCCTTCGTGGACCGGCTGGCCGGGCTGACCGGGGCCGCTGTTGCCGCTTCCGTGGATCTGACGGGTAACGAGGCGTTCGGTGGAACCTGGGCGCTGGCGTACCCTGGCCGCCCTGATGACCTTGGGCCGTTCCCGCTCGTTCCGGCGCAGGTCAGCGCCTTTCAGGGGACGCTCGCCGATGCCAGCTTCACGTTTGATGGCGGAACGGGCGAAGTGAGTCGTTTTGATGGTCCCGACACTGACGACATCCTGTGGACCCAGGATGGCTATACGCTCAAGATAAAGTTCGGGGCTGATATCATAAATGACGGCGTTGGGGAGGTTTTGCCGCTTGGCTATGGCTTGCCGTCGGCGCGGTTGGCGCTCCAGTTGCTCAACTACACATCAGCCACAATCACACTCACCTTCAGTCTTGTCGATGGCTCTTTTTTCACGCTGAACTCCATTGACCTGTCCAATGCAGAAGGCCTCCCCTCCGCCAATGAAGGGGATGATCTTGGCTATGTCCTTTCCGCCTCGGGCAGATCAGACATCACCGGGGCCGTCTACCATTCAGATACGGGGGGAGCATCTCAATATCAGACGATCAGCGCCCCCGGCATGAATTTCATAACGTCGTTCCAGATCACGCTGGCCGATGCTGACAATATCGCAGCCCTCCTGGACAATATCATCTTCTCCAACATCGTCCGTGCCAATGCTCCCGTCATGACGGGGATCGCCGGTACGGTCGCCATCACGGAGGATGTTGCCAGCAGCCTGCACAGCATCTTCGCCGGAGCCAGCTTCACGGACAGCGACAGTGCCAGCGTCAGTTTCACCATCACGGCCAGCGCCGGCACCTTGACGGCCGGTTCGGGGAGCGGGGTGACCGTGAGCGGCACCGGGACCGGCACGCTGACGCTGGCGGGGAGCCCGGGCGACATCCGGACCTTCCTCCAGACCGACGGCACGGTGACCTACCTCCAGGCCACGCCCGATGAGAGCGGCACCAACAAGGCGACCCTGACCTTGTCCTCCGCCGATGACGAGGGGTCGGTGGCGCTGGGCAGCGTGCAGGTGAACATCACCGCCGTGAACGACGCGCCGGTCCTCACCTCCGACGGAGGCGGCGCCACGGCCAGCGTCACGGTGGCGGAGAATACGACGGCGGTCACCACGGTGGTGGCGACCGATGTCGATGGCGACACGATCACCTATTCCATCGACGGCGGTGCCGATGCGGCCCTGTTCAGCATCGACGGCAGCACCGGCGCCCTGACCTTCAAGGCGGCCCCGGATTTCGAGAGCCCGGCCGACAGCGATGCCGACAACAGCTATGCCGTTGTGGTCAAGGCGTCCGACGGCACTGTATCCGACACCCAGACCGTCAATGTCACCGTCACCGACGTCACTGAAGCGCCGACGCTGACGGCCACCGCTGCCAACCCCACCTTCACGGAGGGCGGCAGTGCGGTGGCGCTGTTCACCGGGGCCACCGCCAGCGCCGTGGATGCCGGCCAGACCATCACCGGCTTCACCCTGACCGTCAGCAATGTCGCCTCGGGCGACGTGCTGCGGATCGGCGGGGCCGATTGCGGGTTGGACGGCGACGGCATCTGGAGCGTCGGCGGCGGCACAAACAATGCGGCGGTGGTCTTCACCGGCGGCACCGCCACGATGACCATCACCGGCCTGTCGCTCAGCGCCACCGACTTCCAGACCCTGATCACCGACGCCCGGTTCTCCTGCAGCAGCGACAGTCCCGAAGCGACGGCTCGGACGGTGACGATCACGGGCCTGACCGACAGCGGCGCCAGCAACAACAGCACCAGCCTGGCCCTGGCCTCCACCGTCAGCGTGCTGAGCCAGCCGGACGTGACATCGGTGACGCTGCCGGCGGATTCCACCTACAAGATCGGTGACAGCCTGAACTTCACCGTGACCTTCGATCAGGCGGTGACGGTCGACACGTCGGGGGGGACGCCGCGGCTGGTTCTCGATGTCGGCGGCGAGACCCGGTATGCGACGTTTGTTTCGGGGGACGGCTCGACCACACTGGTCTTCAGCTACACGGTCGACTCAGGGGACACGGATGCGGACGGCATTGCGGTCTCCGCGACCTCCATCGATCTGAACGGGGGCACCCTGACCGGCACCACCGGCAGCGTCAACGCCGACCTTGACCTCGGCACGCCGGGCAGCCTCGCCAACGTCAAGGTGGACGGCGTCGCGCCGACCATCACCGGTGTCAGCATTCCCGACCAGACCCATAAGATCGGCGACACCGTCACCGTCACCATCACGGCCGGGGAGGCCGGGCTGTCGCTGCATGGCGGCAGCGTGAACGGCATCGCCCTGACCGACTTCGCGGACAAGGGCGGCGGCACCTACACCGCCACATATACCGTGGCCGAGGGCAACGCCGACCGGGCGGCGGGCGAGGACATCCCCGTCGAGATCGTGCTGAAGGATGCCGCCGGCAACATCTCCAACAGCTGGACGACGCCGATCAGTCAGAGCAACGACGCCATCGACGCCACTGCGCCGGCGGCACCGACGCTGGGCTTCACCGATACCGGGGTCTCCGACAGCGACGGCATCACCACCGACACCACTCTTGAGATCGGCAACCTGGAGGCTGGCGCCACCTGGCAGTACCGGTTGGACGACAAGGCGAGCTGGGTGGACGGCACCGGCACGACCCTGACATTGGCTGAGGGCGAGTACAGAAACAGTACCGCGGTGGCCGTCCGTCAGATCGATGCCGCCGGCAACCAGGGCGACATCCGGACGCTGACTATCACGGTCGATACGACGACGCCGATCATCACGACGGGCCGGGACACGCCGGCCGATCCCCTGACCAATCTCGATGAACTGATCTACACGCTGTCGTTCGACGAAGACGTGGTCAATTTCGACCTCACCGATCTGGAGATGCTGGGCACCAACGGCAACCCTGGTGCGGTGACGCTGGATCTGACCCAGATTGATCCCCGCAACTACACGGTCAAGGTCTCCGGCGGCAATATCGCCAACTATAATGGGGACCTTTACCTGAGTGTTGCCCAGGCGCATGACATCACTGACGTTGCCGGGAACAAACTGCAGATCGGGGCCGGGAATTTCGTCGAATACACCCTGGACAACACGGCTCCGGCCACGCCGACCCTGGCGCTGTCCGTTGATACCGGCAGCAGCGCCAGCGATCTCGTCACCAGCAACGGCACGGTGAGCGTCAGCGGGCTGGAGGACGGAACGGTCCGCGAATACTCGCTTGACGCCGGCAAGACCTGGACCCCCTTCAACGGCAGCGAGATCAGCCTGAGCGGCGACGGTGCCAAGGCGGTCATCGTCCGTCAGACGGATGAGGCCGGCAATGTGTCCGCCGGGAGCACGCCGCTCAGCTTCACGCTCGACACCACCGCCGCCACGGTGACGTCTGTGGCCGTGCCGTCCAACGCCGCCTACAAGGCCGGCGATGATCTGATCTTCACCGTCAATGTCGGCGAGGATGTCGTCGTCACCGGCACGCCCAGGCTGGGGCTGACCATCGGGTCCAGCACCGTGCATGCCAGCTACGATGCGGCTTCCAGCACGGCCACGGCGCTGAAATTCATCTACACGGTGCAGGCCGGCGATCTGGATGCCGACGGCGTCACGGTCGGGGCGCTGGATCTGAACGGTGGCAGCATCGGCGATGCCGCCGGCAACGCCCTGACCCTGACGCTGAACAGCGTGGGCGCCACGGGCGGGGTGCTCGTGGACGCGGTGGCGCCGACGCTGGTCAGTTCGACCCCCGCGGATGATGCCGGCTATGTGGCGCTGGACAGCACCATCACGCTGACCTTCAGCGAGACTATCTTCATCAATGATGGCGCCAAGTCGATTCACATCTACAGCAAGGGCGCTCTGGTAGAGAGCTTCGTGCTCAGCACGCCGGCCGGCGGGGCGCCGGGTGACGGCGGGTTCCAGATCAGCGGCAACACGCTGATCCTCAATCCCAGCGCGCCTTTTGACGGCGACACCACCTATTCCGTCCGCATCGATGCCGGTGCCCTCAAGGATGCCGGCGGCAATCTTCTTGCCGGCATCACCGATGACACCACGCTGAACTTCAAGACCCTCGACCCCGCCTCCCTGGTGACGGATGCTGCCGGGTTCGACACGACGACCGGCAGCCACATTCTGAACAGCGTGTCGGCCACGGCGGGGAACGAGACGATCATCGTCGCCGCCCCCTCGCATCTCGCGGGCTCGACCCTGGACGGCGGCGCCGGCAAGGACACGGTGCGGCTGGGGGCCGGCAAGGGCAGCAGCTTCGATCTCACCGCTGCGGCGACGGTCGCGGGGGTGGAGACGCTGGTGGTGGACAGCGCCCACGCCGGTCCGGTGACGGTGACGCTGAGCAGCGCCAAGGGCCTGAACAGCCTGACCACGCTCACCGGCACCGGGGATGACGCGCTGGTGCTCGCCGGCGGCGGCACGGCGGAGACCTTCGATCTCTCCGCTGCGGCGCTGTCCGGCTTCAGCGCGGTGCAGATGAGCGGGGCCGCCCTCACCGGCTATACGCTCAGGCTGGACGCCACCCAGATCACGGACATCCAGGCCCCCGGCATGATCGGGGCCGTCACCGGCTCGGCCGGCAGCAACGACACGCTGGTGCTGGCCGGCAGCGGCTACGTCACCCTGACCGCCCAGGGGCTGGTGCTGAGCGGGATCGAGACGGTCAGCTTCGACAACGACGCGCTGAGCCGCACCGTCGTCATCGATCAGGCGCTGAACCTCGCCTTCGGGCTGAGCGGGACCAACAGCGTGTCCACGGCCGTGGCGGCCCTCGACCTGTCGGGCAAGAGCCTGACCGGGGTCGATGCGCTCGTCTCCACCAGCGACACGGGCACCGCCTTCCGGCTGGCCGAGAGCCAGATCGGCAGCGGCAAGGTGACGTCGGTCAGCGGCGGCAGCGGGGCCAGTGACAGCCTGCGCGTGGACGGCGACGCCGTCGATTTCAGCAGCCTGACCCCTGTCGGGCATCGAGACCCTGTCCAACCAGCAGGCGGGCGGCGGCATCGGCGTCACCGACACCGTCCTGGCCGGCCTCACCGCCATCAGCGGCGAGGACGGCTGGATCAGCAGCAACGCCAGCTATGATGTCAGCAAGATCAGCCTGAGCGGCATCTTCGAGCTGCGTTCCAGCGCCAGCGACGGGACCGTGACGATCACCGTCGGGGGCGATCAGATCGGCAGCGGCAAGGTGGAGAGGATCACCGCCCAGGCCGGCGCGGATGTCACCCTGGTGACCTCCAGCGCGAGCTTCGATGCCAGCGAACTGACCGTGACCAACATCGATACGATCACCACGACCCGGGCCGGTGGCACGGCCATCACCGACAGCGGTGAATCCACCCGGATCATCGGCGGCAGCGGTGCGGACACCCTTGCGGGCAGTTTCGGTGACGATACGCTGGACGGTGGCGCCGGCGACGACATCTTCCTCTACGGGGGCGGCAACACCGACAACGGCCGCGACCTGATCCAGAACCTGGCCACCGGCGACATCATCCGCGTCAGCAATGCCGATTTCAGCGCCACCACCATCACGGCGGGCAACGGCACCAGCGTCGGTCTGAACGAAATTCAGATCGCCACCGCCAACGGCAGGACCACGCTTCATATCGGGACTGACGCCCAGGCCGACGCCGCCGATCTGGTGATCGACCTCGACGGCCTCTACACGGCCGACAATTTCAAGCTCAGCGGCAGCGACATCACGGTGAACCTGAACGCATCCCCCGTGATCACAGCGCCCGGGACGGCGGCGGTTGCGGAGAACGCGACAGGGGTGACGCTGGGCACGATCAGCCTCGCCGACGGCGACAACGACGCCCAGACGGTGACGCTGTCGGTGGGCAGCGGCAGCTTCGGCCTGGATACGGCGGGCCTGAGCGTGGTGAGCGACGACACGACGGCGGGGCGGACCCTGGTGGTCTCGGGCAGTGTCGGGGCGCTGAACACGGCCCTGGCGGGGCTCACCTACACGCCGGTCGCCAACACGTCCGGCAGTGTCGATCTCGTGGTCTCCACCAAGGACGGCAAGGGCGGAACGGACAGCGGGACCGTCAAGATCACGGTCAGCGATGTCAATCCCGTGCTGGCGCCGCAGAGCTTCACCGTGGCGGAGAACAGCGCGGCGGGGACCGTCGTCGGCACCGCGGTCGCCAGCGGCGACACCAACGGGCTGATCTGGTCGATCAGCGGCGGCACGGGGGCGGGCCTGTTCACGATCGACGCGGCCAGCGGCCAGATCAAGGTGGCCCAGGGAGCGGTCCTGGATTTCGAGACCACGGCGAGCTACACGCTGACGGTGGCGGTCGATGACGAGGACGCGGACACCACCGCCGATGCCACGACCACGGTGACCGTCACCCTCAGCGACGTGGACGAGACCCCGGTCACGCCGCCGCCTGTGGTGGTGATCCCGCCGTCGCCGCCGGCACCGCCGCTGCCGCCGGCGCCGCCGGGACCACCGGCCGCCCCGCCGCCGCCGCCGGTGGTTCCGACGACGGTGACGGCGACGGAGGACGGGGTGTCGGTGGGCCGCGGCAGCGGCAGCGACAGCCTGACCGGGCGGCCGGTGGAGCAGGTCGTGGTGGCGCCGGTTCCGAGCAGCCGCCAGGATGTCAGCGGCACGCCGACGGCGAACGCGGACATCCGGCTGGGCGGCAGCAGCAGTGCGCCGGTCCTGGTGGCGACGCTGCCGGTGGGGGTCGGGCTGCAGGCCTCGGGGGCGACGACGCTGACCCTGGCGGAACTCTCCGCGGCGGCGGGGGTGGAGGCCGGGCGCATCCAGGCGGCCGGCACGGTATCGACCGGCACGGTCGATCTGGCGGGCCTGTCGACGGTGCTGCCCGGGAGCACGCCGGTGACGCTGCGGACGGTGACGCCGACGCTGACGGCGGGCAGCACGACACCGCCCGGTCAGCCGATCCTCCTCTCGGTGCCGACCTCGACCGACACGTCGGGGATGGTCACGGCGGTGGTGATCGACGGCCGCTCGCTGCCGTCGGGGACGAACATCGAACTGCGCGACGTTGACTATGCGGTTGTGACGGGCAGCGTGTTCGTGACCGGGGGCACCGGGTCGAACGTGGTGATCGGGGACGATGCGCGGCAGTACATCCGGCTCGGCCCGGACGACGACACGCTGCGCGGCGGCGGCGGCGACGACACGGTGGGGTCGGGGGAGGGCCGCGACCTGCTCTACGGCGACGAGGGCAATGACAGCGTGTTCGGCGGGGAGGGGTATGACCGTCTCTCCGGCGGGGCGGGGGACGACACGATCGACGGCGGCTCGGGGGTCGATGTCGTCCGCATCGAGGCGGCGCGCTCGGCGGTGACGCTGGAGGCGGCGGGTCCCTGGGGCGTGCGGCTGAGCGGGGCGGCGACGGGCACGGACGTGGCCAGCGGGGTCGAACTGATCCGGTTCGACGACCAGGTGGTCTATGTCACCCTGCCGGTGCGCTTCGCGGCGGTGCAGCCGGACGGCGGCGGGGCGTTCGACGAGGCCTTCTACCTCGCCCAGTGGGCGGACGTGCGGGCCGCGGTGGCGGACGGCCGGTTCCAGAGCGGCCTGGAGCACTATCTGGCGTTCGGTCAGGCCGAGGGGCGCGACCCGACCCCGCTGTTCGACGAGGAGGCGTACCTGGCCCGCTGGGCCGACGTGCGCGTCGCGGTGGAGGCCGGGCAGTTCCACTCGGGCTACGAGCACTATCTTGCGTTCGGCTGGCGCGAGGACCGCGATCCCTCCGCCTGGTTCGACCTGTCGGCCTATCTGCAGCGCAACCCCGATGTCGCCGACGCCGGCATCGATCCCCTGCGCCACTGGCTCGTCTGGGGCATCGGCGAAGACCGCATCGCCACCGCCGCAGACACCGGCCTCTGGCTCGCCTGACGGGCTCGCTCGACCCGAGACCAAGGGGCGCCCCGCACGCCGGGGCGCCCCTGCAGAGGCGGGGGGCTCAGCCCCCCGCCGCCATCCCCAGAACGGTCGTCCGGCCGTCGGCGCCGGTCAGGAACGCCGTCGTTCCCGGATACCGCGACAGCAGCGCCGCCGCGGCCTCCCCCGGCATGCCGGACAGGGCGGTGGACAGGGCGTCGGCCGTGGTCGCCGTCGGCGCCCCGACGCTGACGGTGCGCCAGAGCGCCCCCGGCCGGCCGGTCGCGGGATCGATCAGGTGGCCGAAGCGGCCGGCCATGTCGAACACGGTGCCCGTGGCGGCCGAGGTGGCGACGGCGGCTCCCGTCAGGGCCAGCGGCCCGTTGGCGCCGGCGTCGTCCAGCCCGACCTGCCAGGGCCGGCCGTCGGGGCGCCGGCCCTGGGCCCGGATCTCCCCCATGTCCACCAGCACGTCGTCCAGCCCCTCCTGCCGCAGCAGTTCCACGATGCGGTCGGTGATGTAGCCCTGGGCGATGCCGTTCAGGGTCGCCTGCATGCCGGGCCGGGCGAAGGCGATGCGACCGGCTCCGATCTCGACCGCCTGGAAGCCGACCAGCCGCCGGACGGCCTCGATCCGGGCCGGGGCGGGGCCGGCGGGATCGGCGCCCGCCTGCGCGAAGTGCCCGGCGTGGAGCGCCCAGAGCGGCTGCACCGTCATGTCGAAGCGTCCCCCGCTGGCCCGGGCGAAGGCGGCCGCCTCCGCCATCAGGCGCACCAGATCGGCGGGGGCGTCGTCCAGGCGGCCGTCCCGGTTCAGCCGGACCAGGGCGCTGTCGGCGCGGTGGAGGCTGAACACCCGTTCCAGCCGCGCCACCTCGGCAAGGCACAACCCGATCAGCCGGCGGGCTTCCGCCGCGTCGGGATGCACCAGCCGCAGACAGGCGTCCGCCCCCAGCGCCGTCCCGCGCCAGCCGTGCAGCAGGCCGGCCCGGGCCGCGGCGGCGGACGGCAGCAGGGCGAGGCCGGCAACGGCGGCGGTCAGGCCCAGGAAGCGGCGGCGGCTCCGGTCAATGCCCTCCATGGCCGCCTCCGCCGGGAGCGTGCGGAGGCATCGCGGCGGGAACGACCTCCGCCTCGGGTGCGTCCGTCTCCAGGATCTCCGCCGGCGTGATGTCGGCGAAGCGCCGCACGGCGCCACCATGCTCCTGTGCGAAGCGGCGGGCCGCCGCCTCCTCGGCGAAGGGGTACAGCTCGGCCCCGGTCATGGCAGCCGGCGCGCTCGACCCGGTGACGTACCAGGCCTGCCGCGCCTCCACCCAGGCGTCGGGATCGGCGGCGTCCGGGGCCGTCGCCCGGCCCATGTCGGAGACGAAGGCGGCGGCGATGGTCTTCGGCTCCTCCGGCAGCATCAGGAAGGCGAAGGTGTCGCGCACCGAGGACAGCCAGACGGGCCGGCTGCGGCCGCGGACATGCACCTGCCCCTTGGGACCGGGATGGTCGGACAGGTTCATGCCGCAGTACTGGCCGACGGCGTCGGCGGTGATGGCGGCGGGGCGGACCGCCGCCTCGGCCCGGGGTTCGGCCCCGCAGCCGGACAGCAGGAGGGCGGCCAGGGCGGCCGTGGCGAGGGGCAGGCGCATCAGATCTGTCTCCGCGAGAAGATGAGGGTGGCTAGGCCGAGGGGCAGCAGCATCCAGCCGGCGAGGGCGGCCAGCAGCAGGCCCGGCGCGGGCGTGCCGTGGGCGGCCACGCCGGCCATGCCGGCATGGCGGCCGACCTCGGGCAGGCCGGCGAGGTTGAAGAGGCGGTAGGCGTCGGCCGGGTTGGCCAGCAGCAGCAGGTCCAGCAGCCCGCTGCCCAGTCCCTGGCCCTGGGTCGCCACCAGCAGGCCGAGCAGCGCCATGTCGTAGAGCAGGACGAAGACCAGCCAGAGCGCCACGGCGATGCCGGCGGCGGTGCCGCGGTCGCGCACGCAGGTGCTGGCGAGATAGCCCAGCGAGACGAAGGCGCCGCCCAGCAGCACGCTCGATCCCAGCAGGGCGGCGAAGGCGGACCAGCTCTCCGGCGCGATCTCCGGCGCCGTGGCCCAGAGCACGGCGCCGGCGCTGCCGTAACCGCACAGGGTGGCGAAGGCGATGATGGCGAGATGGCCCAGGAACTTGCCCAGCAGGGCCTGCCAGCGCGACACCGGATAGCTCAGCAGCAGCAGCATGGTGCCACGCTCGATCTCGCCCACCACGGCGTCGAAGGACAGCAGCAGCGCCAGCAGCGGCAGCAGGAAGATGGTCAGGCTGGACAGGCTGACGATCGTCACCTCCAGCGGGTTGACGCCGACGCTGCCGGTGGGCGCGCTGCCCAGGAAGGTCAGCGTCAGCGCCAGGGCCGCCAGCAGCAGGGTCGTGGCGGCGACCCAGCGGTTGCGCAGGCCGTCTCGCACCTCCTTGAGGGCGATGGTGGGGACCGGGCTCATGCGGCATCCTCGCGGGTCAGGAAGTGGGCGTAGATCTCGTCCAGGCTGGGCTGCAGCACCTGCAGGTCGGCCACCCCGTCGGTCTCCAGCAGGTGCCGCAGCAGCTCCAGCTTGTCGGACGGGGCGCAGGCCAGCTCGACCACCGTGCCGCCCGCGGGCGGCAGGCCGTGGCGGTCGCGCAGGCGGTCCGCGGCCTCCGGGCCGGCCGCCGTCACCCGCAGCCGCACCGGCAGGTCGGCCAGCCGGCGCAGCGTGTCCAGGCAGCCCTCGGCCACCTTGCGGCCACGGTTCATCACGACGACCCGGTCGGCCTGGCCCTCCAGCTCCGTCAGCGCGTGGCTGCACAGCAGCACCGTCGTTCCGGCGTCGCGCAGATCGCGGATGACGGCGTAGAAGCTGCGCCGCAGGGCGGGGTCCAGGCCGGTCGTCGGTTCGTCCAGCAGCAGCAGGCGCGGTGCCCCCAGCAGCGCCTGCGCCAGACCCAGGCGCTGGCGCATGCCCTTGGAATAGGTGCCGATGCGGCGGTCGGCCGCTTCGTGCTCCAGCCCGACCCGCGCCAGCAGGGCCGGGGTGTCGCGGGTCGGCAGGCCCTTCAGCCGGGCGTAGAAGTCCAGACACTCCCGCCCGCTCATGCCGGGATGGAAGGCGACGTTCTCCGGCAGGAAGCCGATCCGCTGGCGCAGGCGGGCCGCCTGCGCGCCGGCCGGGTCCTCGCCCAGGACACGGAGGCTTCCCGCCGTGGGGTGGGTCAGGCCCAGCATCAGCTTGATCAGCGAGCTTTTGCCGGCGCCGTTGTGCCCGACCAGGGCGACGCATTCGCCCGCGTGCAGGGTCAGGTCCACCCCGATCACGGCATCCTGCCGCCCGTAACGCTTCGAGAGGCCGCGGGCGGCCACGGTTTCGCCTGGGGTCATGGCCGGTCTCCTTCCGCCGCCGTCTGCCGGGGCGGCGCGTCCGACGCTGGAATGGCCGGCGGGGTCATCAGGGCGGCGCTGTCCACGACGCCGCCGGGATGCAGCGAAGGGAACTGCTTCTGCGCCCAGCGGATCACCTGGACGGCGGGACTGTTCAGCAGCAGTTTCGCCTGCGGGTGGGCCCAGACCACGCGGTCCACCACGTCGTTGGGCCGGTAGGCCTCGTCCGCGATGCCGTCGCCGTCCAGGTCGAAGGCGGCGTTGTCGCTCCAGTAGTTGCCCACCCCGCCCTCGGACCAGTCCAGGGACCGGGTGCCGACATACTTGACCTGGGTGCGGTTGCCGACGAAGGCGTTGCCGCTCAGGCTGTTGCGTTCGGAGCCGGCGGTGAAGTGGATGCCGATCTCGCAGCCCTCGAAGCGGTTGCCGCGCAGCACATTCTTGTTGGCGTTGTAGATGAAGACGCACTTGCCGGTGCCGAACCGCGGGGCGGTGGGATCGGCGTCGGTCTCCAGCGGCATGTCGGCATCGCGGTCCTGCGACGGGGTGCCGGTCAGCGCCGTCCCGAACCGGCCCGACACGACATTGCCCTCGATACGGGAGCCGTTGGCGTAGTTCAGCAGCAGGCCGTGCTGGCGGTCGCCGCGGGACAGGTTGTCCCGCACGACCAGCCGGTGGGAGTACATCAGCGCGTAGCCGACATCGTTGCCGACCGAGCGGTTGCCGGAGATCTCGCTGTCGTTCGTGTACATGTAGTGGATGGCGAAGCGGACATTCCGGAAGTCGTTGCCGTGGAACAGGTTGTTGCGGCTGGTGGTGACGAAGATGCCGTCGCGTCCGCCCTCCACCACATTGTCCACGACGCGGGTGCCGGGGGCGTTCCAGAGCTGGATGCCGTTGCCGCGCTCGCTCAGCCGCAGATCGCTGCGGCCGTGGATCGTGTTGCCGCGGATCAGGCTGTCCGCCGCGCCCCAGACATAGATGCCGATCAGGGTGCCGCGCAGGACATTGTCCTCGACGACGGCTCCGGTGGCGGTCCTGTCCAGGAAGATGCCGGAATTCTGGTCGAACAGGCTGCCGCCGGAATTGCGGACGTCCAGCCCCCGCAGCGTCACGCCGGGGGCGGTGACGGTCAGGCTGTTGCCGGTTCCGCCACCGTCGATCACGGCGCCGGGCTCCGCCGTCAGGATCACGGGCACGGCGACCGTCACCGGCCCCGGATGCAGGCCGGGGCGCAGCACCAGCGTATCGCCGGGACCGGCGGCCGCCAGCGCCGCCGGCAGCATGCCGGGCTCGACGCCGACGGTGGCCGCCGCGGCCGGCGGGCAGGAAAGCAGGCCCAGCGCCGCGGCGCCGGCCAGCAGAAGGGGGATCGGTCTGGGCACGGGAGCGGTCCTGGCAGCGGGAAGGCCCCCTCCCCGCCGCGGGGTGCGGGGAGGGGAGGGCAAGCTTCGGGCTCAGGCGCTCTTCGGTTCGACGATCATGCGGCCGCCCATTTCCATGTGCAGCGCATGGCAGAACCACTGGCAGTAGTACCAGAACACGCCGGGCCGGTCGGCGGTGAAGGTCACCGACGAGGTCTGCTGCGGCCCGATCTCCATGGCGATGCCGTGGTTGGTCAGAGTGAAACCGTGGGTCAGGTCGTCCACGTCGTCGATGTTGGTGACGTAGACGGTGACCTCGTCGCCTTCCCGCACCGTGAACTCGTCCAGCGCGAAGACCGGGGCGTTGGAGTACATGTAGACCCGCACCTTGTCGCCGTCGCGGATCACCTTGGCGTCCGTCTCCAGCGTCACCCCGTCCGCCGCCGCCTGCCGGCGCGCGTCCTCCCACATCGGGTCGGCGCGGTCGTAGACGCTGCGCGGATTGACCTTGGAATGATGCACGATCAGCGTGTCGTGCGGTTCGGCGAAGGTCGGGCCGTCATGCACCAGCTTCATCTCGTCGCCGGAGATGTCGATGAGCTGGTCGTTCTCCGGCTTCAGCGGACCGACGTTCAGGAACCGGTCCTTGGAGAACTTGTTCAAGGTGATCAGCCACTTGCCGTCCGCCTCCCTGGTCTGACCCATGGAGGAGTGCAGGTGCCCCGGCTGGTAGTGGACATCCAGCTTCTGCACGATGGGGGAGACGTTCTCGCCCGTATAGGCGCGCCTGGCCTTGTCGATGTTCCACTTCACGACCTGGCTGTCCAGGAACAGGGTGGTGTAGGCGTTGCCGCGGCCGTCATAGGCGGTGTGGAGCGGCCCGAGCCCGAGCTGCGGCTCGGCCACCACCACGTCGCGCGGCTTGATCCTGTCATCGAACAGATCGTCGAAACGGCGGACATCCATCACCGTCACGGTCGGCGACAGCTTGCCGTTCGCGGTCAGGTGGATGCCGTCCGGGGCCATGTTGACGCCGTGCGGGCTGTTCGGGATCGGCACGTAGCGGGTGTAGGGGGAGCCGTGGCGGCCGTCCACCACCGGCACGCCGTTGATGACCTGGGCCTTGCCGCTGCGGACGGCTTCCTCGATGCGCTTGAGGTTGAAGACGACCAGCCAGTCCTGCTCCTTGGCCGTCATCTCCGCCAGCGTGACGCCCTCCTCGGAATTGTAGCAGGTGGAGAAGGCGTACTTGCCCTGGTAGTCGGCTTCCGTGTTGTCCAGGTTGCCGTCCACCCAGACCTGCCAGGCCACCTTCATGGTGTCGCCGTCCACGGCCGTGAAGTGGGAGCGGTAGCGCTTGGTGTCCGTCAGCCCCTTGCCGTCGTTCGGTGTCGGCACGCGCTGCTCGCCGTTGGCGAAGATGTAGCCGGTGCGCGGGTACTTCTGCAGCCGCAGCCCGTGGATGGCCGAGGCGTTGGGGATCTCGATGATCCTGTCGGCCCGCATGATGTCGCAGCGGATGCGCGCGATGCGGGTGTTGGCCTTGTCGTTGCAGAAGATGTAGCGGCCGTCGTAGGTGCCGTCCGTGAACGACATGTGCGGGTGGTGCAGGTCGCCGTTCAGGTAGGACCCGCCGCGGCTCTCCAGGAACCTGCGGGTCTCCGGCAGCAGGCCGTCGGTCAGGATCTTCCGGCTTTCGTTGGTCAGGCCCCAGCCGGTGGCGCTGCAGCGGTTGAAGACCGGGATGCGGATCAGCTCGCGCATCGAGGGCAGGCCCATGATGCGGATCTCGCCCGAATGACCGCCGGAATGGAAGACGTAGTACTCGTCCAGGTCGCCGGGCTTCACCTCGGTGACGCTGCGGCCGCTGGCGGCGGCGGCCGGTGCCGGGGCGACCAGCCCGCCGGCGGTGACGGCGGCACCGCCCAGGGCGCCGAAGCCGGCCAGGGCCGCGGCCTTCGCAGTGCCGCCCAGCAGGGCGCGTCGGTTGAGCCCTTCGGTCTTCTCGTTGCTGTCGTCCATGACGTGGCTCCTCGGGAAATCCGCTGTTGTCGGGGAAGGGGATGTGACCGGGTCAGGGCGCGGCCGGGGCGGCTGTCGTCCGGGCGGCGACCGCCGGCCGCGGCGTGGTCGTCGGATCGGAGGTCAGGGCCGCGGCCTGCCGCGCCTTCTTCTTGAGGCGCGCCACCACGACCGGGCAGAGGCTCTGGTGGTGGTACAGCACCTGGCAGTTCAGGCACTGGATGCACTCGTTGGGGTTGATGTGGCCTTCCGGGTGGATGGCCTGGACCGGGCAGTCGATGGCGCAGCGCTGGCAGGGATTGCCGCAGTCGCGGTAGCGCCGCAGCCAGGCGAACATCCGCAGCCGCCCGGGGATGGCCAGCGCCGCGCCCAGCGGGCACAGGTAGCGGCAGTAGAAGCGCTCGATGAACAGGCCGGCGACCAGCAGGGCCACCGCGAACAGCACGAACCACCAGTCGCGCAGGAAGTGCAGGATGATCGCGGTCTTGAAGGGCTCGACCTCGGCCGCCACCTCGGCCGTGCCCAGGCTGTGCAGCGACAGGCCGAACAGCACCAGGAAGATGATGTACTTCAGCGGCCACAGGCGCTCGTGCAGGCCGAATGGCACGGTGATCTGCGGCACCTTCAGCCGCCGTGCCAGCCGGTTGGTCAGCTCCTGCAGGGCGCCGAACGGGCAGAGCCAGCCGCAGAACGCCCCCCGCCCCCAGAACAGCAGCGACGCCGCCACCGAGAACCACAGGATGAACACCAGCGGGTCCATCAGGAAGTAGTCCCAGCGGAATTCGTGGCGCAGGGCCTCCACGAAGGTCAGGACATTGACGACCGAAAGCTGGGCATGGGCGTACCAGCCCAGCCAGAGCAGGGTGAACAGCAGCACGCCGGTACGGACCCGGCCGAACAGGCGGGGCCGGCGGACCAGCGCATCCTGGAAGAAGAAGATCGCCGTGACAGCGCCGATGGCGGCCAGGGTCAGGGCGATGTCCAGCCGGCGCGTCTCCCAGATGCGCTGCCAGAGCGGCACCGGCCCGGCCGTCGGGGTGGCGGCGGCCGTCGCCGCGCTCTGCTGCGCCGGCGTGGGGGCGGGAAGCGCGACGGGTGCGACCGGCGCCAGATAGGTTTCCGGCAGGCTGTAGCCCAGGTCGAAGCTGACGAAGCTCTTGTCCAGGGCGGCGACCGCCCGCTGCACCAGCAGTTGCAGCCGCCAGGGGGCCGCCGGGTCGAAAGCCATCGTCTCCGGCACGGCGAAGACGCCGATCTCCGCCAGCTCCGGTGCCCCTTCCGCGGCGAGGGACCCGATGCGGCGGTGCTGGCGGTCGCGGAAGCGGGTGCCGGCATCGCCCTGGACCAGTTCGATCCGGTCGAAGATGCCGCCGCGGACATAGCCCGAGCCCTTGAAGGAATAGCGGCCGGACGCCCCGATCAGCAGGGCCTGCTGCCCGGGCTTCAGGGTCGCCGCCAGCGCCGCGTACCCGGCATCGCCCAACAGGCTGCGGCCGATGCCGGGCACGCTGGCGACGGCCATGTAGAGGTCGATGAAGGTGTCGTCGTCGGGTCCCGGCTCCGGCCGCTCGATGGCGTCGGCGCGGCCGGTGCGGGCGAAGGCGTCGTTCACGTCGGCCACGGTCAGGTGCAGCCGGCGGACGGACCCGTCCCCCAGCAGCGCCGTCCAGTCGCGCCGCTCCGTCCGGTCCAGGGCGACGGTGCGCGGCGGCGGTGCCGGTGTGGCCGCCCCGGCGCCCGCCAGTCCCAGCGCGGCGGCCAGCCGGCGCGCGGACCGCACCATGCTGTCGCCGATGACCATGACGGTCACCGTGGCGCCCGACACGATGTCCACCGGCGGCTGCGACCCGTCCGACAGGTCGGGCGCGAAGACGTTCCGACCGACATAGCCGGCGATGAAGGTCTCCACCCGCGACACCGGAATGCCGACCAGAACGATGGGTTCGTGGTGCCCGACGAGCTTCGCGCCGGCGATGGTGCCGTCCGGGGTCAGGCCGACGATCACGTCGATGGGGCGGCCGGAATAGCCGGTCGTGTCCACCAGATCGGAGGTCAGGTAAGCGTGACCCAGCAGGTCCTGGCCGCGATAGACCGGCACGGCCGGCCCCCGCGGATCGGGCGAGCCGAAGCGGTCGGCGCCGGGAATCAGCTCGGCCGGGGTGGCGCGATCCATGTATTCGTTAAGACGCGATGTGCCGCCATCGCGTGATTCCGCGTTGGCGAGCGCCGTATCAGAAATATGAATGGCCAGGATAAGCGAAAGCGACAGTAACCACTTCGAAAACAGCGGGAAGGATCGCGTCGATCGCATAAGCCGGCACCTTTCCGCGTCGCTTTCGGCGCGTTTCCGTCTCGGGCGATCTCTGCGGTGATCGGGATCGCCGGTCAAATCGATTCGGATGAAACGACCCGTCGTGCCTCAGAAGGTCACGGTCAGCGTTCCGTCCGTTCGGGACCGGTGCATCTGTAACGACGTCGTGCGGCGCCATCGTTGTGCGGGAACAAACAACCGCCATTCCGGTCGGCTTCCCTCGGCCGTCCGGCCAGGGGCAGGACGCCCGCTGTCCGATGGAATCTATCACTTTTGCCCGGCTCGCCCGGACTCTGCGCGCTGCTAAAGTATGCGACCGGACGCTGACCCACGGGACCACATCCTGCCTTCTCTTCGACGCCTCGGCCAGTTCAGTGGCCTTGCCCTGGCCGGAGCGGCCATCGCCGCCCTGGTCGGCTGGATCACCGGACTGCTGCCGGAGACAGCGCCGACCCGGCCCCTCGCCGCGCTCTGCCTCATCCTCGGCGGCGCAGCCCTGTATGCGGCCGGGCGGCACGCGGCGGGAGCCAGCCCCGCCGGGATGCAGACGCAGGCACAGCTCCGCGAGGAGCGCGACCGCGCCCGAGCCTGCCTGAACGCGGCACAGGTCATGCTCCTGGTGCTGGACCGCACGGGGCGGATCGAAACCATCAACCGTTGTGGCGCCGCCATCCTGGGCCACGCCGACGAAGCGGCCCTGGTCGGGTGCGACTGGTTCGAACTGGCGATCCCGCCCAGCCGCCGGGAGGAGGTCCGCCGCGTCTTCGATGCCCTGATGCGGGAAGAGGCCAGCGCCCCCGAATGGTACGAGAACACGGTCCGGCGTGCCGACGGGTCCGAACGGCTGATCGTCTGGCGCAACGCCCTGCTGCGTGACGCCGACGGGCGGATCGCCGGCATCCTCGCTTCCGGCGAGGACGTGACCGAGCGCAGGCTGGCGGAGCAGCAGGCGCGGGCCGGCGAGGCGACGCTCAGTGCCGTTCTGGACGCGCTGCCGGTCGGTGTCCTGATCGCCGATGCGGACGGACGCATCCTGCGGGACAATGCGGCCCACCGCGCCCTCTGGGGAACGGCGCCCGGGCTTCCGGGGCAGCACACCGGCGGGCGTGTCGGCTGGTGGCCCGAAACCGGCCAGCCCCTCCGGGCACAGGACTGGGCGATGAGCCGGGCCCTGCGCACGGGGGAGGTGGTGCGTGGCGAACTGGTGGAATGTCAGCGCACCGGCACCGGCGAGCGCCGGCTCCACCTGAACAGTGCGGCCCCTGTGCGCGATGCCGACGGCAGCATCGTCGGTGGCGTGGCCGTGGAGCAGGACGTGACCGAGCGCCTCGCCCAGGAGCGGGCGCTGCGCACCCAGTCCGAGCGGGTGGAACTGGCGCTGGATGCCGGGGCCATCGTCGGCACCTGGGTCTGGGATCTGCCGACCGACCATTTCACCGCCGATGCGCGCTTCGCGGCGTCCTTCAACCTCGATCCCGAACGCTGCCGGACCGGCCTCGGCATCGAGGCGGTGGTCGCCTCTGTCCATCCTGAGGACAAGCCCCGCCTGATGGCAGCCATCGCCGAGGCGATCGGCCGGGGTGGTCCCTATGCCTGCCAGTACCGCGTCATGCGCAACGACGGGGTCTACCGCTGGATCGAGGCCAACGGCCGGGTGGAGCATGCGGCGGATGGAACGCCCCTGCGCTTTCCCGGCGTTCTGCTCGACATTGATGAGAGGCGATCCGCGGAGGCGGAGCGGGACCGTATCACCACGCTCCTGCGCACCTTCATCGATGCCGTGCCGGGGGTGGTCTACGCCAAGGACCGCGCCGGCCGCATGCTGATCGCCAACCGCGGCACCAGCGAACTGATCGGCAAGCCGCCGGAATTCTACATCGGCCGCACCGACGCCGAATTCCTGGACAGCCCGGAAGACGCGGCCGTCATCATGGCGACCGACCGCCGGATCATGGACTCCGGGGAGGTCGAACAGGTCGAGGAACAGGTGCGGCTGCCGGACGGGACACCGGCCTTCTGGCTGTCCACCAAGGCACCCCTGCGCGATGCGGCGGGGCGGGTGATCGGCCTGATCGGGACGTCGGTCGATGTCTCCGAACGCAAGCGCGAGGAGGCGCGCCAGGCCCTGCTGATGCGCGAGGTGGATCACCGGGCGAAGAACGCGCTCGCCGTCGTCTCCAGCGTCGTGCGCCTGACCCGGCAGGACACGGTGGAGGGCTTCATCGACGCCCTGGACGGCCGGGTCGCAGCTCTGGCACGGGCGCACTCGCTGCTGGCGCAGGAGCGCTGGACGGGTGGGGAGCTGGGCACGCTGGCGGCTGCAGAGCTGGCGGCCTACGGCGATGCCGCCCGCCTGTCCGGGCCGCGGGTGGTGCTGGTGCCCGACGCCGTACAGCCGACCGCCATGGTGCTGCACGAGCTGGCGACCAACGCGGCCAAGCATGGCGCGCTGTCGCTGTCGGGCGGCCATGTATCGCTGGTCTGGATACGGCGGCCGGAGGGCGGACTGTGGCTGGACTGGCGGGAGGAGGGCGGCCCGCCGGTGCCGGGGCCACCGTCGCGCCGTGGTTTCGGATCGGAGGTGCTGCGCGCCACTGCGGCCCAGTTGGGTGGCCCCGTCGAATTCCACTGGGATCCGGCAGGGCTGCGCTGCCGCCTGGGCATCGGCGCCGAGAACCTCGTCGGCGCCTGAAGACGCCGTCCTGTGTGCGGTGCGGGAACAGCGTCATCATGCGTGCGTTTGAGTGTCGATTCCTGGAGTATAGCTTCCAGAGATCGTCCCGCTCCCGTCCGTGCCGGGACGGATCGACCGACCGCAGTTCCGGGAGGACCGGGCGTGCATGACGCTTCGGATGATGTGAGGACCCGCCACCGGGCAAGCCCCGGCCCGGTGCGGGGGGTACTGGTGCGCCTGTTCTCCCTGCTGCTGGTTCTGGGGCTGGCCGGTGGCTGCGCCGGGTCCCCGGAGCCGCCGCCGGCTCCCGCCGCTCCGATCCCGGACTACGACTACCCGATCGGCAATCCCTGGGCCGCCACGGTGCTGGGGACCCCGCCGGCGATGCGGGCGCCGGAGGACCCGGACCTGTCGCCGGCCCGGCGCGGGCTGACCGTCTTCCCGGACCGGACGATCCCGGACGGCTTCTGGTATCAGGACCGGCTGCGCTATTCCGAACTGTTGCAGCCCGGGCCGGCGCCGCTGGTCTTCGTCGTCGCCGGCACCGGCGCCGACGACCGCGCCCGGCACATGCTGGCGCTGGCCCAGGGGCTGTACCGGGCCGGGGTGCATGTCGTGCTGCTGCCCTCGCCGACCCATCCGAACTTCATCATCGCCGGCAGCAGCACCATGCTGCCCGGCCGGGCGGAGACGGACGCCGCCGATCTCTACCGCATCATGCGGCTGGTGGATGCGCGGCTGCGCAAGGACCACCGGATCACCGGCTACAGCCTGACCGGCTACAGCCTTGGCGCCTGGCATGCCGCCTTCGTGGCGCATCTTGACGAGCGCGAGCGCGCCTTCGGCTTCGACCGCGTGCTGCTGATCAACCCGCCGCTCAGCCTCTACCGCTCGATCCAGCGCATCGACGAGATGCTGCTGCGGGGCCTGCCGGACGGGATCGACGGGCTGAACACCTTCCTGGACCGGGCGGTGGCGCGGCTGACCGCCGTGACCGGCACCGACGCGCTGGATTTCAACGACCCGGACTTCACCTTCGACACCTATGCCCGCCTGCGCCCCGACGACGACCGGGTGGCGACGGCGATCGGTCTGTCCTTCCGGCTGTCGGCGGCGAACCTGATCTTCACCGCCGACGTGATGCGCGGCGGCGGCTACATCTTCCCCGCGGGGCGTCCGTTCCGGACGGTCACCCCGATGTCGGACTATTTCGCCGTCGCCATCCGGACCAGCCTGCTCGACTATTTCGAGGACATCTACGCCGACTATTATCTGCAGCAGAATCCGGGACTGACCCGGGCCGACCTGCTGGACCAGACCAGCCTGCGGGTCATCGGCCCCTGGCTGGAAGCGAACCCCAGGGTCTGGCTGATGACGAACGCCGACGACGTGATCCTGGCACCGGGCGACCTGGAGGAACTGCGTCGCCTGTTCGGTTCCCGCAGCCGCATCTACCCCAACGGCGGCCATATGGGAAACCTCCAGCACCGGGCCGTGATGGCCTTCATCACCTCGTATCTCGCACCATGAGGCCGGACATGCCCCGCCGCGCTCCCCTCAGCGCCCTGGCCCGGCCGCTGCTGCTCGTTCTGCTTCTCGGCGGCTGTGCGGGCACGGCCGATCCCGGCGGCCATGCGCCGCCACAGCGCCAGCTTCCCGACCTCTACGACCGGCCGACGCAGGTGCGCGACCCGCTCTACGTCCCCGATCCGCTGGAGGGGACGAACCGCCGGCTCTACCGCTTCAATGCCCGGCTCGACGAGTACGTGCTGATCCCTGTCGTCGATGCCTATGTCGCGGTCACGCCGGGCTTCGTGCGCAAGCGCGTGTCGTCCTTCTTCCTGAATCTGGGCGAGATCAACACCTTCCTCAATTCGGTGCTGCAACTGCGGGCGGGCAAAGCCGGGCCGACGCTGGTGCGTTTCGCGGTGAACTCCACCCTGGGCCTTCTGGGCCTGTTCGACGTGGCGTCGGAGCTGGGCATCCGGCGCGAGTCCGAGGATTTCGGCCAGACGCTGGGCTACTGGGGCGTGGGGCCAGGGGCCTATCTGGTGCTGCCTGCCCTTGGTCCCTCCAACGTGCGCGATGCGGTGGGGCAGGTGCTGGACTGGGCCAGTTTCTCCTACATCATGCCCGACCGGATCGACGGGCATACGGGCTACAAGGTTGCCCGCTACGGGCTGGGGCCCGTCGACACCCGCTACCGGGTGCCCTTCCGCTACCATTCCACCGGCTCGCCCTTCGAGTACGAGCTGGTCCGCTACGGCCTGACCGAGGCCCGGGCCGTGGAGGTCCAGCGATAGGGGCTCGCAGGGGCTTTTCTTTCCCGTAGTCTTTCCCCTCTGTCAGATCGAGATACCGGCAGGCGACCCGTCTGCCTGCCGGGTGCGTCGCCGTCTGCAAGTGACCTCAAGGGCTTGGGCGGGTTTGCCGCAGTGCGGCCGGTTGCCGCGGAACTGGGCATGTGCGCGAATCCCGGGCGGACTGACCGAATAATCACCAAGAGATGCCAAGGAAAGGCCGCGGAAATCAAGATTTCGCGGCCGCAGAAATGTGGCGCGCTAATTGCAAGAATATGGCCAGCGCGGGACGCTGGAGACATACCAACATAAGTTGTGCATCCGGGCCCGTTTCCTGGTTCACCAGCAAGGAGGCTGAAGTTGAAGTTCATCCGATCCATGTCCCTGGTGCTCGGCGCTGCCGCCCTCCTTTCCGGCGGGGCCGTCCAGGCCGAGGAGATCAAGCGGACCAACGTCCCGGACTTTCCCATCGCCTCCGTCGTTCAGGTGCCGCCGGGCTCGACCTTCTATTTCCTCAGCGGCACGGTGCCGCCGATCGTCGATGCCGAGGCGCCGAAGGGCAGCATCCGCTCCTTCGGCAGCACGAAGACCCAGACCGTCAATGTGCTGAACCGGATCAAGGACATCCTCGCCGGGCAGGGCCTCGCCCTGGGGGATGTGATCCAGATGACCGTGTTCCTGGTCGGCGATCCCGAGATCGGCGGCCGGATGGACTTCGCCGGCATGATGGAGGGCTATTCGCAGTTCTTCGGTACGCCGGACCAGCCGAACAAGCCGACCCGGTCCACCGTCCAGGTGGCGGGCCTCGTGAGTCCGGGCATGCTCGTGGAGATCGAGGTCCTGGCGGCCAAGGCCCCCGCGCCCGCTACGCCGTGACGGGTCGGCGGCGCCCCGGGGCAACCGGATAACCCGGACCCCACGGGCAGGGGCGCCGCCTGCTTCCGACGACAAGACAGGGGAACGGGCCGTCTCCGGACGGTCCCGCACCAGCCGGCATGCCTGGCTGAACGAACCCCTGCGTCTCCGGGGAGGGAAGGTCTCCTGGAAGGGGCCTGACCGAATGAACAGGGAGCCGCACACAATGAGAAGCAGTCAGAAGGGCAGTCTTCAGAAGGGCAGTCTGACGGGTACTCTCCCGCGCAGGGGGAGCGGCATCGCCGATACTGTTTCCCGGCGCCTCATGCTGGGGCTGGCGGCCGGAAGCTGCCTTGTCCCGGTCCTGTCTCCGCCGGCGCTGGCGCAGGAGAGCCTGGACGAGATCATCGTGACGGGCACGCGCGTCAGCAACCGCACGGCCACGGAATCGCTCTCCCCCATCGACGTGTTCGGGGCCGACGATCTGCAACGCCAGGGACCGACGGACACCAACGACATCCTGCGGACGCTGGTTCCGTCCTTCAATGTCAGCCGCAACGCGATCTCCGACGGCTCCACCTTCGTCCGGCCGCCGACGTTGCGGGGCCTTCCCCCCGACCAGACCCTGGTCCTGGTGAACGGCAAGCGCCGCCACCGCTCGGCCCTGGTCCAGCTCGGCGGCGGTGCGCTGGCCGCGGGCGCCCAGGCTCCCGATCTGGCGCAGATCCCCAGCATCGCCATCAAGCAGGTCGAAGTGCTGCGCGACGGCGCCTCGGCCCAGTACGGCTCCGACGCCATCGCCGGCGTCATCAACTTCCAGCTCAAGGATGATGCCGACGGCGGCTCGGCCAGCCTGCAATACGGCTCCACCTTCGAGGGCGACGGCGACAATCTGCGGGCCCAGGCCAATGTCGGGCTGCCGCTGGGCGATACCGGCTTCTTCAATGCCAGCGCGGAGTACGTGAACGCCGACCCGACCAACCGCGGGCTCCAGCATCCGGAAGCGACGGCCGGGGCGCCCGATCCGGTGATGAACTGGGGCGACCCGAATTCCGAGGCCGAGCGCCTGTTCGTCAATTCCGGCATCGACCTGGGCGAAGGCAAGAGCATCTTCGCCTTCGGCAACTACGGCAGCAGCAAGACGGACGGCAGTTTCTACTACCGCCCGCCGACACTGGATCACGCCGTGAACGGGCCGACGATCCCGGTTCCCGGCCAGCCCTCCGGCTTCCGCTTCACCGACTGGTTTCCGGACGGCTTCACGCCCCGCTTCTACGGCGACCTCAAGGACGCCTCCATCGTCGGCGGGTTCCGCCACGAGCTGGACTCCGGCTTCCGCTATGAGCTGAGCGCCGGTTTCGGGCGCAGCCAGCTTGACTACGACCTGAAGAACACGGTCAACCCGTCGCTCGGCCCCGACAGCCCGACCTCCTTCTATGTCGGCCGGATGGTGCAGGAGGAGACGAACCTCAACGCCGACTTCGCCTATCCGGTCGAGGTCGGGCTGGCCAGCCCGCTGAACATCGCCTTCGGTGGTGAGTACCGGCGCGAGCTGTATGAGATCGGCCCCGGCGATACCGCCTCCTACGCGGTCGGCCCCTACGCCTACTTCATCGATGCGCGCACCGGCCTGCCGACGGGCCTGCCGGTCGGCTCCAACGGTTATCCGGGGTTCCGGCCCGAGGATTCGGGGGAGTTCAAGCGCGACAACGTCGCCGCCTATCTCGATACCGAGGTCGATCTCGTCGAAGGCTTCACCCTGGGCGTCGCCGGCCGCTACGAGGACTTCGACGATTTCGGAGACAAGATCAACTGGAAGGTCAGCGGCCGCTACGAGCTGACGGACGACCTGGCCCTGCGCGGCTCCGTCAACACCGGCTTCCGGGTGCCGACACCGGGTCAGGCGCAGACCTCGTCGGTGCAGACGACCTTCGTCGCCGGCAACCCCAACCCGGTGGCCCGCGGCACCTATCCCGCCGCCAGCGTCGTCGCCCGCTACTTCGGGGCCGAGCCGCTGACGCCGGAGGAATCCTTCAACATCGCCGGCGGCTTCGTGGCGACGCTGCCGGGCGCCGTGACCCTGACGGTCGACTACTACAACATCAAGGTCGAGGACCGCATCGCCATCTCCGGCGACTTCGAGCCGACCGCGGCGGACCAGGCCGCCCTGGCGGCGCTGGGCGTGCCGGGGGCGAACACGCTGGGGCTGGTCAATTACTTCACCAACGCCTTCGACACCCGGACCGAGGGCATCGACGTCGTCGCCAACACCAGCTTTGATGCCGGCGAGGGCACCCTGGCCCTGACCGGCGCCCTCAACTACAACCGCACCAAGGTCACCAAACGCGACGAGACGGTGATCGGCGACACGCGCAAGGCCGACATCGAGGACATGCTCCCCGACTGGCGCGGCACCCTCACGGCCCTCTACACGATCGGGCCGTTCTCGCTCCAGACCCGCGGCAGCTACTATTCCAAGTGGACGGACACCGGTTCCTACGCCCAGACCTTCGGGTCGGAATGGCTGTTCGATGCCGAGGTCTCCTACACCCATGCGGAGTGGCTGACGCTCTCCGTCGGGGTGGACAACCTCTTCGACAACCATCCGGACCGCGTCTACACGCAGGCTGACGGAACCTACTCCTACGGGCAGGTCTACCCGGACAGTTCGCCCTTCGGGTACAATGGCGGGCTCTGGTACGCCCGCCTCACGGCCACCTTCTGACGTCGTCCGCAGCGATGCGGGCGAGGGCGCCCGCATCGCCTCGGCCTGATCCGCAAGGCCGGTGTCCCCCAGTCCATGGTGCGCACCGGCCGCGATGTTCGAGGTTACGGAATGCTCCCATCACCATCCCATCCCATCGGTGCCGCGGTCCGTGGTCCCCTGACGCGCCGGCGTCTTCTGGCCATGATCGGCGTATCGGCCGGCAGCTCGCTGATGTACCAGGCCGCCAGCAGCCTGGGGCTGGCCGCGGAGTCCGAGTTCAAGGGACCGCCGGCATTGTCCGCGGCGCCCGCCGGGGCCTCCGTGCTGATCCTGGGGGCTGGCGTCGCCGGCCTCGTGGCCGCCTACGAGCTGTCGAAGGCGGGCTACAGGGTCCAGGTCCTGGAATACCGCGACCGGCCGGGCGGCCGCTGCTGGACCCTGCGCGGCGGCGACGTCTACACGGAGCTGGGCGGCTTCACCCAGACGGTCGGCTTCGATCCCGGCAACTACGTCAATCCGGGACCCTGGCGCATTCCCCACCATCACCACGGGGTGATGCACTACTGCATGACCCTGGGCGTTCCGCTGGAGCCCTTCACCCAGGTCAACTACAACGCCTACGTCCATTCCAAGGACGCCTTCGGCGGCAAGCCGGTCCGCTACCGCGAGGTCGAAGCCGACTTCCAGGGCCATGTGGCGGACCTGCTGGCCAAGCTCGCGCACAAGGGCGGGCTCGATGGTCTGGTCGAGAAGGAGGACACCGAGCGCCTGCTGGAAGCCCTGCGCGACTGGGGGGCGCTGGACCGCGAGATGCAGTACCGCGCGGGTGGGGAGTCCAGCATGCGCCGGGGCTTCGCCAGACCGCCCGGCGGCGGTCTGTCGGGTGAGCCGGTCCCGTCCGAGCCGATCGGCTTCGCTGACATCCTGCGCTCCGGCCTCTGGCGCCAGATCGCCGCCGGCAACGAACTGGAATTCCAGACCACCCTGTTCCAGCCCGTGGGCGGCATGGACAGGGTGGCCTACGCTCTGGCGGAGCAGGTCAAGGACAGGATCCGCTACGGGGCACGGGTCCGCGGCATCCACCAGGACGACAGCGGCGTCACCGTCAGCTTCGACGACGGCAAGGGGGGCGGTCCGGAGATGGCCCGGGCGGACTGGTGCCTCTGCACCATCCCGCTCTCGGTCCTCAGCCAGATTCCGCTCAATGTCGGCCCGGACATGGCGCATGCCATCGCCGCTGTCCCGTATGAGGCCAGCCTGAAGATCGGGTTGCAGTTCAAGCGCCGCTTCTGGGAACAGGACGACGCCATCTATGGCGGGATGAGCTACACCGACCTGCCCATCTCGCTGATCGGCTACCCCAACACCGGCTACGGCTCCAAGGGCAAGGCGGTGCTGCTCGGCGCCTATGCCTGGGGACCCTACGCCTACGAGTTCAGCGCCATGCCGCCGGAGGAGCGGGTCCGGCGGGCCGTGGAGTTCGGCGCCCAGATCCATCCGCAGTACCGGGAGGAGTTCGACTGCGGCGTCGCCGTGGCCTGGCACCGGGTGCCCTGGACCATGGGCTGCTTCGGCCACTGGACCGAGAAGACCCGGGCCCAGCACTACCGCAACCTCTGCCAGATCGACGGCCGCATCCTGCTGGCCGGCGAGCACGCCTCCTACCTGCCCGCCTGGCAGGAAGGCGCCGTCACCTCGGCCCTGGACGCCATCACCCGCCTGCACCAGCGCATCGTCGCGCAGCCCGCGCCGTCGAAGACCTGAAGGGGAGGAAAGGACGATGAAAGCGATGATGAACCCGACGCGGAAGCGGACCCTGTCCGGGCTCCTTGGCACGGCTGCGGTCCTTGCGGCGGTCACCGCCGTTCTGCCGGCGGCGGCGCAGTCCACCGACGTGCAGTCCAGCGCCTTCGCGGCACCGGACCGTTTCGCCTACAGTGACGGCGGCGAGCTTTACCGCGCCATCTGCCAGGGCTGCCACATGCCGACGGGGGAGGGGGCTTCCGGTGCCGGCGCCTATCCGGCACTGGCCGCAAATCCCAATCTGGAGGTCGCGGCCTATCCGGTTTCCATGGTGGTGGGTGGACGCAAGGCGATGCCGTCCTTCTCCTTCCTCTCGGATGCGCAGATCAGTGCCGTGGTCGGCTATGTCCGCACCCATTTCGGCAACCAGTTCCCCGATCCCGTCCCGGTCGAGGAGGTGGCGGCGGCCCGGCAGGCTGCGCACAACTGAGGATGGCGTCCACGGGATCCGGGGCGGCGGCACCCCCGCCGCCGATCCCCCGCCTGCGCCGCGTTCCACCCGCCCCGATCCGCCGTCTGCCGCCGATGCGCATAAATGCGCATGCTTCATGTTTCCTTCCTGCAAAGGAGTGCTAATTTTGAGCTAAACTAATCCCAGACATCCTTGGTTGAAGCGGGCAGCATGACCGGTCGAATCGATTGGATCAGGAGGGGGGGCGAGAGCCGTGCCCGGCAGGACAGTCACGACCGGCAGGACGGTGTCGCCAGACTGCGGCCGGTGCAGGCCGTGGCCGACCGGCCGTCGTCCCCGGATCCCCCGGTCCCCGACGGCTCCACCTTCGACGCCCTCTTCGCCACCAATGCCGCCCCGATCCTGCTGATCGACCCGGAGCGCGACGGCGCCATCGTCGATGTGAACCCGAAGGCGGCCGAGTTCTACGGCCACAGCCGGGAACGGTTCCGGACCCTGCATGTCTGGGACATCAACACCCTGGACCGCTCCGTCCTGCCGGTGATGCGGGAAATCTCCTCCTGGAGCGGCGGGCATTATCCCCAGCGGTTCCGCCATCGCATGGCCGACGGCTCGCTGCGCGATGTCCAGGTCTATGCCGGCCCCATCCAGCTCCAGGGTCGGCGCCTGCTGCTCTGCATCATCCATGACGTGACGGCGGTGATCGAGGCCGAGCTGTTCAACCGGCTGCTCCTTGAAAGCGTGCAGGACGGTGTCTGCGGTGTCGATCTCCTGGGCAACGTCACCTTCGTGAATCCGGCAGCGGTACAGGCCTTCGGCTACAGCCACGAGAGCGAGCTGATGCGGGGCGGCATCGGCCGTTTCCTCGTTCCCGGCGGGACCGGGGCCGCGGCGCATCCCGTCCTGCAGGTCGCGGCGACGGGCAGCCCTGTCCGCGATCTTGAATGCCCCCTCTTCCGCCAGGACGGATCGCCGTTCCCGGCACGGATCACCGCCAGCCCCGTGCGTGGCCGGGACGGGGTTGTCGGGGTCGTTGTCAGCTTCTGCGACCTGACGGAGGAGAAGGAGCGCGACGCGCGGGTCACCGACCTCACCAACTCCTTGCCGGGGGCGGTCTTCCAGGCCGAGATCCGGCCCGACGGCCGGGTGTTGCCGACCTATTTCAGTTCCGCCGCCAACACGCTGGTGGGTCTGCCGCCGGGTGCCGATCTGACGATGCCCGGGGTGCTGGCGGGCGCCATGAGCCGCAAGCAGTGGATCGGAGTCCTGTACGGGCTGCGCCGGGCCGCGCGGGAGGGTGTGGCCTGGGACCAGGAGTTCCACGTCCATCCGCCCGAGGCCGGGACGGACGGGGCAGGGGGCGCCGATCCGGCCCCCGGACGTTGGCTGCTGGGCCGGGCCCGGCCGCGGCCGCGGCCGGACGGCACCGTCTCCATCAACGGCGTGCTGCTGGACATCACCGAGCGCAAGCGGCTGGAGGCGTCGCTGGAGCAGGCGGCGCTGAACGATCCCCTGACGGGCGTCTGGAACCGCCGCCGCTTCGAACAGGCGCTGGAGGAAGCGGCCGCGCGCGCCCTGCGCTACGGGCGCCCCTTCTCGCTGCTGCTGATCGACATCGACCATTTCAAGCAGTTCAACGACACGCACGGCCACGCCCTCGGGGACCGGGCGTTGCAGATGGTGGCGGGCGTCCTGGCCGGGCGCTCGCGGCAGGTGGACTGCCTCGCCCGGTGGGGCGGGGAGGAGTTCTCCCTGCTGTTGCCCGAGACGGATGCCGTCTCGGCGCAGGCCCTGGCCTCTGACCTGCGCCGCGCCGTCGCCGCGCTGTCCATCGCCGACGTCGGGCCAGGGGACGTCGGGCCAGGGGGCGTCACCGTCAGCATCGGCGTCGGGCAGGCCACCCCGGGTGAGAGCATCGACGCCCTGTTCCGGCGGGTGGACGCGGCTCTCTACCGCGCCAAGGCCGCCGGCCGGAACCAGGTTCACCTGGCCTGAGACGGCTGCTCAGTCCTGTCCGACGGGCGCTGCGACGACATCGGGGCGCGACTTGATCAGGCGGATGTTGAGCTGGTCGAGCAGCAGCTTCTCATAGAAAGGCTGCTTCCGTCCGACCCTGATCTTGTTCATGAAGTAGCGCTCGAAGCCGATCTTTGCCCAGTGGACCCAGCGGCCCTTGGACGACCAGTTGACGTTGCGCGGGGGGATCTGGGGCTGGGCCACGAAGGCCACCCCGCCGTCGCCGAAATCGGCAAGGCAGACGGCGTTCCAGGTCGCCTGGCTGTGGGCCGGCCTGCCGCGCAGCAGGCAGCGCAGATTCTCCGCCGTGGCGGTGACCATGGATTCGATCATGAAGCCGGTCTTCGGCACGCCGACCGGCACCGGCGTCGGCCCCGTCGGTGCGATCGCCACGCAGACGCCGACGGCGAACACGTTCGGGAAGGTCGGATTGCGCTGGTAGGCGTCCACGACGACGAAGCCGCGGGGGTTCACCAGCCCTTCCGCACCGCGCAGGGCCGCCACGCCGCGGAAGGCCGGCAGGATCATGGAATAGGCGAAGGGCAGGGCGTGGGTCCTGCGGATCTGGCCGTCGTCGGTCAGTTCCTCCACGCTCATGCTGCCCGCTTCCACCCCCAGGATGCGGGCGTTGGTGATCCATTTGATGTGCCGGTTGCGCAGTTCGCTTTCCAGCAGCGACTTGGTGTCCCCCACCCCGTCCAGTCCCAGATGTCCGATATAGGGCTCGGCCGTCACGAAGGTCATGGGAACCTGGTCGCGGATGCGGCGGCGGCGCAGTTCCGTATCCAGGATCAGGGCGAACTCGTAGGCCGGACCGAAGCACGAAGCCCCTTGTGCCGCCCCGACGATGATCGGGCCGGGTTTCGCCAGGAAGCGGTCGAAGGCTTCCTTGGCCTTCACGGCGTGGTCGATATGGCAGATGGAATGCGTGAAGCCGTCCGGTCCCAGGCCCGGGACCTCGTCGAAGGCCAGCTCCGGTCCGGTGGCGATCACCAGATAGTCGTAGCCGAGCGACGACCCATCGGTAAGGTCGATCCGGTTCTCTGCCGGATGCAGGCGCTCCGCGCCGGTGGAGACGAACCTGATCCGGCGGCGTGCCATGACGTTGTCCAGATCGACTTCAATGTCCTGCCGGTCCCGCCACCCGACTGCGATCCACGGATTGGACGGAACGAAGTGGAAGGTCCGGCCCTGACCGATCACGGTCAGGCGGTCTTCTTTTCTCAGGGTCGGCAGGATTTCGAAAGCTGCCAGCGTTCCCCCCAGGCCCGCGCCCAGGACCACGATCTCGGCCATGCGTTCCTCCCATCGGGTGGCGGATACCCGCCGTGCCATTTCCCTGGGGCTGGCAGAACCCAGCCCGAGCTGCCCCTTTCTTTTATCTTCGGAGCTTCGCAGATAAGAAATAACATGACGATCCGCCCCTGGCAAGACGACATGAATGAACCGGCGCCGGCATCTGGTGTGTCCGGCTCAGACGGTTCTCCGACACGCAGTATGGATGGTCCGACAGGCTGATCCGATGCCGGTGCCGGAGCGGGCCGGCCTTGCCCCCGGTCGCGGGAGGGCTGCGTCCGGCCCACGGCGGCCCCCAGGGGCAGCCTCCGGCCGCCCGGTGATCCCGCTGGGATCAGTAATCCCACTGGAACTGGACGCCGACCTTGCTCTCGCGGCCGACTTCACCGCGCAGGCGGATCGCCTCGGTGACGTCGTACTCCACCGTGGCGCGGCTCTCGCCGGTGCCCAGATCCTGCTCCACGCCGAGATAGACCTCGTCGCCGATGTAGCGGCCGGCGGCCACGGTGCCCAGGCCCTCGCCGGTTTCCGAGCCGCGCAGCTCCAGCCGGTCCACCCCCAGGGAGCGTCGGAAATCGTCCAGCACGCCGGGGCCGCTGCCCAGAACGCCCGTGAGCTGGGCGGCGCTCTGGGCGAGCTGCACCGCCTCCAGCGCGGACAGGTCGCCCAGGCCCCGGTCGAACAGCAGCCGGGCCAGCACCTCGTCCTCCGGCAGGGCCGGTTCGGAGGTCAGCTTGACCGCCGGCTTGGACGGGGTGCCGCTGACGGCGATGATGGCGGTCAGGTTGCCGCGCTCGGCGCGCGCTTCCAGGTCCAGCCGCGGCTCCAGCGAACCGTCGCCGGTGAAGGTCAGGACCCCGCGGCTGAGGGCGAAGGTCTGGCCCAGCACGTCGGCCTGTCCCTTCAGCAGCGTGATGGCGCCGACCACCAGCGGTTCGTCCGTGGAGCCGCGCACGTCCAGGTCGGCCTTGAATTCGGCATCCACGCCGCGGCCCTGGATGTAGATCTCGTTCGGTGCCTGCACGTCCAGGTCCAGGTTGATCCGGATGCCGGTGTCGGGGGCAGGGGGCTCGGGCGCCGTCTCGGCCACGGCCGTGGGCGGCGGCGGGGCATCGCCGGCCGGTGCCGCCGGACGGTCCAGGCCGGCACGGTCCGGCGCGCTGCGGCCGCCCGGCGGCTTGTGCCCGGGCACCCGCATGGACCGGGCTATTTCCTCCGCGCCGGGGCTGTTGACCTCCTGGATCTCCAGGTCCACCACCTGCCGCGGCAGCCGGTCGGGGATGCTCACATTGGCCTGCCGGATACGCACCCCGCCCGACAGCAGCGCCTGCACGAAGCTGCCGCGCAGGGTCAGGTCGGCGTCGGCATCGGCCCGGACCAGATCGGTCTGCGCCACGCGGGCGCGGTCGGCCAGCAGGCGCAGGTCGATCTGGCGGTCCCCGAAGGCGGGGTCCAGACGCACGGCGCCGCTCAGCTCGATCCGGCCCCCGTTGGGCGTGCGGCCTTGCAGGTCGCGCACGCGCAGCCCGTCCGGGTCGCCGACCAGGGTGCCCTGGATCTCCTGGACGACGGTGCCCAGCGTCTGATTCTCGTAGCGTCCCCCGGCGATGCTGGCGGTTCCGGCCAGGGCGGTGTCTCCCGCCGTGCCCGTCAGGTCCAGATCGGCGGTCAGCCGGCCGGCGATGCGGTCGCCGCTGGCGGCCAGCAGGTCGTTGAGCTGCGACAGCTCCAGGGTGCCCTCCAGGCTGCCGGAGACCGGCCGGTCCGCCGGTACGGCGAAGGACAGGGGGGCGGCCGCCAGCACCAGCGGCAGGTCGGCGCGGGCGGTCAGGTCGGCCGTGCCGGCCTTGCTGTCCGTCTCCGCCGTCAGCCGGGCCCGGCCGCCGCGCCAGTCGCCGGTGATGCGGATGTCCACGGGGGCGATCACGGTCTGCTCCGCCGGGGCGACGCGGAAGCGGGCGATGGTCAGACGCAGGTTGCCGGTCGGGTCGGCCGGGCTGCCGCCCAGGGTCAGGGTCCCGTCCAGGCTGCCGTCCACGGTCAGGGTCGGATCGGCCAGTTGCAGGAGCGCGAGTGGAACCGAGCGCAGCCGGGCGTCGGCCTGGAAGCGCCGTGGACCCAGGTCGGCCTCCAGCGCGATGCGGGCGTCGGCGGAGGCGAGCGCCAGCCCGTCCACCCGCAGGCTCCCGTCGCCGAAGGCCAGCACCGCCGGCTTCGTCAATCGCAGCGGGGTGCCGCCAAGGTCGGCGGACAGGCGCTCCAGCGCGATCCGGGTCGCGTCCGCGTCCTGCCCCAGGGTCGCGGCCCCGCTCAGGGTCAGGGGCTGCCCGGCCCGTCGGCCCGCCGCCTCCACCGTCAGGGCGGCGGCCGTCAGGGGGCCGCGGGCGGTGGCCTCCAGCCGTTCCAGGGTCATGTCGGATGCGCGCAGCCCGCTGCCGCTCAGGCGCAGGTCCAGCGTCGGCTTCGTCACGGCGTCGCTGATGCTCCCGGACAGTGCGATCCGGCGGGCTCCCTGGCCGGCGCCGGGCCGGTCCAGCTCGCGCAGGGTCGCGTCCAGCTCCACCCGCTGCCCGCCGCGCCGGGTGCTCAGCACGACGCGGCCCTCGCCCCGGCCCGACAGCTTCTGGCCGGCCAGCGCGGCCAGCGGTGACAGGTCGGGCAGGCCGGCCGTGAGCGTGCCGTCGGCGGTGCGGGCGGCAAGATCGGCCACCACGTCGCCCGTGACGCTGTTCTCCGCGACCCGGAGGTCCAGATCGGAAAGCCGCAGGCTGTCCCCGGCCAGGGCGAAGCGGCCGGACAGTCGGGCCGGTTCGCCTTCCACCTGCGTCCGGGCGCTCAGCGTCCCCTCGGGGGCGGCGGGCAGGCCGGTGGCGGAAAGCTCCAGCGTGGCCTCTCCGTAGCGCCGCCCCTGCACGGCAAGGTCGGCGGCGCTGCCCGTCGCCTCCAGGTCCAGGGCTTCCGTCGGCCCCGCGATCCGGGCGGTGAGCTGCACCGAGCCCGCCAGCGGCGTACCCAGCGCCGCTCCCAGCGGCGCCAGATCGGCGAGCGTCGCCTTCGTCTCCGCCGTCAGCCGCCCGGCCTCCAGCCGGGCGGTGCCGGAAGCCGCCAGCCGGCCCGTCTTCAGCGACAGGGCGGGAACCCGGAGCGCGTCGTCGCTGACGATGCGGCCGGCCAGTTTCGTCTCAGGCCCCAGAAGGGCATCCGCGGCGGCGATGCCGGTGGCGAGCTTCCGTCCGGTGGCGTCGATCTCCGCCGTCAGCACGCCGTTCCGGCGGGTGATCCCCGCCGTTGCCGCCAGCGCCCCGGACAGGTCGGTGCCGGCCAGCCCCGACAGGGGGGCCAGGCTGTCCGCCGTCAGCCGGAGGGCCGCCTCGGCCTCCGTCCCCCAGCCGCGCAGGGTGGCGCTGCCGGTGGCATCCAGGGCGGGGGCATCCAGGGACAGCCGGTCCAGCCGGACCACCCCCTCCGCCGTCTCCACCATGCCGCCGGCCGACAGGATGGTGCGCGGGGCCAGCAGGGGGGCCAGCCGCGCATCCCCTGCCGTGGCGCCCTGGAGCATGGCCGTCGCCGTCACCGCCAGCCGGTCGAAGCCGTCCTGCGGCTCCACGGTGGCGTCCAGCACCAGCGTCTCCGCACCGAACTGGCCCCAGGCGGGGTCGTCGGCGGTCAGTCTGGCGACGATGGCGGGGCCGGCAGCCGGCCCTTCGATCCGGGCGGCGAGCTGGGCGTTGCCGAAGACCGGCTCCGTCAGCACCGTATGCAGGGCCGACTCCGCTCCGGCACTGAAGATCAGGCCGGCGTTGAGCGCGTCCGACGCGATGTCGTAGACGCCCTGGCCGGCCAGCGTTCCGGCGGCGGTGGTGACGGTGAAGCCGTCCAGGGCGATCCGCTCGCCGGGCCGCAGCAGGCCGCCCGCGGCCACCGTGACCGTGCGGCCCAGCAGGGCGCCGACCGTGTCCGGCGCCAGGGCTGCCACGTTGCCGGACAGGTCCAGGCCGAAGGCGAAGGCATCGCCGGTCGGGCGGATGCGGGCCTCCCCGGTCGCGCTGGCGACATCGCCGGCGCTGGCCTCCAGGCGTCCGGTCCAGTCGGTCAGGGGGCCTTCGCCGGTGACGGCCACGTCCACCGGCGGTCGGCCGGGGATCTCCAGCAGCCGGGCCAGCACACCGCCGGCCGGTTCGGCCAGCCGCAGATCCAGATCCAGGCTCGTTCCCGGGACGTAGGTCGCGCGCAGGGCAGCGGTGCCGGGGCTCTCATCGATGCGCTCGACGCGCAGATCCACGCTGCCGCCCAGCCGGCCGGCGGGCAGACTGCCTTGGCCTCCGGCCGTCAGCAGGGCAGGGGTGCCGCCCAGCAGGGCCGCCCCCAGTTCGACCCGCTCCAACGCCAGCCGGTCCACGTCCACCGCCACCGGCAGGGAGAAGGGGCCGGCGTCGGTCTCCGGTTCCGGGTCGGGATCGGACACGGGGGCGCGGGCCACCGCGACACGGCCCGCCGTCAGCGCGTCCACCTGCACGGTGCCGGTCAGCAGATCCAGCGGCGACCAGTCCAGCCGCGCCCCCTCCACCGTCAGCCAGACACCCTCGCGGTCGGCCAGGGTCAGCCGGGCGACGCCCAGGTCGAACAGGCCGCCTTCCGCTCCCTCGATCTCCAACCCGGGGACCAGCGGTTCCACCTGCGCCAGCACCGTCTCCCGTCCGCCGGGCGTGGACAGCCAGACCAGCGCCCCGGCCACGGCCAGGACGACCAGCCCCAGAAGGGTTCCGACGATCCAGAGGGTCCAACGCAGTGCAGGATGCATCCGGCTTCCCCGCCTTCTTCTTTCATTTCACACGGACCCGGCGGGATGCCGCGTCCGGACCGGCCCCCGGCGGCGTCAGAACGCCTGTCCGATGCTGACATAGAACTGGAAACTGGAATCGCCCTCCTGCTTGTTCAGCGGAACGGCGAAGTCCACCCGGATCGGGCCGATCCCGGTGTAGTAGCGGGCACCGATGCCGGCGCCCCAGCGCAGCTCCTCCCCGAAATCGGGGAAGGTCTCGTCATAGACGTTGCCGGCATCCACGAAGGGCACGATGCCGATGCTGTCGGTCACCTTGATGCGCAGTTCGACACTCGCCTCGATCAGCGACTTGCCGCCCAGCGGGTCGCCGTCGGGGGCCTTCGGGCCGACCTCCTGGTAGCCGTAGCCGCGGATCGAGCCGCCGCCGCCGGCATAGAACCGCTTGTCGGCGGGCACCCCCGCCAGCGTCGAGCCGAAGATGCTGCCGTAGGAGAGGCGCCCCGCGGCCACGTAGTCGCCGCTGCCGGTCAGGTCCCAGTAGGTGCTGCCGGTCAGCCGGCTGACGGTGAAGTTGTCGCTGTCCCCGAAGGGGACGACATAGGGCGTCACCAGGGCGCTCAGGCGGAAGCCGGATGTGGGGTTCAGCAGATCGTTGCTGCGGTCCCAGGTCACCGCCGCGGGCACGCCGACCAGGGTGTTCGTCGTCTCCCGCAGCCCGTCCTCGACGCGCGACTGTTCGAAGGTCACGCCCAGGCTGCCGGTCAGGCTGTCCGTCAGCGGCCGTTCGACGATGGCGGACAGCACGACGGCATCGCGCCGGTAGGCGTCGGGCCGTTCCGACAGGATCTCGCCCGACAGGGACAGCGACTGGCCCCGGCTCAGAAAATCCGGCTCGCGGTAGAGCACGTTCAGATTGTAGTCGTAGTCCGTCGGGTTCAGGTTCGCATCGCGGGCGATGCCGGAGATTTCGGCGCCGACCCGGAGCCGCTCCGCCCCGCCCAGCAGGTTGCGGTGACCCCAGTAGGCGTTGGCGCCGAACCCCTCCGAGGTGGAATAGTCGAAGCCGAAGCCGATGAAGCGCATGTCCTGTTCGCGCACGACGACGTTCACCGGGGCTTCCGTTCCCTGCGCGGGCTCCGGCCCCAAGGCCAGCCGGACGCTGTTGAAGACGCCCAGTTCCGTCAGGGATTCCTGGGCCTTGTCCATCAGGGCGGGGTCGTAGCGGTCGCCCCGTTTCCAGGGCAGGCGTCGGCGGACGGCGATCCCCCCCACCGTGTCCAGACCACTGACGCTGACCTCTCCGAACTGCACCAAGGGGCCCGGCAGTACCGTGAAGTCGATGTCCATGGCCTGGCGGGCATGATCGACCAGCACCCTGCGGTCCAGCACCCGGGCATAGGCATAGCCCTCCGCCGCCAGCCGGGCGCGCAGCCGGTCCTCCGCGTCCATCACGGCGGCGCCGCGGGCGGGGGAACCGGGGGGCAGCCCCACGTCCCCGGGCGCGATCGCGCCGCCCGGCAGCACCTCTCCCGATGTCGTCCGGACGGAGACGGTGCCGATGGTGTAACGCTGCCCCGGCCGGACCCGGACCGTGACCGTAGCCGGGCTGGCGCCGGTGTCCACGTCGATGTCCAGCACGGCGGCGAAATATCCCTCCGACCGCAGCGCGGCGGCCAGCCGGTCACGGTCCGCCTCGGCCCGCCGACGCAGGCCGATGGGGGAGGGGGGCGGCTGGTCGCGCAGGGCGACCAGCCGGGACACCTCCTCCAGCAGCCCGCGCACATCGCCGGTTCCGTCCAGCCCGGTCAGCTCGACGGTGTAGGGGGTCTCCTGCGCCCTGGCGGCCTTCGGCTGCGTCAGCAGGACCGGCAGCGCCAACAGCACCAGCAGGGGCAGGAAACGGATGGGGAAGCCGGCCTGTCGGGCCGTCGGGGGTGGCATCATGTCGGACATAACGGTCGCGGGCGGCGGGAGGACACTCTGTCCGGCGAAATGGGGCGAAAAACCGGATGAGCGGCCTCCCGGCCGGGGCCCGCGTCTACTGGAACGCCGCCTCGACGAAGCTGCGCAGCTTGCGGCTGTGCAGCTTCTCCAGCCCGTAGTCGCGCATGATCTCCAGCGCCAGCATGCCGATGGCCAGGTGCTGGTCCACCCGCTCGCGGTAGAACCGGTTGGCCATGCCCGGCAGCTTCAGCTCGCCGTGCAGCGGCTTGTCGGAGACGCACAGCAGCGTGCCGTAGGGCACCCGGAAACGGAAGCCGTTGGCGGCGACGGTGGCGCTCTCCATGTCCAGCGCGATGGCGCGGGACTGGCTGAAGCGCTGCACCGGCTCGCGGTAGTCGCGCAGCTCCCAGTTGCGGTTGTCGATGGTGGCGACGGTCCCCGTCCGCATGATCGCCTTCAGGTCATAGCCTTCCAGCCCGGTGATGCGGGCCACCGCCCCTTCCAGCGCCACCTGCACCTCGGCCAGCGGCGGCACCGGAACCCAGGTCGGCAGGTCGGCGTCCAGCACCTTGTCCTCGCGGACATAGCCGTGCGCCAGCACGTAGTCGCCCAGCCGCTGGGTGTCGCGCAGGCCGGCGCAGTGGCCCAGCATCAGCCAGACATGCGGGCGCAGCACGGCGATGTGGTCGCTGATCGTCTTGGCGTTGGAGGGGCCGACGCCGATGTTGACGATGGTGATGCCGTTCCCGTCCGCCCGCTTCAGGTGGTAGGCCGGCATCTGCGGCAGCCGCGCTGCCCGCTCGCCCTCCGGCTCCCGGCCGGGATGCACCGCCTGGTTCCAGGTGATGCGGTCGCCCGGTTCGACGAAGGCGACATACTGCCGGCGGTATTCGGCCACCGCCGGATCGTCGGCGGGCTGCATGATCTCGTGCCCGCGGCGCACGAACTCGTCGATGTAGAACTGGTAGTTCGTGAACAGCACGTAGTTCTGCACATGGTCCGGGCTGGTCGCCGTGTAGTGCTTCAGCCGGTGCAGGCTGTAGTCCACCCGTGGCGCCGTGAACAGGGCCAGCGGCTCCGGCTCGCCCGGCGGGGTCACATGCGTGCCGTTGACGATGCTGTCGTCCATCAGCGACAGGTCGGGCAGGTCGAAGAACTCCCGGAGCTGGTGCAGCCGCTCGGGATCCAGGTTGCCCTCCACATGCATGCCTTCCGGAAAGGCGAACTGGATCGGGATGGGGACATCGGAGACCCCGACCTCCAGCGGTGCGGCGTGGTTCTTCAGGAGCTGCCGGAACTGCTCGCGGTAATAGTGGCCGAAGATGTCCGGCCGGGTCAGCGTCGTGCGGTAGAGGCCCGGGGCCGCGACGAACCCGAAGGAGAGACGGCTGTCCACCCGGGGCTCGTGCTGGACGCGGATCTGTACGAAGGGATAGCAGGCCCGCACCCGCCCGCCCAGGTCGGCGCCGCCGGCGAAGGCGGCGAATCGGTCGCGCAGATGGCCCGCGGCGATGTCGTACAGCTCGGCGACGCGGCGCAGCGCCGCGTCAGCATCCTGGAAACTCTCGATCTTTCCATGTTCGACCGTGCCAGGCACGTCGTCCTCCTCTTCTTTCCTTTTCTTCTCCTTCGTCCCCTCTCATTCCGGCACGGTCCGGTCAAGCGGGATGTGAAGACCGCGGGGGTGGCCGTGGCCGGCCGGCCGGGGCTATGGTGGCGTCCATGCGGACGCTCCGGTTTCTCCTCCTCCCGCTTCTGGCCGCGATGCTGACGCCGTGGCCGGCGCTGTCCCAGACCGCCCCGCAGCGGCCGGCGCTGCCGGGCATCATCGGGGCGGACGACCGCCGGCCGTTCGAGCCCGACGTCTGGCCCTACACCGCGATCGGCCGGGTGAACCGGGAGGCGGGCGGCTTCTGCACCGGCACGCTGGTGGCGCCGCGGCTGGTGCTGACGGCGGCGCACTGCCTGCTGCATCCCCGAACGCGGCTGTTCGTGCCGGCCCACACCCTCCATTTCGTGGCGGGTTACCGGCGCGGGGAGTTCGCGGTACATGCCCGCGGCGTGTCCTATGAGGTGGGGCCGGGCTACCGGCCCGGGCGCGGTGCCAGCCTCGCCACGGTCACCCACGACTGGGCGTTGCTGGTGCTGGATGCTCCGGTGGCGCTGCGGCCGGTGCCGGTGCGCCCGCTCTCCCCCGCGGCGGTGGAGGCGGCGCTGGGCCGGCACACCCTGTCGCGCATCGGCTACGGCCAGGACCGGGCGCACCTGCCGATGCGGGCCGCCGGCTGCGGCCTGACCGGGATCGGCAGCGGAATCGCCACGGCGCAGGGGCGGGCCGACCCGGACCTCTGGCTGCACGACTGCGACGCCGTGCCGGGGGACAGCGGCTCCGCCATCCTCAGCGGCAGCGGCGACGACCTGGCCGTGGTGGCGGTGCAGGTCGCCGTCACGAACGCCGGCTACAATGCCGCCGTTTCTGCCGCCGCCTTCGCCCAGGCGCTGGCGCGGCTCTCCGACGCGGGCGGGGGACTTCCGCCGCCCCCCGCGGCCCCGCGCTGACGGGGGACGTCAGCCCGCGATACCCACGGCCTCCGCCAGCGCGACCAGCCGGCGGGCCTGCTCCACATGCAGCGCCTCGACCAGCTTGCCGTCCACCACCGTGATGCCCTTGCCGGCGGCGGTCGCCTCGGCATGGGCGGCGATCAGACGGCGGGCGCGGGCGACCTCGTCGGGCGTCGGGGCGAAGGCCCGGTTCGCCGCTTCGATCTGGTTGGGATGGATCAGGGTCTTGCCGTCGAAGCCCAGGTCCCGCCCCTGCCGGCAGGCGGCCGCCAGCCCGTCGGCGTCGTCCAGGTCCAGATGCACCCCGTCCAGCACGGCCAGCCCGTTCGCCCGGCCGGCCAGCAGCACGAGTCCGAAGCTCGCCAGGAAGGGCAGGCGGTCGGGCGTGTGGGCGCAGCGCAGGTCCTTCGCCAGATCGGAGGTGCCCATCACCAGGCAGGCGAGGCGGCGGGAGCCGGCGGCGACCTCGGCCACGGTCAGGACACCGCGCGGCGTCTCCACCATCGCCCACAGGGCGAGGCTCTCCGGCGCCCCGGCGGCGGCCAGCACCCGCTCCGCCTGGCGCAGCGCCTCCGCCGTCTCCACCTTCGGCAGCAGCACGGCGTCGGCCCCGCAGGTCGCGGCGGCGGTCAGGTCGGCATGGCCCCAGGGCGTGTCCAGCCCGTTGACCCGCACCACCACCTCGCGTCGGCCGTAGCCGCCCGCCTGCGCCGCGGCGACGACCTGCTCGCGCGCCTGTGCCTTGGCTTCCGGGGTCACCGCGTCCTCCAGGTCCAGGATCAGCCCGTCCGCGGGCAGCGTCCGGGCCTTCTCCAGCGCCCGGGCGTTCGCACCGGGCATGTAGAGGACGGAGCGGCGGGGGCGGTCATGCATGGCGGATCTCCCGGGACCAGGGTTCTCGGCCGGCATCCTAGGCGCTAGGGTCGGATCAGGAAAGCCTGACCCGGACCGCGATGAAGACCATCCTGACCATCCAGTCCCACGTCGCCTTCGGCCACGTGGGCAACCGTGCCGCCGTCTTCCCCCTGGAACGGCTGGGCTGCGAGGCCATCGCCGTGAACACGGTGCAGTTCTCCAACCACACCGGCTACGGTGCCTGGACCGGCACCGTCTTTCCGCCCGACCATGTGGCGGAGATCCTGGCGGGGGTGGAGGCTCGCGGCGGGCTTGCCGGCTGCGACGCGGTGCTGACCGGCTACATGGGCGACGCCGCCCTGGGGGCCGTCGTGCTGGACGCGGTGGTCCGGGTCAAGGCGCTGAACAGGCGGGCCGTCTGGTGCTGCGACCCGGTGATGGGCGATGTCGGGCGCGGCTTCTTCGTCCGTCCGGGAATCCCGGAGTTCTTCCGGGACCGGGCGGTGCCGCTGGCGGATGTCATCACCCCCAACCAGTTCGAGCTGGAATACCTCTCCGGCCGCGCCGTGGACGACCTTGCCGGCGCGCTGGAGGCGACGGCCGCGGTCCGCGCCCTGGGGCCGCGGCTGGCGCTGGTCACCAGCCTCGCCCGGCGGGACGCGCCGGCCGACCGGATCGAGATGCTGCTGGACACGCCGGACGGCGCCTGGATCGTCGCCACCCCGCGGCTCGACCTCAGCCCGCCGGCGAACGGGGCGGGCGACGCCACCGCCGCGCTGTTCCTGGCGAAGCTGCTGGAGACGGGCTCCCCGGCCGAGGCGCTGGGCCATGCCGCTTCCGCCATCTATGCCGTCTTCACCGCCACGGCCGCGGCCGGCCGGCGGGAGTTGCAGCTCATCGCCGCGCAGGAGGAACTGGTGCGTCCGCGCTGTCTGTTCACGCCCGAGAAGGTGCGCTGACCGCCGCAGCCGCGTGGTCGCCGCGCGGGGCCGCCGCAGTCGCTTTCGCTTGTCACCGCCCCGTCCCCGCGCTACCCCCGTCGGCAGCATGGTTTCCGGAGTCGTCCCATGGTCCGCACCGCCTTCCTGCCGCTCGTCCTGCTCCTTGCGCTGCCCGCCCTGCCGGCTGCGGCCCAGGGAGGGGCCCAGGGAGGGGCCCAGGCCGGGGATGCGCCCGCGGGTCCGACGGGGGAGTTCGGCTGCGAGGTCGGGCGGGAGAATCCCTGCCGCGGCCGGGTCGATTTCGAGCGTGGCCGCTCTTACGAGTTCCGTATCGCCGGCCCCGGCGAGGCCGTCTTCCACAACGAGGGCAACCGGCGCTGCGTGCTGGAATACAGCCTGACCGAATCAGCCCTGGCCACCACCGGCCGGCGGCTGGAGATGGCGCCGGGCCAGTCCACCACACTGCCGGTCAAGGATGCCACCGGCATGATCGTGCGCTTCTTCAGCCGCGGGCTGGGCACGCCCACCTGCGATCTGCTGGTGGAACTGCGCGGCTGATCCGCCCCTCCCGGAACGGAACGGCGGCTCTGGGGGCCGCCGCCCTGGGGGCCGCCGTTCTGGATGTGTCCGCGCAGCGGACGGTCAGAGATGGCCGTCGCGGATCATCGTCTCGGCGATCTGGACCGCGTTCAGCGCGGCGCCCTTGCGCAGATTGTCGCCGACGATCCACATGGACAGGCCGTTCTCCACGGTGATGTCCTCGCGCAGGCGGCTGACGAAGACATTGTCCTCCCCCGCCACCTCGACCGGGGTGACATATCCCTCGTCCACGCGGTGGTCGATGACGGAGACGCCAGGGGCGGCGCGCAGGGCGCGGCGGGCCTCCTCCACCGTGATCGGGCGCTCGAACTCGACGTTCACCACCTCGGAATGGCCGATGAAGACCGGCACGCGCACGCAGGTGGCGGTGACCTTGATCTTCGGGTCCAGGATCTTCTTCGTCTCCACCACCATCTTCCACTCTTCCTTGGTGGCGCCGTCGTCCATGAAGGAGTCGATGTGCGGGATGACGTTGAAGGCGATCTGCTTGGTGAACTTCTTCCGCTCCACCGGATCGTTGACGTAGATGGCGCGGGTCTGGGTGAACAGCTCGTCCATGGCGTCCTTGCCGGCGCCGGAGACGGACTGGTAGGTCGCCACCACGACGCGCCGGATCGTCGCCAGATCGTGCAGCGGCTTCAGCGCCACCACCATCTGGATGGTGGAGCAGTTCGGGTTGGCGATGATGCCCTTCTTGCACCAGCCGGCGATGGCGCCGGGGTTCACTTCCGGCACGACCAGCGGCACGTCGGGGTCCATGCGGAACTGGCTGGTGTTGTCGATCACCACGGCCCCCGCTTCGGCGGCACGCGGCGCGAAGGCAGCCGATACCTTCGCCCCCGGCGAGGACAGCACGATGTCGATGCCCTTGAAGTCGAACCGCGACAGGTCCTGGACCCGTAGCTCGTCATCCTCCCCGAAGGAGACGACCTGCCCGACGGAGCGCTCGGACGCCAGCGCCACCACCTCGTCGGCAGGGAAGCTGCGCTCCGCCAGGATTTGCAGCATTTCGCGCCCGACATTGCCGGTGGCGCCCACGACGGCGACCTTGTAGCCCATCTTCCCGTTCCCTGCTGACGGTTTCGACTGAAACAGTCCGTGGCTTGACAAGCCGCGGGTTGCATCCTGACTTATCCATCGGGCGTCGTCTTGACAAGAATCCGACGTCCGCGCTCAGGCGGCGGGAGGAATGCGTCCATGGCTGAACGCCTCTACACGACCTACACCGACTTCTGGCCCTTCTACCTGCGCGAACACAGCCGACCGGCGACCCGCGCCTTCCACTATGTCGGCACGGCCCTGGGGCTGGCCTGTGTCCTCTATGCGCTGGCGGCTGCGCGGCCGCTCTGGTTGCTCGGTCTGCCCCTGTGCGGTTACTTCTTCGCCTGGCTGTCCCATGCCACGGTGGAGCGGAACCGGCCGGCGACCTTCACCTATCCGCTGTGGTCTCTGGTCAGCGACTTCCGCATGTTCTTCCTCTTCCTGTCCGGCCGGCTGGAGGGGGAACTGCGGCGGGCCGGGGTGCCGGCCGGGACATGAGCTGAGAAGGGATGCGGTCCGGTGACGTCCATCGTTGAAACCATTGCCCAGTCGATCAAGCGCGCGGACCGCACCCTGTTCAACGAGAACTACGTCAAGCAGGCCGAGGCGGTTGTCGAGGGGCTGCGTCGGGCGGGGTACGAGGTGGTGCCCCTGCGCCCGCCCGAGCCGCTGGTGGAGTACGCGGTCGAGAACATCCCCTTCGGCCGGCTGCGCCCGTCCGACCTGATCCGCACGCTCTATACCACCATGGTATCGAACTGCCGCAGGTTCACCGGCTGACGCGACAGGTCCGTCGCCTGTCGCCGCCGGGCGGACGGATCGCATTTTGCTAAACTTCCCGCTTCCCAACGGCGGGGCCGTGCCGGTCTAATGCGCTCTCCGGGCGCACCTTGCGTCCCGTGAAGGCCGGTTCCGTCCATGCACGTCTGCGAGGGTGGCGACGAGTCCACGATCTGGCGGCGGCCCTCCCTGCCGGAGGTGCTTCAGGCCGTCGCACGGCATCAGA